>PFAC01000002.1 GCA_002773835.1 Chlamydiae bacterium CG10_big_fil_rev_8_21_14_0_10_35_9 | reverse complement strand
AATCTGCATTTAAGTAACTCCCATAATCTTAATGAGGGTTTCCTTGCTGAATTTTTCCGAAATGCAACCCAACTAAAAGAAGTTGGTTTTTGTTGGACGAATACAACGGGAGAAGGATTGAGCCAACTGTCAAGGGAAAACCAATTAGAAAAGTTGGAGGTAAGTAGTTGCGAGAATCTTGAAGAAGACTTTCTTAAAGAGCTTTTTCCAAAGGCAACGCATCTAAAAGAGCTAGATTTATCTGATACAAACACAACAGGAGAGGGACTTTCTCATATTTCTGAAAATAACCAATTAGAAAAATTGGACTTAAATAGTTGTAACGACCTTGAGGAAAATTTTCTTAAAGATTTTTTCTCAAAGGCAGCTTATCTAAAAGAGCTAGATTTATCTGCTACAACCACAACAGGAGAAGGACTTTCTCATATTCCTGAAAATAACCAATTAGAAAAACTGGATTTAAATTTATGTTCAGACACTGAAGAAGATTCTGAAGAAGGTTTTCTAGATGAGAATTTCCTTGGGGTTTTTTTTTCTAAGGCAGCTCATTTAAAAGAGGTAGATTTATCTCAATCAAAATCAACAGGAGAGGGACTTTCTCATATCCCACCCGAAAATCAGATAGAAATAGTAGAATTCAATGGAGTAAATGATTGTGATACGATTTTTCTTAAAGAGAATTTTCTTGGAATCTTTCTTTCAAAGGCTGCTTGTCTAAAGAAAATTAGATTATGTGAGAACACAACAGGCGAGGGGCTTGCTCACATTCCTGAGGAAAACCAGTTAGAAGAATTGTGGATAAATAGCTGCAAAAATCTTAATGAGGATTTTCTTAAAGTATTTTTCTCAAAGGCTTTCCATTTAAAAAAACTTAGTTTAGTCTCGACAAACACAACAGGAGAAGGGCTGGCTTGTATTCCGAAAGAAAACCAGTTAGAAGAATTGTGGCTAAATAGCTGCGAAGATCTTAATGAGGATTTTCTTATAAGGCTTTTCCCTAAAGTAATTCATCTGAAAGAGGCTCATTTTTATGATACAAAGATAACGGGGAAAGGCCTTGCTCAAATTCCAGAGAAAAACCAGATAGAAAAGCTGGTTTTTAGAAGTTGTAAAAACCTTGAAGAAAAATGGCTTACAGACGTTTTTTTAAAGGCCTCCTGTTTAAAGAGCGTTTATTTTACTTGTTCCAACACAACAGGAGAAGGCCTTGCTCACATTTCAGCAGAAAATCAGCTAGAAGAACTTTATTTAGAACATTGTAAAAATCTTAATGAGCATTTTCTTAAATGGTTTTTCGCAAAAGCAGCTTATTTAAAAGAATTAGATTTATCTTCTTCGAACACAACAGTAGAGTCTCTTGCTTATATTTCAGCAGAAAATCAGTTGGAAAAATTGAACTTAAGTAATTGTAACGACCTTGATGAAAATTTTCTTCAAGATTTTTTCTTAAAAATAGCTCATCTAAAAGAGCTAGATTTATCTGCAACAAAGATAACAGGAGAAGGATTTACTAGAATTTCTAAGAGAAATCAGTTAGAATTACTTACAATTTTTAATTGTAAAAATCTTAATAAGCAATTCTTAAAAAGCATTCGGAAAAAAACATTAAAAATAAGACGTTAAAATTACTTCGTTGGATTTTTTATAAAAACAGAGTTACTACTTTAAAAAGGAAATTACATGACAGCTTCTATCAATTTTTCATTATCAGTAAATATGTGGGCTAAGACGATATCTTTTTTAGCTCCTGAGCAGCAATTAATAGCAAGTCAAGTGAGCAAATTGTGGAAAAACGCTTCTCAAGTGCCATTATGTCGATTGGCTCTTATGCAATCTATTTCAAATCTTCAGTTAGGACAAAGATGTACGTTTGTAAAACAAGAACCACAACTAATAGAATATTTAGTTAATCTAGAATTTAATGAAGTTCTTGACCCTTACCACAAAAGTAAAGGGGAATTTCTCGCTAGAATAATAGAGAGTAAATTTGAGTCTGGCGTATCAAATGCAATGAATTATTTGAGATCTCTTTCAGAAGAAAATAGAAAACTTATTAAGTCATTAGGATTTCGATGCCTTCCAGATCCAAATCTAGATTTTACGGAGGAACAAGTTGGAGAAATTCTTTCATTATGTCCTAACTTAAAGTCTTTAACTCTTAGTGGATCTAGCATAACAGGGGAGTGTCTTGCTGTCATTTCAGAGAAAAACCAATTAGAAAAACTGTGTTTAGTAAATTGTCGCAATTTAAATGAGGGATTCCTTAATGATTTTTTTCAAAAAGCTGCTCATCTAAAAGAGCTAGATTTATCTAAAACAAATATAACAGGAGAGTGTCTAGCTAATATCTTAAAGGAAAATCAACTAGAAAAGCTTTGTTTAGAGCGCTGTAAAAATCTAGAAGAGCAATTCCTTGCAGAATTTTTTCAAAAAGCCATTTGCCTAAAAGAGGTTAATTTATCTTTCTCGAACACTACAGGAGAAGGGCTTGCTCACATTCCACATCATCAAAATCAACTAGAAAAGCTTTGTTTAAAGTACTGTGAAAATCTTCAAGAAGGTTTTTTGAAAATCTTTTTCTCAAAGGCAGCTCATTTAAAAGAGGTTGATTTATCTTTTTCGAACACTACAGGAGAAGGGCTTGCTCACATTCCACATCATCAAAATCAACTAGAAAAGCTTTATTTAAATAGCTGTGAAAAACTAGATGAGCAATTCTTTGCAGTGGCTCTCCAAAAAGTTGTGCATCTAAGAGATCTTAAGTTGAAACAGTCATTCATAACAGGAGAGTGTCTTGCTTTCATTTCAGAGGAAAACCAATTAGAAGAATTGGAGTTATATAGTTTTAGAAATCTTAAAGAAGAATTTCTTACAACATTTTTTTCAAAGGTTTTTCATTTAAAAAAGTTAGATTTATCTGGAACAAATATAACAGGAGAGTGTCTTGCCCACCTTCCAGAGAGAAACCAATTAGAAAGCTTGGATGTAGGTAGATGCAAAAATCTTAATGAGAATTTTCTTAAAGTTTTTTTCTTAAAAGCAGCTCACTTAAGAAAGGTTGAATTTTATGGTCCAAATTCAAATACAACAGGAGAGGGGCTTGCCCACCTTCCAGAGAGAAACCAATTAGAAATCTTGGATTTACATTATTGTAGAAATCTTAATGAGAATTTTCTTAAAGCTATTTTCTTAAAAGCAGCTCACTTAAGAGAGGTTAACTTGTGTGGTTCAAATACAACAGGAGCGGGGCTTGCTCAAATTCCTGAGAAAAACCGGTTAGAAATCTTGAATTTGAATGTTTGTGATTCTCTTAATGAGAATTTTCTTAAAGTTTTTTTCTTAAAAGCAGCTTACTTAAGAAAGGTTGAATTTGATAGTTCAAATACAACAGGAGAGGGGCTTGCTCAAATTCCTGAGAAAAACCGGTTAGAAAACTTGGACTTAAAAAGGTGTCAAAGTTTAGATGAGGTCTATCTTGCTCAATTTTTCTCATTGAAAGCAGCTCACTTAAGAATTGTTGATTTATCTCAAACAAACACCACAGGAGAGGGGCTGTCTCGCATTCCTGAAAATAATCGATTAGAACACTTGGTCTTAGAATATTGTAGAAGTCTTGCTGAAGCCCACCTCGCACAATTTTTCTCATTAAAAGCAGCTCACTTAAGAATTGTTAACTTGTATGGTTCAAATACAACAGGAGAGGGGCTGTCTCACATTCCTGAAAATAATCGATTAAAGATAGTTCTTCTTGAGGAATGCGAAACCCTTAATATGAGGTTATTGGATAGAATTCCCAAAAAAATCTTAAAACTATGGTGAAAAACCTCTTTTGAGAGAATCAAAAAATAATCACCCTAAATAAGGGTGATTATTTGCTGTATATTATTTTAGCAGTTCAGGAGGTATTTCAAGGTCACACAAACTATGCGATATAACAGGTGGTGCTAATTGCGCCATTGCACCAAAGAAGATAAGGCCAATTTTTCCAAGTAGCGGGATGGCAGGCCAAGCAAGAACACAAAGAGTTGCTACGCCGCCGCCAATAACAGCACCAATTGCCAGCTCAGCTTTATGATGTTTAAAAATATGCGCAATAGTGCCTATTACTTTTCTAAATCTCGAGACCTTTTCTGCTGTTGAGTTAGCATTATTAGCAGGACTTGCAACCGGTTCTGCTGTTGAGTTAGCATTATTAGCAGGACTTGCAGCCGGCGGAAGACTCGGGCTTGCAACTACATCAGATACCCCAGACTGATCAAGCTCTTCTGGTATTACAATAGGGCTAACGCTTCGTTCCCTTTGGCCAAAAATCATATTCCCTATTTTTTGCAGTATTGATTCTTTTGGTTCTTGTAGTTCTATATCCTTGAATACCTCATAGGATCCTAGCCAAATGAACTTATCCTAATAACCTGAGTTTTGGGTTTATCTGACTTAACTATAAGAAGTTAAAGTAAATTTTTTGATGGACAAAGACCTCTCTTTGGTGTCAAAACGTTTTTTTACCGCAAAAAACAACCAAAAAGTGGGCTTAAAATGAATGATCTATGTGCCTTATTTTGCAATACCGATGATTTTTAGCAAACCTTTAAAACAGAGTGGAATAGATAAAAGTTGAGTAATTAAAGCTAAGTTAGTTATGTGGTAAAGTTTTTTTAGTTTTATTTACCTTTAACTTTATATAAAATTAATAAATAAATGATATAATTTAATTATAAAAAAATTTAAAAAGGTAATTACAAAATGGTAATAGTTAGTTCACTTCCTTTTCCAAAAATAATAACTCCATATGAGATAAAAAAGGCTGAACGTCTTACTGATGCGGTAGATAGTAGCCTGGTTTCTAATTTAGCTAAAAAAGCACTCGTTAGTATAGCTCAGCTCTATAGAGCTATTCCATGTGGTTTTTTCTCACTTCTAGATAAAGTTGGAGCTCGCAGATTTGCATTAATAGATAAGTCCTGTGAAAAATACAATGATATTTGGACTGGCTTAAAGATCCTTAAACATGATTCTGCCAGGGTAACCTGGGTTACAAAGGAATTTTTTCTTGGTGCATTAAAAAAATCAAAAAATGAAAACCTCGCCAATGAATATGAAAAATTATCTAAAAAGAGGTCAATCACGCTAGGTAATGAGACTTTCACACAAAATGTGGTTGTATTAAAAGGCTTTTTCAAAAGTCTTGCGAAGGGCTTCTGGTATTCAGGATCAAATTACAAGTAATTATATTCAACAAAAGCCCACTGTTTATATGAACCTATCCTAATAAAGTTTCTAGCCACATAAAAATCAGGCCTAAAAAAGCAAAAGATTCCCAAATTTCAGCTTTTTTTCCTATCTCATAAGAAGCCTTCTACACTTTCTTTTAAGCCAAGAAAAGGTTCTTTCTGCGACCTATCTTTTTCTAGTAATACCCAAAAAATTGGCTATTTCAGCTGTGCCAATAATTTCTTTCCAGTGTTTTCTACACTCAATAACAGGTAAATACCCTCGATTAAGAAGCTCTTGTCGTAAAAAATCTGAATCATAGCCTCTTTATCAGCAACTAAATGAAGACAGGACCCTTTCCTTTTATATCCATGGTCAACATCACTACCTCCTCCAGGTCCCGGGGGAAAAAGAGCCGTCAACGGCAATTTGTGATATGTCAATTTTTCCTTGTGAAACTCCTCTTAATAGAAGTTGACTCAATACTCTCTCCAAAACATGTTCTTTTTTCAAAATCAACAGCCAACGATGGGCTATTGATTTTGAGCAGTAAAGATCAAGGTGTTTAGGAAGGTCGATCCAACGACGCCCTCTTGTGAGAACAAAAAGAATAGAGTTCCAAATTTTTCTAAAATCAGCTCCAGGCACTCCTAATCGGAGGAGGAGTCCAATTCATCGGGCCTTGAGTAAATTTCCATTGCTGATCAGATAAACAAATGAATAGTTTTTTCATACTAGCTCTTGAAAAAGAGGTTACTATAACAAATTTAAATAGTTATTAAGTATGGGTTCTTTAAAGATTCCAGGAAAGAATTTTTAAGTTAAAATGCTTAAAGCAAGTAGGTTAAGGTATTTGAAGAAGATAATTAACTTGACAAACTAATTTAATTTTAGTATACTAGATAAAGAAGGTAAAATAGATACCTAAATTACTTAGGTAATTAAAGTCCTTCATTTCTGTAATTAACTGAGCATTATCTGGCTCAGCCCCCCCTGAAAAGGGAGCAAAAACATCAATTTTATAAGTCACTGAAAATTAGTAATTTAGTTTATGTGTAACTCATTGATAATGAGCTGTATATAAATTAATTTAATTTTAACAAATAGTTAATTAAAATTTTAAATTACTAATTTATAATAGTAGTATAAATAATAGGATAATTCTGTCTAATTGAAATTGTCCTTTAATAAATGGGAGAACAAATGACTAAAAGAGAAGATAAAATAATCAATTTTTTCTCAGAGCTTTTACATTCAAATGATCAAGAACTAGATGTGAATACAGCTCTTAATAAGTCTATGGAGATCTTTGACGAGATTACACATGTCATGAAAGAGGGTAATCAGGAAGAGCAAACAGAGGTTTTAGAGGCTTTAGAAAAGGTTAATAAAAATATCCAAGAACAGTTTGATGATATTTGTGAAAAAGCAGGTGTCTCAAAAGAAGACATTCAAGCAATGATCCAAAATCCGAATAACTTCAAACCGGAAATGTGGGATGCCTTGCAAGGTTTACAAGGACAGGTAGATAGTACTTATTCTTCGCATATACCTGAGAAAAAACCTGCAAAAGCCAAAAAAGTTAAATTAAAAACAAAGCAGTGGATTACTGCTTAAAAGTAATAAAAGTTAATAATAAAAAAAGGAATAAAAATGGGTGTCTTAGTACAACACTATATACCGGAAGATAATAATAAAAAAACGGCTGATTTATTTTATGGCCAGTGGATGGCTACGCAAAAAGCAAAGCTTCAAGCAGAAATTCAAGAGATAATAGAAGCTGCAGAATCGCATGGTTATGCTATGTGGATGATTGCGATGGTTCTTGTTAACGTAATTTCTTTATATTCATCCCAGCTAAAAAATGATGTCGCAATGCCGTTAGAGCATTATCAGAATATTTCGAAGTACCATTCGATTATCAAAGAAAAGTTGAACAAAATCAGAAGTGGCGATGGTCACGTAACAGAAGAAGATGCGAAAGAGCTTGCTAAAGCTATTAAAGATTTAGATGAGGCCTTAGAAGCTTTAAGGCAACAATATGAACCAACGGATCCTTCTATTCCTGAAAATAAACAATGGCCTAAAGGAGTAAAAGAAGTCTACGATCGCTTAAGGGGCAACTTAGACATGATTTTGGATGAAAAGTATCATAATGGAGGTAATCAGAAGACAGTAGCTGAGATGATAGAAAGCGGTGACTGGAGTTCTTTATCCTTAGCTTTTGATTATTGGAAGAGAGAAGCCAACCTACGTGACAGAGGACCATTTATTGAATGGGAAAGCGGTAAAAATGGAGCTGATGGTTTAGTTACGGTACGACTGATTCTTGATACAGAAGTGAGTACTTATACCGATAAATTGAACAGGGACTCTCAGATCATTATCTCTTTGCAGTCGGCGGCGCAGAAGTTCCTTGAGTACTCTGCTACTTTATTAAACGTGATTGTTGATAACTATCGAAAACAGTAATAGGAGAAAAATAATGTCTATAAGAGCAATTAACAATATAGAAGTTCAGCCTATACCAAAATCAACTCAGATAACAGCTCAAATGAACTTCTTCTATATTTTAGCATTACTTCAAGGAAGATCCTCGACTCTTTCCATGGGAATGCAAGAAGAAAGAGAGAAAGATGTTAGGGCAGCTAAAATTATAGAAGGAATTACAGACCTTGTAAAGAGACATGAACTGAATGATGCTGCTGGTTTGGATAAGATGTTAGCTGACATAGAAAAAATGAAAGCGATTTTTGCAGGTGAGTCTACGCATACAGATAGAGCTTTAGCAAAGTTAGATTCTATGAGTACTAATATCGAAGCCCTTAAAGGAAAGCTTGCAGAGGTAAAAGAAAGATATGAAGAGGCTATCCAAGAATATAATGAAGAAGTAAATGAGCTTAATAGACTCAATAAAAAGCTTAAAGGAGTAAAAGACGAATTAAATAAGTATTCGTGGGTTCCATTTTATGGTGGCAAGTTGGCTGTTGAAGCTCTTGTCTTGCAGGGAAGAGTACAATCTGCAGCAAAAAGAGTCGAAGGGAAAATGGAAAAAATTGCAGCTGTGGAACAAGAAGTTGTAGCAGTCTTAAAGAAAGTAGATGCTGCAATGAGTCCTATGGCAGAGCTTAAAATAGAAGCACAAAAATTATCTTACGAAGCTAAAAGTGCAATTGCTGCTTTGCAAGCTACCATTTCAAGCGCTTTGAATGCTCAAAGAATTATTAAGGGAGGTATCTAATGGCGGAAATAATCACTATTAATTCTATGCCAACTGAAAGGGTGTATTTAGAAGCTGAAAAGCCAAACACAGATAAAAAAAACATTCTTTTTCTCTTGTTGATGCTTATGGCAAGAGGAGTAGACATGGTAGATGATACTGTAGATGCATCTATTGCCCAAATAGAAGCTTTAAGAAGTCGATATGATGCTAAGCAAGAAAAGATTCAAAATCTTTTGGACCAGCTAAAAGCAGTAAGTCAAGAACTAGACTATTTGAAAAGTTTGGAAAGTGCAGATTTAGATAAGTTAAAGGCTGCAAAAAAAAAGCTTGAAAAGCTTCAGATAGGGTATCAAAAAGAGATGGTTGAAGCTGGAAAGCTTCAAAATGATATGAAAAGAGTAGTACAAGTAGAAGTGGCTCCCATTATGCAAATGTTAGAAGTCTTCTCAAATGTCGGAAAAGGGATGATCCACTCTATAGAAAGCCTTTATGGTAATGATTTAAAACTAAAATAATAAGAGGATAAAAAATGGGTAGTGCAGCAGTACAAAATCCAACTCCAGTAGTTGATAATTATGTTGTCGAGAAGAATATTGACAATATTAACATTTTCTTGCTCATTGAGAAGATATTTTCTGATCAGAAGCACGAGAGCCAGAAGTTTGCCAAGTTTGCCATATTAGCAGCTCTTGCAAGGCAAGATGGGGAATATAAAGAAACAATGAACAAGTTTAATAATCAGATAGAAGAATTAAGCAAAAAATCTGCTGAGATGAGAGAAATTGCCGATGCAAAAAGTAAGGATTCTGGCTTTAACTTAGGTAGTTATTTTACAGATATAGCTATTGGATTTACCTCAGGATTCGTTGTGGGACTTGCCACTGGGGGCCTAGGTGGAGCTCTAATTGGATCCGCGATAGGTTTAATTGCCAGTGGAGGTGTTAGTGCTGGTTTACAATCAGCAAATATTGTTGATGGATCAGCTATGGGAAGTTTATTCAAGTCAATTTTTAAGGTAGATGATAGCGAAATTAAAGCTAAGGCTATTTCGGCTGAGACTGAAGTACTTACAAAAAAAGCAGATAAGCTGAGAGATGATGGTACACAGAAGCAAAATGAAATTTCAAGAACTCTTCAAGCGGACTTAAATCCATTGCAGGGTATTGCAACAGCGCTTACGGAAGCCTTGAAAAGAATGTTAGAATTATTTGGTCAAATATCTAACTTTAAAAGGTAAGGAGAAGAAATGAGTATACAAGCAGTAAATAATTATACAGTGCCTGAAAGAGCTTCAGATAATAGAAATGGCTGGAGGATTTTAGATGTCCTTACCCTTATTAAGGAAATGTTGACTGACGCTCAGCTTAAACAAATGAATTCGATTGACGGGTTCATTAAAGTTGGCTCTCAAGTACAAGATAAATTGATGAATGAATTTGACGAGCTATTGGATTTGAAAAGAGACTCTCTGAAAGCTAATAAAATAGCTGGAGTTGTAGGTGGTATTGTTACAGCTTTGTTTCTAATTAGTTTAGCGCCCAACTTGAAATTATTGCCGAATGCAATACCTGCCTTTTTTAATAGTTTTATTGCACTAGGAAGCGCCGTAGAAGCTGGTTTTCAGATAAAGACCGGAGTAAATCAGACTAAAATTGCCAACATGGAATTTGGTAATAATTTAGATGATGCCCTTTTAACTAGAAATAAGCAACTTGATGCTGAGCTTAGCTCAAAGCTAATAGATACGCTTGAAGCTAAGAAAGTGTCTCAAGAAGAAAAAACAAAAATGATTAACACAATCGGCGCTTCAATGCAGATTGCAGTAAGATAAATTTAATAGAGGAAATAATATGAATATGTTAACACAACAACCACAAGATATCTTTGCAAGAAATCATTTAGATGTCCAAGAAGATTACAAAGAATCATTTGATGTGTCTAAGGATCAATCGCTATCCCTTAGAGATGGTGATCTGTTTGGTATTATTTGGGCATTTATGGGAAGGATTAATGACTCTTATAAAATATCAGGTAAAGCAAATCGTCATTACATGGAGTCGGGGTTTCAATTTATTAAGGAATCAGCAGGTTCTATGAAAAACTCTCAACTTTGGAAAGCATGGGGAACAATAGGTGCTGCAGCGATTGGACTTGGCTATGCTGCCTTTTCACTTTATAAATTGAAGGGATACGCTAACTCACTTAAAGAAAAGCAACCTATAATCGATCAAAAAAACCAAGAAATACGAGACTTAAATAATAGGAATGAGCTGCGCGCTGAGAATCTTGGGAATACAGGAGCTCGACCAGGTGATACGAGCATAAGAGGTATAAATTCTGGCAATCCAAGAGATGCAGGTCCAGCTCAGCTAACAGAAGGTCAAAAATCAAGAGAGACGCAAGCGCTACAAAATGAAATTGATGACCTAAGATCAGGACTTAATAAAAAATTGGGTGAAGGAACTCAACTGGTAATGTTGGTGTCGACAATTGCTCAAGGTCTTCAAGGGCTTTTACAGGTGCCAGCATCTAGAGAAGAAGAAGCAAGTAGCGTAGAAGATGGTGTATCTAAACTGACTCAATCAGAGCAAAATGTAACGCAGAACTTCCACTCAGGTTTAGATAAGACATTTGGTGAGTTTGCAGCTCATATAAGGGAAATTATAGAGACAGCAAAAGCATCTGCTCAAATGAGATAATACAAGTAACAGTTTTCCCAACAAAACGGCCCCGGGTGTATATCCGGGGTTTTTTTATGGGAAAATTAGCTGCCGGTTTTTTCATTAGACCGTTTGATGACAGGGTCGGCCCCTTTTTCAACAGTCTCTTTTTCTATGGTAATTTCCTGAACAGTTGGGTCAGACGGAACATCAAACATAAGGTCACGCAGAAGATTTTCTACAATCATGCGTAAAGCTCTTGCTCCAGTGCCTGTTTTTTTGGCTTTTTCAGCAATAGCCTTAAGAGCATCGACAGTAAAATGAAGATTCACTTCTTCTTCGGCGAACATTTGTTGATATTGTTTGATAATGGCATTTTTAGGCTTTTCTAAAATGTCGACTAAATCTTCAATAGTAAGTTCATTACAATTCGCAATGCTGTTAAACCTGCCAATAAACTCCGGAATTAAACCAAATTGAACAAGGTCTTCAGGCTCCACCTTAGATAAAAGATAATTGGATTCCTGAGTTTGCAACTCGTCAGCCTCTTCAGTGAAGCCAATTGTGCTTTTGCCAAGACGCTTTGCAATGATTTTATCTAAGTGAACAAAAGCTCCCCCTACAATGAAAAGGATATTTTGGGTGTTCACTTTGATATATTCTTGGTTAGGGTGCTTCCTTCCACCTTTGGGTGGAACATTCGCAATAGTCCCTTCTACAATCTTTAACAAAGCCTGTTGTACACCTTCACCAGAAACATCTCTTGTAATAGAAACATTGCCGGAGGTTTTTCGAATTTTATCGATTTCGTCAATGTAAATAATGCCAAGCTCTGCCTTAGCGACATCATAGTCTGCTGCTTGTAAAAGACGCAAAATAATGTTTTCCACGTCTTCTCCAACGTATCCTGCTTCCGTAAGAGTGGTAGCATCAGTAATCGCAAAAGGAACATCTAATATCTCTGCTAGCGTTCTGGCAAGCAAAGTCTTCCCTGAGCCGGTAGGTCCGGTAAGTAAGACATTTGATTTACTATATTCGATGCCTGACTCGTTTGATAAAGAGCGAATACGTTTATAGTGGTTATATACAGCTACAGCAATAGTTCTTTTGGCATTTTCCTGTCCAATAATGTACTCATCTAACTTGGCTTTGATTTCTTTAGGTTTTAAAGCCTTAATTTCGTAAGAAGATGGTTTTTTTTGAACAATATCCATGCATAAATTGACACATTTATCACAGATGTAGGCATGGGGCCCTGAAATAAGTTTTTCTACAACATCTTCAGTTCTTCCACAAAAAGAACAACTAGCTAGTTCGGCTGTATTATTTTTTTTATTCATGTTAATGCTTTTTCTTTTTCAGTTGGCTTACTAAGATAAGCAGGTTGGGCAATTTTGTCTATAAGACCATATTCTAAAGCCTTTTCAGCACTCATATAGTAGTCTCTTTCAGAGTGCTTTAAAATAGTTTCATAAGTCTGTCCAGTAAATTTAGAAAGAAGCTCTGAAGTTACTTTTTTTAGCTCTAAAATTTCTTTAGCTTGGATATTAATATCTTCTGAAGATCCGCCAACACCACCATAGGGCTGGTGAAGCATGATTCTACTATGTGGCAAAGCATATCGCTTGCCTTTAGTGCCAGCTGCAACTAAAAGAGCTGCCATGGAAACAGCTGTTCCAATGCAGTATGTACTGATATCACAGCCTAAAAATTGCATAGTATCCATCACAGCAAGCCCTGAGGTAATCATTCCTCCAGGGGAGTTGATGTAAAGATTAATATCTTTTTTAGGGTCTTCCATTTTTAAAAATAGAAGCTGGGCTATAACAGCATTAGCAACAGTGTCATTAATTTCCGTACCAATAAAAATAATACGGTCTTTTAATAGGCGTGAAAAGATATCCATGGATCGCTCTCCGCGTCCAGTATCTTCAATAACATAAGGTATAAGAGACATAGTATTTCCCTATTTTTGCATGTGTAGTTATTGATAGCCTTTGCAAAAAATTTTTCTCAAGCTTGTTTTTTTGCGTTAGCTAAAATATGGTCTTGTGCTTTTTTTAGCATAACTTTGGAAAAAGCGAGAGCATAAACTTCCTGCGGAATATTTTTAGGATCAATTTGCATTGGCCCATATGCTTGCATAGT
Source organism: Chlamydiae bacterium CG10_big_fil_rev_8_21_14_0_10_35_9 (assembly GCA_002773835.1). Taxonomy (GTDB): domain Bacteria; phylum Chlamydiota; class Chlamydiia; order Chlamydiales; family SM23-39; genus 21-14-0-10-35-9. The sequence continues at coordinate 38,862 of PFAC01000002.1, read as the reverse complement.
AGCTATAGCTTCTTTAAAAACGTCTTCATAGCCAACATCAATCTTAGCTTCATGAACAACTTTGCGAGAAATGTAAAAAAGCCTGACAGCATCATCTGCTTGCTTTACAACAGAGGCTAGTACTTTGTTTTTTTGTTCTTGTGAATAACCTTCATATTCCTTTTTTGATCTCGGATTGGAAAGCATTTGCTGAAGGCGGTGATCTTTTTCTTTTTCAATTAAAGATGAGGGTAGCTCAAATGGATAGACATCTAATAAAAATTTATTAACATCTTCTCTTTTTTCCTGATCGAACTTTTCTTCCGCTTTTTTTTGTAGCATTTCCTCTAAAGATTTCTTAAAAGATTCGATGTCTTTAGTACCTACTTTTTTTGCAAATTCCTCATCGAGTTCCGGAAGTTCAGGTTCTTCTATTTTTTTGAGGGTAAGTTTTACTTTTTTAGGTTGAAACTCTTTTTTTTCTTCATCTGTCGCGTCTTTATCCGGTTTGCTTACACCTTCTTTTTCTTCTCCAGGCTTCATGCCGACGACAAGTTCTCTCATCCAGTCAGCCATATATTCTTTTTTAACCTCAAAGCGAGTATCGGAAAAAACTTTTGCTTTTTCATCTTCTAAACTTTCAAGGTCAATTAACACGAAATCGCCTTCTTTAGCTTCTCTTTCTTCTACATCATTCCATTTTGCATAGAAAAATTGTGTTTGTCTTATAGCTTCTTGGATCTCTTTTTCACCAATTTCCTGTTTAGTAATTTCTTTAGGTGTATATTTCTGTGGATCAACAGAAGGGATATTTGGCTCAGATTCATAAGAAAATGATAAGTGAGCTCCTTTTTCTACGTCCAAGTTTTTTAAGTCGTATGTAATTTTAGGCCCGTTAGAAAGAGGAGGTATTTTTATTTCGTTAATAGCTTCTTTAAAAGCATCATCAGCTAGGTGCTTATGTAACTTTTCATCAACAGCGCCAGAATAGCTTTTTAAAATCATTTCTTCAGGAGCTTTCCCTTTTCTAAAGCCGGGGATAGAGACCTGTTTCCCAACTTCTTTAATAGCCTTTTTTTTAGACTTTTGAATAAAAGAAGGAGTGGCCTCAATTTCTAATTCTATTTTGCAAAACGGTTTTCGTTGTACGGTGATTGATAAATTTTCAGTTTTAAATTCTTCTTTTTGGATAGTATCAGACAAAAGGAACCTCTTATTTTATCAGTGGAGATTATTAGAAAAGCGGGTGATGAGGTTCGAACTCACGACCCTCACGTTGGCAACGTGATGCTCTACCGCTGAGCTACACCCGCGAAAAACTTTAAGAAGACGAGTATAATCTCAAGTAGAATTTAGAGCAAACTGTAAAAGAAATCATGTGTTAAAAAAATAATTACTCTAAGTGTTGCCTAGAGGGGAAAACATTTTTTTACAATTTTTTATTGCAGTCGATTCTGAAAAGGTGTAAAACCAAAATTTGCTGTGCAAATAATCAACTAAGAGATTCTGTTAGCATGCTTAATTTTCGAAAGCTTAAACAAGATTTTTCCTCTAATATTTTAAAGGAAGGTCGAGAACTTAAAGAAAAAAAGAAGGTTGTTTTCGCTAAAATTTTAAAAGTGGACAACGACTCGATTCGCTTAGGCGCAAAAGTGATGGGAAATTATGACAACACTTATGAAAGCGAAATAGAAATTGACCGTTTTGAGTCTCAGGCAATTCATTCTAATTGCGACTGTTCTTATAGGTATGACTGTCAACACTTAGCTGCACTTTTATTTTATTTAGAAGAAAAAATGGACTCGCTGTTGGTGGAATATTCCAAGGAAACCGACATTGAAGAAGATGACGATATAGATGATTCACAAAAGGAAGAGCTCTTACACACTATTAAAGAAGCTGAAAGCAATGAAGTTGCTAAAAAGGATGCCAGATACCAAAAACAAGTACTGGGAGAATATGTAAGTGCGGCAAATACTCTATCCGACTCTCCTTTTTTTCAATCTCCAGAAAAATCCCATTTTACAGAAGCGGAACTTGCTTTTATTTTTAATCCTAAGTCACTTCCTAAAAAAAGAGTGGAGTTTCAACTGGCTTTACGTCTTCCTACTAGATCTAAACCTCTACAAGTTGCCCATATTAAAAATTTCTTAGAAGCGATTCGCTACGATGAGTCAATAACACTGATTGGTAAAAAATACTTTTTTTCCATGATGTCTTTTAGCGACGTTAGTCGCATTGCCTTAAAGCTCATTATGGACAACGCTCATTTTCCCGCTCCTACAGCAAGTGAAAGAGCTCATAGGGTTTCTTTAATTAATTTAGAGGTGTTCGGAACACTTCTTTCACAAATTTATGATGCAGACATGCAATTAAAAAAACCTAGAGGATTTGCAAACAATGAGCAGGAACTTCCCACTTTGCCCTTTTTATATTGGGGAAATTTGGAAACACCATTGCACTACTGCCCAACCCCTGCGCTTATTCGTTTCTTCTTAGAATACTTAGAGCCTCCTTCGGCAAAAATTTTATTAAGGCCTACGTTAGATGTGAATGAACAGGTTATCAACTTGGAAGAGGCTATTGTTTTTGAGTGTAACAAGCCTGGTCTAATACATGGTGAAACTTTTTACAGATTTGCCCCGCATATCAAGAGGCGTCATTTACAGAATTTGGAAAACATAAGGGAGATGACTATTCCAGAGCCTTTATTTGGGACTTTTGTAGAAAACTCTTTACCTGTTCTTAAAAGGTATGCTGAAGTTGCGCAAGAAAATGTACTGGATAGATTTGTTACGCTGCCTTATGCAGGCGATCTGGAAGCCAGGTGCGAGCTTTCTTATTTAGATGGTGAGCTAGAAGCTACATTATATTTTAATTACGATGGTCAGGAAGTGCCAGCGATTGCAAGCAAATTAGAATATAAAGATATAGAATCTTTCGTATCTGAGGAAGGTATTTTAGCACGTAACCTTATCGAAGAAAAACAAATCATTGAAAACCTTTTTCAAGATTTTGTTTTCAATCCGACTCAAGGAAATTTCGTAGCAAAAACGGAAAAGAAAATTGTGGAATTCATGACAGAGATCATACCGCAAAATCAGCATAGAGTATCTTTCGAATGTCCACAGAATCTTTTAGATCAGTTTATTTATGACCAGTCACAATTTACTTTAAAATTAGATTATAAAAACCACATTGGTTTTTATGAGCTGGATTTAAAAGTAGAAGGGAAGCTTAAAGGGGTGAAGCTTGACCTTTTATGGGATTGCGTTGCTTCTAAGCGATCTTTTATTGAGCTTGATGCTGCTAAAATTAATGCTAATGAATCTAGATTTTCTAAAATTTTAGTATTAGATTTAGAAAAAATAACTAGAATAGCTCAACTTTTTGATGAACTTGGCATTAAAAAATTAGACTCTCATAAAGAAGAAAGGCCTCTTTGGAACCTTGTAACGATTGATGAAAAACTGTTTGAAAACTTGCCGATAAATTTTAGCATGACTAAAAAACTGCAAGAAATAAGACAGCAGATGTTAGGTGAGAAAGAAGTGAACCCATCAGCTGTGCCAAAAGAAATACAAACCACATTGAGACCCTATCAGGAAGAGGGGGTCTATTGGCTTGAAAAGCTTAGGAAAATGTACCTTAATGGTGTTCTTGCGGATGATATGGGTTTAGGAAAAACATTGCAGGCTATTACTGCTATTACACAACACCATTCCCAAGAAAAAAATGCTCATACACTGATTGTTTGTCCAACCTCTTTACTGTATAACTGGAAAGAGGAAATAGCCCGATTCAACCCTAAGTTGAACTCTTTAGTAGTGGATGGAGTTCCAAGTCAGAGGAAGAAAGTTTTAACTTCTTTAGAAAAGTACCAGGTAGTAATTACTTCCTATACTCTTTTGCAAAAAGATGTGGACTACTATAAAGAGATGCAGTTCAGCTATGCAATTTTGGATGAAGCTCAGCATATAAAAAACAGAGGGACTAGAAACGCTAAGTCGGTAAAAATGATTCAGGCGTCCCATCGATTAATTCTTACTGGAACTCCTATTGAAAACTCTTTAGAGGAATTATGGAGTTTGTTTGACTTCCTTATGCCGGGCTTTTTAAGTACCTTTGATCGATTTGTCGATAAATATTTAAGGTCTACTGGATCACAGCACATAGAAAATATTGATTACTTACGTAAAAAGGTGTCTCCTTTCATTTTACGACGAATGAAGTCTGATGTATTAGATGATCTGCCTCCAGTAGATGAGATTGTCTATCACTGCCAGCTTACTGATGTACAGCAAGAGCTATATAAGTCTTATGCACAATCAGCAAGAGATGAACTTACCAAGCTGGTTGAAAGAGATGGGTTTGACAAGGTACAGATCCATGTTCTTGCAACCTTGACTCGATTAAAGCAGATTTGCTGTCACCCTGCTATTTTTGCCAAAGAAAAGCCTGAAATTAATGACTCAGCAAAATATGAAATGCTATTAGAACTTTTACAAACCCTTGTGGAAGGAAATCATAAAACAGTAATCTTTAGCCAATACACCCGCATGCTTCAAATAATGAAAGAAGATTTTGTGCAAAAAGGTATCCGCTTTTCCTATCTTGACGGCTCTAGTAAAAACCGTTTGGAAATTGTAAAGGACTTTAATGAAAACCTCGATATACCTGTATTTTTAGTCTCACTAAAAGCTGGGGGAACAGGGCTTAATTTAGTAGGAGCAGATACCGTAATCCATTACGATATGTGGTGGAATCCTGCTGTAGAAAACCAGGCCACAGACCGGGTGCATCGTATTGGGCAAAAAAAGTCGGTATCTTCTTATAAGCTTATCACAAAAAACACAATTGAAGAGAAAATAGTGGAAATGCAGAGAAGGAAAAAAGGATTGGTAAAGAAAGTGGTAAGTTGCGATGATGAGGCCATTTCGAAATTGACTTGGGAAGATGTATTAGAACTTCTACAGACATAAAGGGATAAAATATGGATTTGAAAGCCATTTTACGATTGCAAGAGTTACTCAATAAATCCAAACAACGCCTTAATAAAAAATTTGGACATTTATCCGGGATTTTTTCTAGTGATATTGGTATTGACTTGGGAACAGCCAATACATTGGTTTTTGTAAAAGGGAAAGGAATTGTACTAGCCGAGCCTTCTGTTGTAGCCGTTGATTCATTGACTAATGAGGTGTTAGCCGTAGGTCACAAAGCTAAGGCAATGCTCGGAAAAACACCAAGAAAAATTCATGCGGTAAGGCCTATGAAAGATGGCGTTATTGCTGATTTTGAAATTGCAGAAGGCATGCTGAAAGCCCTTATTAAAAGAGTTACCCCTTCAAGATCAATTTTTAGACCCAAGATTCTCATCGCAGTTCCTTCTGGTATTACTGGAGTAGAGAAAAGAGCTGTAGAAGATTCTGCCTTGCATGCAGGAGCTCAAGAGGTTGTGCTCATAGAAGAGCCAATGGCAGCTGCCATAGGAGTAGATCTCCCTGTTCATGAACCTTCAGCTAATATGATTATCGACATTGGCGGCGGTACTACTGAAATTGCTATTATTTCTTTAGGAGGCATTGTTGAGTCAAGGTCTCTTCGCATTGCCGGAGACGAATTTGATGACTGCATCATGAACTACATGAGAAGAACATATAATCTCATGATTGGTCCTAGGACTGCAGAAGAGATCAAAATGACAATTGGATCTGCGTATCCTCTTGGCAATAATGAACTTGAAATGGAGGTAAGAGGTAGAGATCAAGTAGCAGGTCTTCCGATTACCAAAAGAATTAACTCGGTTGAGATCAGACAGTGCTTGGAAGAGCCAAACCAGCAAATCATAGAAAGCGTAAAACTAACTTTAGAAAAATGTCCTCCAGAATTAGCAGCTGACCTCGTTGAAAGGGGAATGGTATTAGCGGGAGGAGGAGCTTTAATTAAAGGATTAGACAAAGCTCTTATTAAAGAAACAGGACTTCCTGTTTTTGTTGCTCCTAATCCTCTTCTTGCTGTTTGTTTGGGAACAGGAAAAGCACTGGATTATTTAGATAAATTTAAAAGAAAAAAAGCTGTTAGTGCGTAATGCAATTCAATATCCCTTTAAATCAATGGACAAAGAATAAAAGCCTTATTACTTGGATAGAAGAGCAGATAGCTCTTTGTCAACCTGATCAAGTACACTTGTGCGATGGCTCTTTAAAAGAGTACGACTATCTTATGCAAGGCATGGTAGAAAGCGGTATGGCTATTGCCTTAAATGAGAAAAAACGTCCTCACTCCCATTTATTTTGGTCAGATCCTGATGACACAGCTAGAGTTGAAGAGTCTACTTTTATTTGTAGTCGAAAAAAAGAAGATGCAGGCCCCACGAACAATTGGGAAGATCCGGAAAAAATGAAAAAGAAGCTGCAGGAACTGTTTTCCGGTTGCATGAAAGGAAGGACTCTATATGTTATCCCTTTTAGTATGGGCCCTATTGGTTCGGAAATAGCCCATATTGGAGTGCAAATTACTGACTCACCTTATGTTGTTTGTAACATGCGCATTATGACAAGAATGGGAAAAAAAGTTTTAGATGCCCTACAAAACGAGACTTTTATTCCGTGTATGCATTCTGTAGGTGTTCCTTTGCAAAAAGGTGAGAAGGATAAAAAATGGCCGTGCAACACCGAGAATCGCTACATTGTTCATTTTCCAGAAGAAAGGTCAATATATTCCTATGGCAGTGGCTATGGTGGCAACGCCCTACTTGGAAAAAAGTGTTTTGCTCTTAGAATAGCTTCTGCTATGGCCCGTGATGAAATGTGGCTAGCTGAGCACATGTTAATTATGGGTATTACCAACCCAGAGGGTAAGAAGAAATATTTTGCAGCAGCTTTCCCCAGTGCTTGCGGTAAAACAAACTTAGCAATGCTGACGCCTACATTACCTGGGTGGAAAGTAGAATGTGTGGGTGACGACATTGCTTGGATGAAATTTTCCAAGGATGGAAAGTTACACGCCATTAATCCAGAGTTTGGCTTTTTTGGCGTAGCTCCAGGGACTTCATATAAAACAAATCCAAATGCCATGAAGTCTATCGAAAAAAATAGTATTTTCACAAACGTCGCCTTAACTGAAGATCAAGATGTTTGGTGGGAAGGCATGACGGAGGAAGCTCCTGAAAAATTAACGGACTGGCATGGCAATCCTTGGACAAAAGAATCTGATGTTAAAGCAGCTCATCCCAACTCTCGTTTTACAGCTCCCATCACTCAATGTCCTATTGTAGATCCGGCATTAGAAGATCCTGCAGGTGTTCCTATTTCGGCTATTATTTTTGGAGGTAGAAGAAGTTCTGTTGTTCCTTTGGTTTCTCAGTCAATGAATTGGGAACATGGAGTATTTTACGGAGCTAGCGTTTCTTCCGAAATGACAGCAGCGGCAAAAGGGGAGATTGGAAAGCTTAGGCATGACCCATTTGCTATGCTTCCTTTTTGCGGCTACAACATGGGGGATTACTTCGACCACTGGCTTCAAATAGGCAAGAAAACAGAGGCTAAAAATCTACCGAAGATCTTTTATGTGAACTGGTTCAATAAAGATGAAGAAGGCAATTTCATTTGGCCGGGATTTGGTGACAATATTAGAGTACTAAAATGGATGTTTGAAAGATGTGAAGGGCTGGAACATGCTATTGAATCTCCAATTGGTTATGTCCCAACTAATGATGCCATTGATATTACCGACTTAGGCCTTTCTCAAGATGATATGCAAGAGCTATTATCTGTAGACATCGCATCTTGGAAAAAAGAAGCAAAAGATTTGGAAAAATATTTTGAAATGTTCGAAGACCATTTTCCTAAAGGCCTTCAAGAGCAACTAGAGAATTTAAAAGAAAGACTGAATAAATAACCTGTGCGCCTCGTTCTTCAAAGAGTTCAACAAGCTTCCATTACTTCAGAAAATAAACGTATAGCTGAAATTACTACCGGCCTACTTGTATTTGTAGGTATCGGGAAAAAAGATACAACAGCAATTTTTCCTTGGGTTATCGACAAACTCATCAATTTGAGAATATTTGAAGATGAGCAAGGTAAAATGAACAATTCAGTCAGTGACATACAAGGAGAGATTTTAGTTGTTTCGCAATTTACTCTTTATGGCAACTGTTTAAAGGGAAGAAGACCTTCATTTATAGAAGGTGCTCCCATAGAAGAGGCTAAGGCACTTTACGAGGCTTTTGTTAAACAACTAAAAGCAAGCTATCAGCTAGTTAAAGAAGGGATCTTTCAAGCAGATATGCAAGTATCTCTTATCAATGATGGACCTGTTACTTTCATTATTGAGAAAAATAATGACAGCAAAAATTCTTAAGTATTTGTAGTCCATCTTTTGACAGAAAGGACTCTGGATGAAACTGTATGCCATGTACGGCTAGTGTTTTATGTGAAAGGGCCATGATTTGCATATCATCAAGTGACTGACAGGTGACTTCTAAGCAATCCGGCAGTGAATGCTTATCAACAACCAGAGAGTGGTAACGCATCATGGTAATTTCTTGATTTAGCCCTTTAAAAAGAAAACTTTCATTGTGCTTTATTGTACTTAGCTTTCCATGCATTACTTGAGGCGCTTTTTCAATAGTACCGCCAAAGACTTCTGCAATGGCCTGATGTCCTAAACAAATGCCTAAAATAGGAACCTTTCCAGCGAAATAGGATATGATTTCTTTAGAAGCACCCGCATCTTTTGGTTTTTTAGGGCCAGGTCCTATGACAATACAGGTGGGTTTGATTTTCAGGCACTTTTCTATACTAATTTGTGAGTTTCTAAAAACTTGAACATCATAGTCGAGTAGTAAAAATGCCTGAACTAAATTGTAAGTAAAAGAATCGAAATTATCGATAAAAAGGATCATTTAGCAGCAGTTGAGCAAATCTCATCTGGTTTAAAGAAAAAAGCAATTTCTCTTTTTGCTGTCTCTTCAGCATCAGATCCGTGAACTGCATTAGCATCGATGCTTTCAGCAAAGTCAGCTCTAATAGTACCTGGTTTTGCTTCTTTTGGATTAGTAGCTCCCATAATTTCACGATTTTTCATAATCGCATCTTCACCTTCCAATACCATTACAACGACGGGGCCTGATGTCATGAATTCTACTAGATCATTAAAAAAAGGCTTTCCTTGGTGAATATCGTAAAACTGCTCTGCTTTTTCTTTAGATAGATGGAGCATTTTAGCAGCAACGACGGTTAAACCACCTTTTTCAAGATAAGAAATAACTTTCCCTATAGCATTTTTTTTAACTGTGTCAGGTTTTAAAATAGATAGTGTTTGTTGCATGATTTTCTCCTTTTTTGAGTCTTTTATTATAAAAATCCATTGCTTGAAAAGCTATGAGAATCTTAAGCTTCCCATAAATATTCCACATAAGGTAAATGTCCTACGGAAATTATCCTAAGCACGAAAAAATAAAAAAAGTTCTTGTCGTTAAACTGCGAAATTTAGGAGATGTATTACTAACTACTCCTATTTTTTCTATATTGCAGAGTCATTTACCACACTGTCAGATAGACGCATATATTAATGAAGAGGCAAGGCCACTTTTAGCTGACAATCCACATATAAAAGAAATTATTGGTTATGACAGGGCAGTTAAGAAAAAGTTTTTTTTGCAAAGACTCTTATATGAATTTTCCATTTTAAGAAAAATACGAAAAAAAAAATATGACCTAGTCATTAATTTAACAGAAGGGGATCGAGGAGTCATAGTCACTAGGGTATCCGGCGCTTTATACAAAGTGGGAACGGATCCGGGATCTTCTAAAAAAAGAAAAGTCTATACACATCTTGTTAAGAATGGTCCTTCTCTTCGTCATACAGTAGAAAAAAATATCGACGCGCTAAGAAGAATAGGGATATTTCCGGAAGAAGTGGCTAGAAAACTTTTCTTTCCTTTGGATGCTTCCTTAGAAAAAAAAGTTTTAGAAAAGCTGATTTTCAAAGATTACGTTTTGATTCATCCTACCTCAAGATGGCAGTTTAAATGTTGGCCTACATTTAAGGTAAGGGCTCTTATAGAGCTTTTGATTAAAGAGGGGAAAAATGTAGTTGTCACATCCGGTTCTGATGAGAAGGAATTACAAATGATAGATACAATCCTTGCCGGGATGAAATCCATGAGAATTCTTAATTTAGCAGGTAAAGTAACACTAAAAGAATTGGGGTGCATTATCAAAAATGCTAGAAGTATGTTTTGTGTAGACTCTCTTCCTTTTCATATAGCTAGTTGCGTTAAAACGCCTGTAGTTGCCCTTTTTGGACCTACCTCAGAAATTACTTGGGGGCCTTGGCAAAATCCACATGCTACTGTAATTACTAAAGAAATCAGCTGTAGGCCTTGTTATCAAGATGGATGTGGAGGATCTAAGGTGAGTGACTGTCTTTTTTCGATACCAATAGAAAAGGTTTTTGTTGCAATTATGAAGAAGTCTTCTTTAATAAAGGAAGTTCATCAGATAAAATAAGAACTTGGTAGCCATCATTTTGATGGCTCAGTTTGTTTTGAAATTCTTGTGTCATGCTAATAATTTCTCTTTCTGTGCTTTCAATATCTACTTTTTGCTCTCTTTTTTTTACTTGGACAAGAGCATAAACTTCATAGTTATTGGAGTAATCTTGGATATTTTTTTCCACAATGGATAGATCAGAAAAAACCTCGCAGAGCAAAGGGCATCCTATAATCCCAGTAGATAAATCAAATTCTTTAGAAATTAATAATCTAGCAGCCTCATCTGAACCACCGGGTACTTCAATCTGTAAGTATTTTCCTTTTTCTATAAAATTAACTGTTTTTTTTAGAAGATCAGGGGAGCTTGCTATCTTTTTTAAAGGGATCTTTTCAGCTAAAGCTTTTTTATGTTGAAAAAGATGCATCGCATTTCTCATGCGAATAACAGAGATCATTTTAATAATTTTATATTCTCTTAATCCTAAAGCGCTTTCTAAGTCGACAACTTGATCTGGATCTTCATACAACTTGATAAAAGCATATCCATTTGTTAAAGAAGCGTGTCTTAAAGTATCTTCTAGTTGGGCGTAGAAAAAAACACTTTCATCTAGTAGAGTTTCTTTTTTTAGTAATGCATTAATGGCCCTATGGGAAAAAGTACCTGCGCTCGCATTTGTATAGATAGGGGTTTTCGTTTCAGATAAACATTCAGATTTAATTTCAATCACTTCACTTTTTGACGCTTTGGAAGCGCTTATAAAGATAGCAGATAGAAAAATTAAACATATTATTTTCATATCTGCATTCTTTAATAAGAGGAAATTCTTAGCAAGATAATTACACATTTGTGGAATTAATCTTGAATGGTAAAAAAAGGTCATTAGTGAAGTGAAATTGTACATGAAAAAAAATAGGCATTGTGGGAGCAATGCCTGATAGTTAAAAGATTAGTCTTGAATAGTACTAATGCCGGAAAGACTTTCAAAGCCAAAGGAGTCAACAGAGGTAATAAAATAAGAATTTACTGTTCCCGGAATTCTCTGATGATCTTCAAAAATAGTGCCGGTAGTAGATCCTGCTAAATTTGTTAAAGCGGGATCTCTATAAATATTAAAAGAGGCTCCATTAGTTGCGGGCCTATTCCAAGTTAGAGTATTAACAATATCAGTCTGTGTGGGGAACTTTATTCTTGTTTGTACTGCGCGCAGATTGGAAATAGTATTTGGAGCTATAGCTATAAAAATGCCATTTCCGAGAACTACTGTATTTGAAACCGTATTAGTAGATGTATTAATAAAGACAACATTTCCGGTAGTTACATAAGCTCTGCTGCCATCAGGAGTGATAGCTACATCGAAAGAAGGGTCTCCTATGTTTATTGTGCTGGAGACTGTATCGGTAGTAGCATCAATAAGCGTGACAAAGGTGTCTCCTTCATTAGCAAGATAAACAGTAGTTCCATCTGGGGTAAAAGCTAAGTCCCTTGGATTGCTGCCTACGGAGCTGATTGTAGTTGTGACGGTATTTGTGGCCGTGCTAATAACACTAATACTGTTGCTTGTTGAGTTTACTACATAAACCTTACTACCGTCAGGAGAAACGGCCACAAAGTTAGGTGCTGTTCCTACATTTATTGTGGCAGTAACAGTATTGCTTGCTGTGTCAATCACACTGACAGTGTTGCTGCCTGAATTGGCTACATACACTTGAGTTCTGTCAGGAGTGATGTTTAATCCTGAAGGGCCATTTCCTACAGAAATTGTGGCTATAACAGTGTTGCTAGCTGTATCAATGACGCTGACATTGTTAGCATTTCCATTAGTTACATAAGCTTTAGTGCCATCAGGAGATACAATGATAGCTCCTGGCTCATCTCCTACAGTGATCGTAGCGATAATAGTGTTAGTTGCTGTATCAATAACGCTGACATTGTCATCTAATAAATTGGGTACGTATACCTTAGTGGCATCTGGTGCAACAGCTAATGCCTGAGGGCTGTTGCCTACACTAAGGGTAGTGATAGTAGTAGCATTAATAATGCTTACACTATCACTTGATACTCTAGATACATATATGTCGTTACTAATTTGTGCGAAAAGGGAATTCACAAATAAAAGCAAAAAAAGATATCTCATTGGTCTTACCTCACAATTGTAAAAATTTTGTAAGCATTACATTAAAAAAAAGTTTACTTGAGAAGTGAAAATTATAAGATATGAAAATAACTAAGGAAAGTTAGAGGGACTTGCAAGGCTACGTATAGGAGGAAAAATTTTCTCCAAGATAATGTTTTTTAGCTAAATCATTATTCAAAAAATCGTCTAGAGAGCCTTCTAAAAGGACTTTTCCTTCTTGGATAAGATAGCTTCTATCTACAATAGAAAAAATCTCTCTAGCATTATGGTCAGTGATGAGAACGCTTATCCCTCTTTTTTTTAAGTGTCGGATAAGGTTTTTTAAATCTTGGATCGCAATAGGATCGATATTAGCAAAGGGCTCGTCTAACAATAAGAGGGTAGGTTCTGTAACAAGCGCCCTGGTAATTTCCAGCCTTCGTCTTTCTCCTCCCGATAAGGTAAGCGCTTTTTTCTTCCTCAAAGATGTTAGGTTTAGTTCCTGTAAAAGGGTTTCTAATTTTTCTTTTCGCATTTTTTTAGATAGGGGAAGAATTTCTAAAATACATAAGATATTATCTTCTACGCTCAAATCTCTAAAAACAGAGGGCTCTTGTGCTAGGTATCCTAGTCCCATTTTAGCTCTTTGGTGTATAGCCAATTTTGTGACATCCATATCGTGAAAAAAAACAGACCCTTCGTCTGGAGAAATAAGTCCTGTTGAAATATAGAATGCCGTGGTTTTTCCAGCTCCGTTAGATCCCAAAAGGCCAACAATCTCTGCTTTTTTTACATGAAAACTAAGCCCATTTAACACAGGCTTTTTAGAGTATCGTTTAACTAAATTCTCAACTTTTAGCATCTTTGATTTTTTCTTTTATGTTAGAGGGGACTATAGCTTTTAGATGTTCTGCTTTAAATCCTGCATTTTGGGGGCTAAATTGAAAAATGACCCGTTTTGCCTTAGCTTGTAAAAAGGAAGTAAGATCCATATCTTTCGATAAAAAGTTTGAAGGATTATTTTCCAAAAAGGAAATGGTAACTTCATTAGAAGTAAATCGATGAGGGGGAAAACAATATACTCCTTCGTTAGAAGTGAAGTATCTAGTGGTTGTTTTCATATTTTCGACTTCCTGATAAAAGCAGCGGGTATTATGAAGTTTTTCTTCAGCTTCATGAGAAGATAGATTAAATGAAAACGTTGAGGTGTCACTTTGAATATTGCAGTGTCCTGATTTATCCTTTTCTGTATACCAGATATCTTTACAGATTCCTTTTCTTTGCTGCTGAAAAATGTACTCTTTTTTTTGCGCGTCCATTTTTTCTACAACATAATGCTTGTAACAATTTATATCTGCTTCTGTCACAAAAAAACTGATAAAAATACAAAAAAAACTACAGCAAAAGCTAGCTAAATAAATACCTTTAAGCATGACTACTTTCTTGTATAGCATTTTGCAATTGATGCAAAGTAGGTAATAGGTGCTTTAATGTAGCAAAGTCTAAAACGCTCATTTTATCACTTTTTGCCTCCGGTGGATTGGGGTGGCATTCCATAAATAGGGCATTTGTTCCTATGGCTACTGCTGCTTTGGCAAGTGGTGGGATAAACTCTCTTTGCCCCCCTGAAGAGCTCCCCAGCCCTCCCGGTAGCTGCACAGAATGAGAGGCGTCGTAGCATACCGGGTACTGCAAGTTTTGCATGATAATAAGTGAGCGAAAATCACTAACTAAATTGTTATAGCCAAAGGTTGTTCCTCGATCCGTCAGTAAAATGTCCTCTTTTCCTTGTGATGTGATCTTTTCAACAACCGACTTCATATCCCAAGGTGCCATAAACTGTCCTTTTTTTATGTTCACTGCAGCTTTAGTTTTTCCAGCTGCAACTAAAAGATCTGTTTGCCTACATAAAAAAGCAGGAATCTGAATCATGTCTAAAACCGAACCGGCAATGCTTGCTTCTTCAGGAGAGTGGACATCAGAGACGACAGGAAGGTCTAGTTCTTTTTGTACCTTTTGTAAGATTTGTAGTCCTTTTTCTATTCCAGGGCCTCTATAGGAATGAATGGAAGAGCGATTAGCTTTATCATAACTTGCTTTGAAGATTAAGGGAAAAGGGTAGGCTTCGGTTATCTCTTTTAACTGTTCAGCGCATTGCAATGTGTGGCTTTCGCTTTCTATAACACAAGGTCCTAGAATCAATACTAAAGGGTGCCCTTTTCCAATGATAAAGTTTTTGATTTTAATTTCTCTCATAAGACCCTCTTAATGATTTCATTATTGACGTTGATAAAGTTCTCTAGTAAATGATTCATGTTATATTTTATGACTTTTCCTTTTTCCTTCAGAGTGATTTCTTGTGCAATATCGGAAAGGGGGGTTAAAACAAAAAGTCGCTTACTCCACATACAATGGGGGACAGTTAGGGTAGGTAGGTGATATTGCTTGTTTCCAAAAAATAAGATGTCAATGTCAATGGGTCGAGGCTCATTTTTTTTCTTCGCTATTTTTCCCAGATTTTTTTCAATTTTCTCTGTTGTAGCAAATAATTCTTCTAGAGAAAGTTTTGTTTTCAGATGAACGGCAGCATTGATGAAATCTTCCTGCTCAATATCACTTACAGGGGAAGTCTGATAGAGAGGTGAAGCTTTTATAAATCGTGTATTGTCTAAAGTACTTAGCTGCAAAATAGCTTCTTGAACTGTTTTGATTTTAGAGCCTACGTTGCTTCCTAATCCTAAAAAAACATCTACTTCGTGCATTTTTCTTGTGTGGTTAGTAGATCTTCCATGCTGTACATTCCAGCAGGTTTCCCGATTAAAAATTTGGCAGCGGCTATTGCTCCTTTCGCGTAGACTGCTCTGTCATAGGCTTCATGCTTTAGTGTGACCCTTTCATTATCAGAGCTGAAAAACAAAGTGTGTTCACAAAATACCTCTCCTGCTCTTATAGAAGATATATGAGTTTCTCTGTTTGTGTATTTATTGATCTCCTTTAAAATGTGCAAGGCAGTCCCACTAGGAGAGTCTTTTTTAGCAGCTTTATGCCACTCGATCAAATCTATCGAGTCAAACCAATCAACTTCTTTTATTGCCTTCAACATTTTTTGGAAAAAAAACATTCCTAAAGAAAAATTACTGCTATAAAAGATGGGTATTTTGGAAGAGGTCTCAAGTATTAGGTTTTTCTGGTTTTCTGAAAAACCAGTAGTTCCCATAACTAAAGGTTTTTGCAAGTCGGTTGCTACTTGCAGTTTCCGGTCTAATTTTGAAGGCAAAGAAAAGTCTATCACTACAGAGGAGCTGTCAAAAAGTGCAAAATAGTCTTCTAAGTTAGCCTGTGAGTTGACTCCTTTTATAAAAGAGCATTGCAAGTCATTTTTTAATGCAGATTGTAAAGCTGTTCCCACTTTGCCTGTATGGCCTATAATTCCTATTTTTATGGGCACTAGAACCTCTGTTTTGCAATTGTTTGTTAAATAGTTGGCATTTTATCGGAGTATCCAGTTAAAATGAACTTGAAATTAGCTTTAAAAATTGATTAAACTGTATTTCACTTTTTGGACTGATAGCTCAATCGGATAGAGCATCCGCCTTCTAAGCGGAGGGTTGGAGGTTCGAGTCCTCCTCAGTCCGTTTTTGAGTTATTGCACTATATAATTAAACTTGTGATATGTCTCTTTTAGGAGATTACAATTTCAAAAAAAAATTATTTGAAGGCATTGATGATGTCTTTGAAGAATTCTATACAGAAGACTTTAAAAATTTACCTGACAGAAAAAGAAGCGACTTTGTCAACTCTTCCCTTTTACAGCTCATCCAAAAAGAACAAGAGCCTTGTTTTCTTCTACCACAAGTCCTTGACTTTGTAGAAAGGGTAGATAGAGAAGATATTTTACAGCACTACCGCTTTACTAGTTTTGAGCTTTGGTTAAATCAATATTCGAACCTTTCCTTTGAGGATAACCTCAAAGTTAGAGGAAAAATCGCAGGAAAATGGGTTCCAAGAGAGGAGTATCAAGTTTTTTTCCCCATTGGAATGGGAAAAATTTATCCTGGAACGCATTTCGTTACTGCCCATAAATCACCAGATTTAGATACCACTATTGCCTCTTTTTGGGGGTGGATGGATTCTTTTGCAGCTAGAGTAGGCGATGGCCTTCATATGTGGAATTTACCAGGTGGACCTCCTGAGTCTCAAATAGAGATCAATCTTATTTTCAAAGAAGTATTTGGAGAGGAGATATTTTCTCATTTAGTAAAGAAAAGAACTACTCTCACTTTGACCGGCAACGATCTTATGAAGCAAGAAGGGTTGGTTCAAAAAACTTTAGAAGATTCTATTAGCACTCTTCCCCAAGAAAGGCAGGAAAAATCAGTTGTCCTTGTTGATGAGGAAGGGTTTTTCTTAGGAGATTTTCGAAGTATGGATGTAGAAGGGGTAAGGCAGATTGTGCTCTTGCTGAATAATTCCCTTCGATGGTTTGAAAACCTGCTACATGTCAATCTCATTTCTATTTTTGCTCAAGAAAAAGTTAAGTTTGAGGACATATCTAAATTTGTTAACGATGTCTTTAATCAAAAAATTAAAGACTCAGAGTCAGCTTATGAACTTTCTGAAAATCAAAAAGAAAGTCTAGCTAATTTTTTTGTTAAAGTATTTGGATTAGAAAAAGGACTAGAAACAACATTTGAAGAGTTAGGAAAGGCTTTAACTAAGTTGTCTGTTGTTGAATTTGCAGATATTCGAAAAATTATGGATTCGATTGCCGAGGCAAATTTATTTGATGAAAACGGATACTTGTTGGAAAACAGACCTAAGATTTTTCACTATATAGAAAAAATTATCAAAGAACTGCATAAAACTCTGCTAAAGGTAAGAACGTATCTTGAAAAGCTAGAAGTTGCCTTTCAAATTAAAACTCAAGTTTTGGGCTACTCTCCCAAATTTGCTACAGTTAGAGCTGATGTAGAAGAATTAAGAAGTAAAATAGGGTCATATCATCATCTTACTATTACTTATCCCGACCAAGGTAAATTTTTTCCTGTGGGCGTAGTTAAGGCAACAGATCTTAGAAAGCCTATTTTGGGAACCGTTTCTTTAAGAGATTTTTGTAATTTGCAGGAAATGTCTATCCCTTCCTATTTTGAGGTAATCAGTGTTATTGACCATCACAAAGCTTCTTTAAATACTTTATCTCCTTCCATGACAATCATTAGTGATGCTCAAGCTAGTAATGCACTAGTCGCCGAGCAATCTTTTATCATTAATGATCGTTATAGCACTTCTAATATGGATGAGGGGACTATTGACAAGGAATTGCAGAATAAGGACTTGCCATTAACTGTGATGCAGAGGCTGTTGCAGAAAAAGAGTATTATTAAGCTGAATACTACTTATTTTATTCATCCCGAAAGAGAGATGATTGAATATTTGCACTTTCTTTATGGAATTTTAGATGACACAGACCTTCTTATGAAAGTTTCTAGCAAAGATGTGGAATGTGTAGCTTCTCTTTTAAACAGAATGAAATCTTTACTTATGAAAAAAGAAACTGAGATCATTAATTTAAATGATATTCCTAA
This sequence comes from Chlamydiae bacterium CG10_big_fil_rev_8_21_14_0_10_35_9, assembly GCA_002773835.1. Taxonomy (GTDB): domain Bacteria; phylum Chlamydiota; class Chlamydiia; order Chlamydiales; family SM23-39; genus 21-14-0-10-35-9. Next base: position 20,683 of record PFAC01000002.1, on the reverse strand, counting down.
AGATAAAGATTTTGCGAAAAAGAGTGCTAAAAGGATTTTGCAACATGAAGACATGTATTCTCTTTATAAAAAGGTGTATCACTTTAGAGAGAAGGAAGTAGAAAAAAATATACAACTTTGCGTGTCTTCTCAACCTCATAACTTGTTTAAAGATACTAAAGAGCAAAATGGCTGCTGTCGAGTTGGGCAAACAAAGATGTTTGCTAATAACTTATCTATATTTCAAGAGCATCAAAATGCTCTTAGAAAGCAATGGATGGAAGAGGCTCAGGCAATTTATAAAAAGAAACCTGAAGTTGATCTTCATTTACATATGATTAGTACAATAGTCAGTGCAGATGAAGTATACAAAGATCAAGTAGGGCAGTACTCTCATAAGGATCAACTTTGGATTTGGATCCCACCTACAGGCCTTGCTATTGAGCATTTGAAAAGATTCTTAAATTCTTTACAAGAGTCACCTCAAATGCAAAACAATGATCTTTCTGCAGAGTTTTTAGGAGACAATGCAGAAGAGTTAACGGGAATTTTTGAAGAAAGCTTTTTGAAAATACCTTATGGACAAAAAGATAAAAATCTTCCGATGGCGGTTCTTTATTATAACGCTGGAAGTATCAATTCTAGAAAGGCAATGATATCGCCTTACCTTCCCTCTATTATAAGTTAAGGGTTTACTCTCTCCTGATAAATATTGGCTCATGCTCAATATGAACAGCATCATTTTGCAAGTTTGCAATTGGCTCTAAATCAATTTTAAGTCCTTTTTCAAAAAGGTCGAGTAAATCGTACTTGGAGTGAAGGTTCATATTTTTATTGTTGGCAGCAGATACTATATTAATAGGAATGTTGAGAGCTTTTGACTTTTGATAGGTCAACCCAACTAGATGCTTTTTTTTAGATTTGTATTTATTGTGAAAATACTGTTCCCAAGCAGGCTCTAGCTCATTCGGATTGGAAAAAGCAATATGAGGGAACACTTTTAAAATGTGACTTTTCTTATATAATGTCATGTCTACTGAATGATAATAATTCCAGTCTCCTCTTGCCGTATCGATTTGCCAGGCCAGTACATTATTTAATAATTTAACATGATGGGGAACTTTTTGAGAGTATCCTCCCATATAGCAGTAATTGATCTCATAGCCTAAACGCAAGGAAAAGAAAAAAGCGTTTGTTCGGCTTAAATAATCAGTAGCTTCAGATAAATCGACTTTTTCTTTTACAACCATGTCATCTACGGAAAACGCTATGTATTCTGATTTTAAATGTTCATTCAAGATCTTTAATAAAAGAGGCTTAAAGTCGTTTTTGGGGTTTTTAGATTGCTTGACAAAATGTGCTTTAGGAAATCTACTTTTTACTACTTCATAAGCGCATGCAAATCTATCATCACTTGCCCGATACAATATAGCAACGTCTTGTAAGTTTTCAAAGTTAGTATAGATAGACTCTAATGTTGCATAAAGTTGTAAAGGCCTATCATAAGAGAAAATCAGTACATCAGCTGTTTTTAAAGGTTTTTTATCGCTTATATAGGGGGCTACTTGTAAAGGTTGATACGATGGGGTTGTTGTTATTTTTTTTTCACATTTATAAGGAGAAAGATTAGAAGGCCTTTTTTCTGCCTTCAAACTCTTATGAAGAAAGTAACAATAAGTTTCCGGTAGAAAAGCAGTATGCTTTCCCGCCATTTCCATCATTGGAAACATATATGCCTTGTCAAAAGCATCATGAATAAACTTACCTCTGAAAAAAAAGTCCTGTAGGTTTATTTTTTTGAACAAACCGGCATAAAATGTTTTCAGTCTGGATCTTTGCCAGAATTTTCTTCTCATGGAATGAGAAAAAAGATTTTTGCTAGTAACTTTTCGTAAACCCGCTTTTTCTTTCGTCCGGTAGTTGATGTGCTGTGAATAAGTGAGCCAGACATCGTAGTTTTTATACACTTCATTGAGTCTTTGCAAAGTAATGTCGTCTGCCAGCCAGCAATTTCCCTGAAAAAAAACTATTACTTCATCATCTTTGCAATTTTGTGCTTGCTCATATAAATTTTCTATACTGCCAATTCTTTTGTTATTCCTGACAAGAGTAAATTTATCTTCACATTTATAATGGGAAATAAAATCTTTGGCAGTTTGATAAGTAGCATCACTTGACCCGTCATCAATTAGTACTGCTCTATAATTTTTATAGCTTTGTTCAAAAATAGAGCGGACAATCTTTTCTACAATTTCAGAGCAGTTATTGATAGGGATGATAAAGACAAATGTTACATCTTTAGAAGATTCTTTTTTTAGCTTTTTCAGTTGAGGTACAGAAGAGGATCTAGCATCGTATTCATAAAAAAAGAAACCTACAAATAGACAAATAAGTACGCCTAAAGATAACCAAGTTCTCTTCATTATGAATCCTAATTTTTGAAGGTTCTTGGAGTATATCTTTCTTTGAATTTTTTAGAGAGCTTTTTGTGAAAAAGATAAAAAAGGGTGCTTTTCAGCACCCTTCTGAGATTTATTTATTTTCTTCGATGATTTCTAGATTGACTCTGATGCCATTTCTAGATGCTACAGACATTAAAAGTGTTCTGATAGCGTTGATTGTTTTACCCTTCTTTCCGATGATTTTACCAATATCAGATTTTTCAACAGCAAGTTCAATGATTAACGTATGAGTTCCGCCAATTTCATTAATACGGACCTTATCTGGGTTGTCGACGAGATTCTTCACTATGTATTCTACAAATTCCTTCATATTTCGATCCTTTGTAAGGGTTCATTATTCTTAAAATGCTTTTGATTTTATCAGGAGAAGGTAAATATTTTCAATTACTTTGGGCTATTTCTTAATAGAAAATTTTTTATGGATTAATTTTTTATATGGGTCATGATAATTTTCTTCATGTCTTCAGGAATAGGGGCAACAATTTCCATAGCAACATTAGTAATGGGATGAGTAAATTGCAGTTTGTAGGCGTGAAGAAGCTGTCTTTCCACATGATATTTTTTATTGGCTTTTGCAGACCCATATGTTGCATCTCCTAAAATAGGATGATTAATGTGCTTCAAATGGACCCTGATTTGATGAGTTCTTCCAGTGACCGGTTTTGCCAAGACCAAACTTAAATCGTTTTGAAAGGCGATTGTTTGAAAACAAGTGATAGCTTGTTTACCGTTTTCTACAACAGCCATTTCTTTTCTTTTCACAGGATGCCTGGCGATAGGCGCATCCACTTTTTGGTTTTCTAAATGATTTAAACAAATCGCTAAGTACTGCTTTTCTATTTTTCTATTCGAGAATTGAGAAATAAGAGCTTGATGGGCTCTTACAGTTTTAGCAGCTATTAGAACTCCTGTAGTATCTTTATCTAACCTATGAACAATTCCTGGTCTTAAAGGGTCTTCGGAAGGAGCTAAGTTGCTACAGTGGTATAGGAGGGCATTCACAAAGGTTTTTGTCCTATTTCCGACAGCAGGATGGGTGACCATGGAGGCTGGCTTATTAATAGCAATAATATGCTCGTCTTCAAATAAAATGTTTAGGGGGATGTTTTCAGGAGTGGCTAAGATTTCTTCTGTAAGCTGAAAAAAAATAGAGATCTCATCGCCTACAGAAGGTACAGCTCTTTTTTTTATGACTTGACCGTTCAATAGAACGCATTGATTTTCAATAAGATACTGAAAATAGCTTCGAGAATGAATCTCGAATCTATTGCTTAGCAGCTTATCAATACGCATATCTTTTTCATCGTCTGATACAATAATTGTCTCAGTTTCCATAGAAAATACCTAAAATACGGTAAGCATTATAATTATATGAGGGGAATAACACAAGATGGGTAAAACTTTTTTTTACTCTTGCTCTTTGCCTAATTTTCTCATGGCTTCGATCATTCTTTTTTCGCCTCTTTTTATTAGGCTAAGCATTTCTTTAACATAACCACTCAAAAAGTTTTGAAATTCAGTTTTTGTCATACTCATGCTAAGAAATTTTTTAGACGGAGCTTCTTTGCGTTCTTTGGAAGGTTTTTCTATACCTTCAATGGGCTTGGGGTGGATGCGAGGGGGCATGTCGGGCTTTTCAACCATGAATAAACCTATTTAGATTCTATTACTAATTTAGCATAATCATAAGTGTATGCAAAAGAAAAAAACACAGATGTTCACCATATCGTTCCAATATGCGTCTAATGATAAAAAAGCGATACAAGTTTTCATCAATGATACCTTAGAAAAAGTAGTAGCCAAAAGTATTTTTCGCACTCTTTTGAAAACAACAATGACTTTTGAAACTAAACAAGAAGCGGAAAAGTGGCTTTATGAAAAAGAAGTAAGGCTCGCTAAAAGCTATGCCTACTTTTTACTTTCTTTAAAAAATTATCCAAGCAGTAGTTTACAACAAAAGCTGCAAGAAAAACATGTATCTTCCCCAGCAATTCAAGAAGTAATGAATCACTTACATCAAAGTAAGTATGTCAATGACGAAAAATGGCTGGAATCTTTTGTAGACAGCCAATTAAAAAGAGGCTGGGGGCCTATTGCTATTTTTTTTAAGGTAAAGCAAAAGAAGATAAATATGCTAAATCTTCAAGAAAAAATAGCGAAAATTGCTACGTTAGAAAAACAACAAGAAGCAATTAACTCTCTTATGCAAAAACAGAAAATAGATCCTCAGAAATTGGCGTTGAAGTTAAGGCAAAAAGGCTTTGATAGTTCTGTAGTTGCGCAAGTTGTTGTAGATAGTCGTTTAGGTCGCTAAAATTGGCATTAAATAGAAAAAGAAATATAACTACTTATTTAATTTAAGTTGATAGTGTCTATGCAAGTGGCAGTTTTTGGCATTAAAGGTGATTTGTCTCATAGAGAAAAAATTCAATCTCAGTTTCTTCCTTTGTTGGAAAATTCAATGTTAGAACTTTGTCTGATCCCTTTAATTACTTGCAATCGCTTTGAAATATACTTCTATGCAACCGACTTGAATAAAGTGCATTGTCAGTTGGTTGCTTTAGCTAAAAAGTGTGGGATCCACAAAGGCTTTTATGTGTATTTCCAAAAAGGATGCTTTATGCATTTGTGTAAAACAGCAGCTGGTTTGGACAGTGTAATTATTGGGGAGTCAGAAATTCAAAGGCAGGTAAAAAAGGCTTACTTGTCAAAGGCTGTGCAAAAACTACCCTCAGTTCTTCATTTCCTATTTCAAAAAGCACTAAAGGTTAGTAAAAATTTACGAACGCATTATTTACTCGAAAAAAACTCTCCTAGATTAGATCGTTTTTTAGCAAAGAAAATTAAGTCAACATTTAGAGCTCCTTCCATTTTGTTTATAGGAAATTCGGAAATAAATAATATGGTTATGAGTTTCTTTGAAAAAAGCCTTTTGCATAATTGCTTTATTGCAAGCAGATTTCCTATAGAAAAAAGCAAAAAACAAATTAGCTGGGACTCTCTTCATCTTTGGCCCTCTTTTGATGTGATTATATGTGGGTCAAAATATGCGGGTTTTTGTGTTGATTATCAAAAGGTGCCATCAAAGACATTGATTTTTGACTTAAGTGTTCCCCGATGTGTAAGTCCTGAAGTTAAGAAAGATCAAAATGTGAGTTTGCTAAATATTGATGAAATCCATGCGTTGATCCAGAGCAAGAAAACCTCTGATGAAAGAAAATATGAAGAAATTATTGAAAAAGAAGTTAATAAGCTGGTAGGTCTTTTCGCTAAAAAAGAGAGTTTTAAATTAGCTATGCAGGAAAAAGTAGGTTAAAACTCAACGTGTCCAGGATACCTTGGAAAAGCTATCACATCTCTGATGTTTTCCATTCCTGTTACAAATTGTACAAGCCTTTCAAAACCCACTCCAAAACCACTGTGGGGAACAGACCCATATTTTCTTAATTCTAAATACCACCAGTAGTCTTCGGGATTCAGGTTGTGCTTTTCAAGTTTTTTCTCTAATACATCAAGTCTTTCTTCTCTTTGAGATCCGCCAACAAGCTCTCCTATGCCAGGAACTAGAATATCCATGGCTGCTACCGTTTTGCCGTCATCATTGTCTCTCATATAAAAAGCTTTAATTTCTTTAGGATAATCAGTGAGAACCACAGGTTTCTTAAAGTGAGTTTCCGTTAAATATCTTTCATGCTCTGATTGCAAGTCAAGGCCCCACTTAACAGGGTAGGTAAACTTTTTCGAGGCTTTTGCTAGGATTTCTATTGCATCTGAATAAGGGAGTTTTTCAAAAGGAGACCCTACCAGGTTCTGCAGCTTTTCTAATAGTCCTTTTTCCACAAATTTATCAAAGAAATTTAAATCCTCAGGGCAACTGTCCATTGCATAGCGAACCACATATTTAATATACTTTTCAGCACACTCTATGTCTTTAGCCAGGTCAGCAAAGGCCATTTCAGGCTCTATCATCCAAAACTCAGCTAGGTGTCTGGAAGTATGAGAATTTTCAGCTCTAAAAGTTGGACCAAATGTATAAACATCAGAAAAAGCCAATGCATAGATTTCAGCCTCCAACTGTCCAGAAACTGTCAAATAAGCAGGTTTTTGGAAAAAGTCTTTTGTATAATCAGTTTCTTTGCTGTCTAACGTCGTTACTTTAAACATTTCGCCAGAGCCTTCACAATCTGATCCACTAATAATCGGTGTTTGTACGTAAAGAAATCCTTCTTCTTGAAAATATTTATGCGTAGCAAAAGCAAGGGCGTTCCTGACTCTTGCAACGGCTCCTTGTGTGTTAGTTCTTGTTCTCAAGTGGGCTATAGTTCGAAGAAATTCAAAAGAGTGTCGTTTTTTCTGTAGGGGATACGTTGCTGGATCGCACTCTCCAATTAAGGTAACTTCCGATGCTTTGATTTCAATGGACTGGTTTTTACCAGGACTTTCGACGATTTCACCAACAATTTGGACAGACGCTCCTGTTGTAATAGATGGAATAATAGTTTCATAATGGGGAAGATCCGAATCAATCACTACTTGAAGATTCGCAAAAGTAGATCCATCATTTAAGGCTAAAAATGCAAAAGATTTTTGATCTCTGATACTTCGCACCCATCCAGCAACAGTAACTGTTTGATGTAATAAAACTTCAGGTTTTTCGTGGTGTAATATTTTATTTAATTTTGTTCTCATAAGGTGTTAGATAGCTCATTGGTTGCATAAGATTTAAGTAAAGAAATTTCATCTTTCCAAAATTCACTGCCATTCGGCGTTTCAAGATATTTTGGGATATGTTTCGTTTTAGGGTTTTGCATGAGATATTTAAAGCACTCTTCTCCGATAAATCCCTTTCCAATATTAGCATGCCTGTCTTTTCGCTGCCCTAGCTCTTTTAGCGAGTCATTTATATGAAAAGCATAAAGGTGTTGCATGCCGATAATATCATCAAATTGTTGAAAAGTTTTTTCACATGCATCAAATGTCCTTATGTCATAGCCAGCTGAGAAAGTATGGCAGGTATCGATACAAACTCCTATAGGAATATGTTGTTTGACATTTCTAATAATATAGGCAAGCTGCTCAAAGGTATGACCAACAGTTGATCCTTGGCCCGCAGTTGTTTCTAAAAGAAGGCGAGTAGGTCCTTTATCACTCAAGTCTTTTATCGTAAGAAGGCTTTCAATAATCGTGTCCAAACATTTTTCAACATCAGAGTCTGTAGCAGCGCCTGGATGAAAATTTAAATAGTCGATGTCTAATAAGTGGCACCGGCTAAGTTCTTGTCTAAAGGCTGCTCTACTTTTTTCTAATAAAGGAGGTTTGGGAGATCCTAAATTAATAAGATAGCTGTCATGGCTCATAACATGCGTTATGCCAGTATCTTCTAAAGCCTGATGCCATAATTGAAGCTCTTCTTCAGTAATCCGTTTTCCTTGCCATTGCTTTTGATTGGAAGTAAAAATTTGCATAACCGTAGCTCCCATCTCTTTTCCTCTCATCGGAGCTAGCTGAAGACCTCCTGCAATGGATATATGTGCGCCAACTAATACTTTCTCTTCCATAGGTGTATTGTAAGTTTCAAATACTAAAGTCTAGAAAAAATAAGGGATAATCTCAACTTAATTAGTAGAAAGATTAATAGAGTTGCTTTTCGCTCTTTTGTCTATGTTACTTAACATTAAACAAATAACTCTAAATTTGCACAATAACACTTTATGTGTTATTGTGCAAATAACAAACAAGCCCCTCCCACAATGCAAAAGATTATTGAAGATTTAAAAAAATATGTTTTTCAAGCATTGGGCCTTCAAGTAGATGTACTATCTTTTGATAAATATCCAGACCTTCCTGTTTTTCTAGCAGTTGCCTATAAATTTTACAAAGCTATCATTCTTGGTAAACAATATGTTCTAGTACTTGCTAAGGATCCTACTGCATTTACGCCTAATCAGATAGCGACTCAAATGGGGATGCTGGAGAAAAAATTGAAAAAGCCTTGCTTATACATTGCTGATTACCTTATTGCATATAATCGCCAACGACTGATGAAATATAAGGTTCCCTTTGTAATTCCAGGAATACAAATGTATTTACCAGACTTGGGCTTAGATTGTCGTAAAGCAGAGGTAAAAAAAGTTAAGGCTCCCACTGTTCTTACACCTTCTGCACAAACAATAGTTATATATGCATTAATTAATCGTTCTTTAGGACCTTTTTCTCCTTCTTGTTTAGCTAAAATATTAAACTACAGTCCAATGACGATGACTCGGGCTCTTACCAATCTAGAAGCTCTTGGATTGGGGGCAACCTACCGGCAAGCTAAAAAGCGCTTATTTCATTTTCATAAAAATGAGATGGGTTTTTCTTTATGGAAACAAGCGCTTTCATATATGCAATCTCCTGTAAGAGAGTCTCATTGGATCAAAGCGGATAAACTAACTATAAGACTAATTCAACAATCAGGATATATCGCCAATCTTTCGGCTTTAGCTTTGCAAACGTCTATTATACCTCCTTCGTTGCCTGTCTTTGCTATTTATGATAATCCATCTAATAACAAACAAAGCTTATTAAAGTTTGACATTTTGCCAATTAGTGAAGGAGCTCAAATGAAAGTTGAATTTTGGAAATATGATCCTGCTCTTTTTGCTAAGGACCATCGAGTAATTGATGACTTTTCTCTTTACCTTAGTTTAAAAAATATTCATGATGAACGAATTGAAAAAGCCCTTGAAACTTTGCTTGAAAAACATTGGAAACTAGAAAAATGATTAAAGGCCTCGATATATTTAAGGAGTATTTTACTCCATTCAATCGACATTATGCCCTTATCGGTGGTGTGGCTAGTATGCTGTCGATGGAAGAGGTTGGTCTTGACTTTCGGGCTACAAGAGACCTGGACATCGTTTTATTTGTTGAGTCGCTCAGTGCAGAATTTGCCACAGTGTTTTGGAACTTTATTAAAACTGGTAATTATATGTCCCGTAAAAAAAGCACTGGGAAAAAACAATTTTATCGATTTCAAAACCCAACGTTGCCTACATTTCCTGATATTATTGAGTTGTTTTCACGGGAGCCAAAAAAAGTTTTTCTTCGAGAAGATTGTCTATTTACGCCTATTCCTGTGAACGAAGAAATTTCAAGTCTTTCCGCAATTTTATTAAATGATGAGTATTATCATTTTATTCATGATGGCAAAATATTAGTAGATGGTATTTCTATTGTAAGACCAACGCATATCATACCGTTAAAAGCTAAAGCCTTTTTAGACCTTTCATCTTCAGCCAAAGAGGGTAAACATGTAGATTCAAAAGACATTCGTAAGCATCGTAATGATATTATTAGGCTACATCAACTACTTTCTCCTAAAGAGCATGTCTTTTTACCTGTCTCTATTCGTAATGATATGAAAGAATTTCTTAGCCAAATAACTGAAGAATCGATGGATTTAAAAGCATTGGGACTAAAAAATACAAGCCTAAGCGATATTATTGAAATATTCAATCAGATCTATAGTCTTATTTTCTAAAAATTAGTATTTAATAGCTCTTTTTTTATGTCAGAAGATAGTTCAAGATCAATCATTCAAACCGCGAAAAGTTTTTTTTACGGGACATTTTTAAGCCGAATTGTCGGGATGGTCAGAGACATGACCTTAGCCTTTCTTTTTGGCAGCAGTCCCGGTATTGCAGCTTTTATGATCTCTTTTCGCTTTGCTAATTTACTTAGAAGATTAATAGGGGAAGGGACTTTAACTTCAGGTTTTATTCCGCATTTTGAAACAATCAGAAAAGAAGATACCAAAAAAGCAGCTCTTTTTTTTCGAGACCTGTTTTTTACCATGTTTATTTTGACAGGGTTGTTGGTAGCTATATTAGAGCTATTTTTACTTTTTTTTAGGAAGTATGTCCCTTACGCAGGAAGTAGCTATGAGATTCTTACGTTCACTATGATTATGCTTCCCTCACTTGTGTGTATAACTTTATATGCGTTAAACAGCGCCCTTCTTCAGTGCTTAAAATCGTATTTTTTGCCTTCTTTTGCTCCTGTACTTTTTAACTTGGTTTGGATTTTCTCCATGGTTATTTTACGTGGATACCCAACAAACATTGCCATTACAGGTCTATCTATTGCTATAGGAATAGCTTTTATTGCTCAGTGGCTTTTTACTCAGGTGCCTGCTAATAAGTTTTTTGTGCAAAACTTAAAGTTTTCTGAATGGTTCAAGCCAAAGCTGTTCTCTCGAGAAATTAAAAAACTATACAAGCCCTTGACTCTTTCTATTATTGGAGTTGGGGCAGTTCAGATCAATTCTGCGCTAGATGCTATTTTTGCTAGGATAAGTGACCCATCCGGGCCTGCCTATCTTTGGTATGCTTCCAGGTTGCAGCAATTACCTTTAGCGCTTTTTTCTATTGCTATCGCAGGGGCATTGCTCCCTCCACTTTCAAGAGCTATGAAAAACAAGCATTTTAAATCTTATAAAAAATATTTAAAGCAGTCCTTAAGTCATGGCTTTGCTCTCATTTTTTCTTGTACCTTAGGGATTTTTGTTCTTGGAAGCTCTGCTTTAAACTTAATCTATGGCAGAGGAGATTTTTCAAATACAGCATCTTATGAGTCAGTTTTTTGTCTTTTTGCTTATGCTATAGGACTATTGCCAGCGACTTTTGTACTGCTTTTAGCCAATGGATTTTACGCTCAAAAAAAATATTTTATCCCAAGCATGTCATCTGTATTTACTGTTCTGCTAAATGTTGTGTTGAATAGCCTTTTTATCTTTGTGCTTAACTATAAAACGGCAAGTATTGCATTGGCGACCAGTATAAGCTCTATTTTTAACATGTGTGTTTTATCATTTGTTCTTTCTAAAGAGCTTGGTGAAATATTTTCTAAAGACCTGTGGCTGTCATTTTTTAAAAGCATTGTATGCGCTACAGTTGCAGCAATAGTTGTTTTACTGTTTGGTTTTTATGTTGTTTCAGATGTGACAATTGGACTTTTTGTAAGCAATACGCCTGTTATTTTTCCTAGAGAATTTACTAAACAGTGTGTTCAGTTCTTTTCTCAAGCAATTATTTTTGTAGGGACCATTTTAGCAATGGCTAAAGTGACAAAAAATAAAGATCTATTAGATTTAATAAAAAAGACCCCTTTTGGTTGATACCAAAAGGGGAAATTAGCTTATGATGTGTGAGCTAAGAATTCACATACTAGAGGTACGTTGATAGGAAGAGATAGAGGGATTTGATCCGGTTGTGGACTAGACTCTAACTTTCCGCTCATTTTGCTTTCTGAAAGTGAGAAATATTCAGGAATATCTCTTGCAGTGTTTTCTGCTGAAAGCTGAATAGCTTTAATTTTTTGAGATTTTTCCTTAATAGATATCTCCATTCCAGGTCTTACAACAAAACCTCTTCTGTCTACTTTTTTGCCGTTAACAAGAACATGTCCATGAGAGACAAGCTGTTGTGCTGCAAAAATAGTAGATGCAAACCTTAGGCGATAGATAACGTTATCCAGTCTGCATTCAAGGGCTTCAAGTAAATTATGAGCAGCATTTCCTGGCTTTTTTACGGCATTTTTATAAGCGGTCACTAACTGCTTATGTGTAATCATGCCATAAACAGCTCTTAGCTTTTGTTTTTCTTCTAACTGGACGCCGAAGTCAGATTTTTTTCTACGTTTTGCCCCATGCTGTCCAGGAGGATTGGATTTATGCAATAGCGGGCTGCGAAGGCGGCCAAAGATGTTTGCTCCAAATCTACGAGCTATTCGATTTTTAGGTCCTCTGTATCGAGCCATTTTTTCTCCGAAAAGTCAATAATGTTTATTCAATTGAGCAAATAATAGTAATCAACTTTCTTATTTTCAACAAGAACTATCAGTTTTTAGCTAAAGATAAATTTTTTTTTGATTTGCATACTATTTGAGACCTCAGATATAAATATACCGTTTTAACTCATTTAAGTTATTAAATATGAAAGATTATTTAGTTATAGCCTATTATTATATTGCTTCTTTAGAAGACCCCCATAAACATGTTTCTTTACATCAAAAATTTGTTAAAAATAAAGATATTAAAGGAAGAGTCTATATTTCTTCAGAAGGATTGAATGGGCAGTTAAGTGCCCATGTTAAGGATGCTGATGCCTATTTCGAATGGTTAAGTGAAAACTATCCAAATATTTCCTTTAAGATAGATCCCTCTTCCGAGCATGCTTTTTGTAAAATGACAATAAAATTTAGAGAGCAGCTGGTAGCCTTTGATAAAAAAGTAAATTTACAAAAACGTGGGCAGCACATCTCTCCTGAAAAGTGGGATGAGATGTTGAGTAACATGGATGAGGACACTGTTCTTATAGATGTAAGAAATGATTATGAATCGGAAGTTGGGCACTTTGAAAAAGCAGAGCTTCCTAAATGCAATACTTTTAGAGAATTTCCAAAGTACACTGAAGAGCTCAAAAAAAGAAAAAATCCAGAAAAGACAAAAGTAATGATGTACTGTACTGGTGGAATCCGATGTGAATATTACTCTGCTTACTTGATCGAAGAAGGGTTTAAAGATATTTATCAACTTGATGGTGGAGTTATTAATTACGGCCATAAAATGGGTAGTAAACACTGGAAAGGACAACTTTTTGTTTTTGATGACCGCTTAGTCGTACCTATCAGTTCAGAGGACCCTGAAACAATTAGTCATTGCAGCTTTTGTCAAAAAAAGACTTCCACATACTATAACTGTGCAAACATGGATTGTAATGAACTTTTTTTAGCATGTCCTGACTGTGTTAAAGAACATAAAGGCTGCTGTGAAGAAAAATGTTTATCCGGTAGGATCAGGCAGTTTGATGATACTTTGCATCCAAAGCCTTTTAGAAAACTACCTTTCGAAGAGAAACAAGCTCTTCAAAGAAAAACCCAAAATTAATTTTGGGTTTTTCTTTCTAATAAAAGCTCTAACATTTTCTGTTGAGTTTTGTCTAAAACAACAGTAAGACCTGGCTTAATGCCTTTTTCAGACAGCTCAAAGGCTTTCATAGTATTGCAAATTCTACCATCTAGCCGAACGCCTATTCCTTGTAGTCGCAGCATATTCCCAAAGTCTTTAAACATTTCTAAGCTGAGTTCGCAGGCAGTAATTAAAAAAGTTATTTTTTTCTTTGGATCATTATGAACCTCTTCTAGCATTTTTTCCCCAATGTAGTGAACGGTAGGGATGAATAGTAGTTTTGTGTTGGCTTTAGAAGTGAAGTTGCAGCATTTTCCAATAAAACACTGAGAGCAGACAGGGTGGTGAGGGTCGTGTATGCACTTATCCGTAAACCTACCTGATGGGCATTCAAAGGGCTTATGACAGTACGAAAAGCCAAGAATAAATGTTCTTTCAGGATCTTGTAGAAGGGAGATAAATTCTTGCATAGACTTGACCCCATATAGAAAAAAATCATCCTGTCTTAGGTAAGGTTGTTTTGTGAAGTAAGAGCGAATTAATTTGTATCCGTATTTAAAAGGCTTATCTAGAAAATATTTTGAAAAAAGGCGGTATTGGTCATGTTTCATTAAATATTTAAAAGCTTTAAGTCTTAAATTTTTTTTAGTAGATGGATCAATTCCTTCCATTTTAGGTAGAGATTTCAATGTTTTTAAAGGATGGGATTGGGCGGACTTTTTAGATTTTTCCTCCCATTTTTTTTCAAAGTCTTGATATTCGTTTATAATTTTCAGTTTCGGATGCATAATGCTTTGCTTAAACTATTAACATTTGTGAAAAAGGATGCTGTTCTTTCAGTTAAATATCCAAGAAAAAAAAATAGTAACTTTGCGGGTTAAGGAAGCGGTTAAAAATAAAGATGTTTTAATTTTTCAACCTAAAAAAAATTATTACTTACCTGGGTTGAAAGAATACGCTGACCTATGTGAATGCCACATCAAAAATGAGAGAAAAAAAGGTTATACAGGTTCTTTAGAAACTTTGAAGATAAATGAGATTGTCTTGCAGAGGCAAAATATAGAAAAAATAATCAGAGATCCTCGCATAGCTAGTTGCTTAGCTTTCCAAAACAAGCATTTAACAGTAGAAAAAAATTATGCCGATGTTATTTTTCATGTAGAACCATTAAGTGATGGCGAATGCAGGGTAAATGCAGGGTTTTCCATTGCACAAAAGTTAGTAAAATCGAATGAATGCAATTGTATAACTCCTTACTTTTTCATGTATGACCAGTCTTTGTATTTTTTGAAAGAACCACTAGAACATACATGGCTATATCTATGGGAAGAAAAGGATCATTTTTTAGAAGGAAGAAAGTACAAGTACTTTACAGAAGATTACAAAGATAAAATTCTGTGGCAAAAAAAAGAGCTTGAAAAACCAAAGCCCATTTTAATTATCAAAGATATGTCGCTTTGTTTTGCAGATCTTCACTTTGAGTATGAAAAAACAGTTGCTTCCTATTTTTCTTCTAGTCAACAGGGGAGAAATCAAGTGTTTGAAGAAACTTGCGCTCAAGATCTTTTGGACTTAGGATACGAAAAAAAGTTTCACGAATTTTATATTGCCCAGCCAAAGGCATTCGAGGCTTTACAATTTTTAAAGGAACTAGAGTGGGAGATTCATAATAAAGAAGGGAAAAAGGTTTTACTGCAAGAATCTATTTCAGCAGAGGTAGTTGAACAGGAAGAAGAGCTCAAATTACAGGGGAAAGTTACTTTTGATGATAATAAAGAAATCCCTTTGGACTCTATAGTGTCAAATCTACAGTTTTCCCGACCAATGATAGAAACTAACGATTTTGTAGCTTTGTGTTCACTACAGGAATGTCAAAAAAAGCTGTCTTTCTTTTTGCAAAAAAAGTCTTTAGCCTTTTCTAAAAGCGAAATTGGTTTAATCAAAGGTATAGAAGGCGTTGCTTTTTCTCAAGCGACAGAAAAGTTCTTGCACCTCATTGACTCTAGAAAGAAGCTACCCGATCTTCCTGATTTAGAAAGTTTTAAAGGTAAACTGCATCCTTTTCAGGAAAAGGGTGTTCAGTGGATTCATTTTCTTTATAAAAATCAATTAGCGGGTATTCTTGCTGATGAAATGGGCCTTGGAAAAACAGTGCAAGTGCTGGCATTTCTTTCCACATTAAGAAATTTTTTCCCTGTGTTGATAGTAGCTCCAAGTTCTCTTTTAATGAATTGGAAATCAGAGTTTAGCGTGTTCTTTCCTAAAGCTAATGTAACGTTATACCATGGCCCTGAAAGAAAGGCTGACTTTAATGCAAACTCCTTTATCTTGACCACTTATGGTGTTTTGAAACAAGACATGGAAAAATTTTCCAAAACTACTTTTGAAGCGGTGATTTTAGATGAGTCATCAGCTATTAAAAATGCTCAGACTAAAAATGCCAAAGCAGCGTTTTGTTTGAAAGCAAACTTTAGGCTCTGTTTAAACGGGACACCAGTAGAGAACAGGTTTGATGAACTCCTTTCGCAATTTACCTTTTTGTTTCCTAAAATGATACATAACGATAAAAATCCCAGTAGCTTGAAACAAAAAATTGCTCCCTTCGTTCTAAAAAGGGAAAAGCAAGATGTGGATATACAACTTCCTGAAAAAATTGAGCAAATAGTCTGGGTATCCATGGAAGAAAAGCAAAAAGCTCTTTATGACGCACTGGCTTTTCAAGCAAAGGAAAAGCTGCCCAATACTTCCAACAAGATGCATATTTTTGAAATGATTTTAAGGCTAAGGCAGATAGCTATTGCCCCCAATCTTTGTCACCATGATGCTGAAAGTGGCAAAATAATTACTATTTTAGAAGACATTCAACAAATTTCAGAAAATCATAAGGTTTTAGTATTTAGCCAGTTTACTGAAGTCTTGAAAATTTTGAAGGAAAAGCTACACCAGCCTTATCACTATATTGACGGTAGTTATAGCCTGAAAGAAAGACAGCAACAAATTGAAGCCTTTCAATCAAGCTCAGGGGCTAAGGTTTTCTTTCTTAGTATGAAAGCGGCTGGCTATGGGCTCAATTTGAATGAAGCGGATTACGTTATCATTGTAGATCCATGGTTTAATGAAGCTGTAGAAAAACAAGCCATGGATAGAGCTCACCGAATGGGAAGAAAAAAATCTTTAATCGTAAAAAAATACCTGAGCATCGATACGATAGAAGAAAAAATTCTTCACCTAAAGCAGCAAAAACTTGAGCAATCAGAAGAGTTGTTCTTCAAGAATCTTAATCTTGAAGATCTTCATCATCTTCTTCAATAGCCCCTTTTCTTTTTTCGATTTCAAGTAGCTCTAAAGCAGCTTCTTTTAAGGTCTTAAGCCCTTCAGCAAAGCCGAGCTTTCTTGAAATTTGATCTAAATATTTTAGTTCTGAAGATAACTGATCGTTAATAGTTTCAAGTCTTGCTACCTGGTTGATTAAATCTTTTTTACCCATATATTCCTCCCTTAAGTTTCTACTACTATTTAGTTGCAAAAATCGTGCCAGACTGATTTCAAATTTGCTAGTTGCTTTTGAAAGGAAAGGTCCTATAATGAGTGATGCTCTATTTTTAGAGGCTAAACTTTAGGTAATATTATGAAGGTTATTTATAAAATATTAGCTTTATCTATGGCTATTTTTGTTGTGTCTTGCAATAGCCAAAATTCTGTGAACAAAGAAGTTACAGACCAAAGTCAAAAAGAAAAAGAAGTAGTAGAAGAGTCTTCGAACAATGCTGAACTTGAAGTCTCACCGGAACTTGTCCAAGCTCAATAACCCTTCTTTTTTAAAAAACTGCTAGTTCAAAATCTAGCAGTTTTTTTTTCATAGATTGTCCTAATGCATATCCCCCAATTTTCCCATTTTTTGCAATGACTCGATGACAGGGAACATAAAGAACAAAAGGATTTTTATGGCAAGCACTACCAGCAGCTCTATAAGCATTTGGGCTGTCAGCTTTTTCTGCGAGGGACTTATAGGAAAATTTTCTTGCTGGTGAAGACTGTAAAAGAACTTCTGTAACTTTTTTTGCAAAAGGGCTTAACAAAGATAAATTAATGGGAAGATTGTTTTTTTGCGGTTTTCCTAAAAGATAATTAGCAAACCAGTTGAAGATACTGTCTATTAAGTAGCCATTTTCAATAGGGGAAAAAATGAGGCAGCTAAAAGCAGCCTTTGAGGCTGCTTTTAGCTGAATTGACTCAATGTGCTTCTCACTTAAAATAATAGTGGCATCGAGAGCTAAGTTGCTTGAGAATGTTTTGCAAGTTTTAATCATTATCAAGTGAAAGTTCAGCAAGCATTTTTTCTCTAGTAACTAGATCATTAAATTCATTTCGAGTAACTGGTTTACCTCTAAAATGCCAAATTAGATCTGAGAAATCTTCGCTTTGATATCTAGACCGTCCATGTTTAATATTATTCTCATATGGAATTTCAGCTGTAAGCGTTCCATCAAGGTCGTAATGTTTTTCCACTCCATTTTTTTGCCCCATAACATAAGGTATCTCCAGTACTTTTTTTCCATTTCTGTATTGCTTTTTCAAGCCATCCAGCGCTCCATTGTGAAAATACTGTTCTAAAAGTGGTTTACCTGTGACAGTATATTTAGTTTGTGGGCCATGTAACTGATTGTTGACAAAATGAGACTCAGACTGAAGCTGGCCGTTAGGGTGGTATGTTTTTCTTACTGTCACAATTCCGTTTTCCAGCGTGTCGTGAATTTGCAGAACTCCTTGTCTATCTCTTTTAACTCTCATGCCAGTGCCTTCTTCAATAGAAGACTCAAGCTCGTTACTTAAATCAAAGTAGCTTCCTTCTACAAGGAGATTACTATCGTATTCTTCGATGCTCATGGGAGCGCCGTTGGCATACCAACGAGTAATGACTTTTCTGTCATCAAACTCATAAGCTTCTTCTTTTACAGGGATTCCTTTCTCATCATTGATGATTTCTTTTAATAAAATACCTTGATCATAGAGCTTTTCTGTAAATATAATATTACTGTTTGGGTAAGTTTTAGTGCTTAATCCATGCAGTACACCATTTTCATAGGATTGAGTAATGACTGTTTTGTCTTCTAGAACAGTAATAATTTGACCGTCCTGATCACGCTCATTCCATTCTTTTTCAGTTAGGTTAAAGCCATACTTATGAACATAAGTTTGAGATATTACTTCACTAGAGTCGTCGCTTTGACAAGAAGTAACCGTAAGTATTGTGAGCACAGTTAAAAGCAAGCGTAAAAGCAGCATAATTAAACCTCCGAATATAATCGGAGAATCATATTAGATATTAGGAGCAATTTGCAAGTGCTCAGAAATCTTTTCTTTTAATGTGTTATGAGCTTTTTCTACTTCTTCAAAAGAAAGAGTGTGTTTTAAGTCTCTGTAAATAAACCTTAAAGTCATGTTTTTATAAGGGCCTAAATCTTTACTCTCATAAATATCTAATAGAAAAATTTCTTCTAAAATTTCCGGCTTAAATTGATATAAGGTATCTTTTATATGAGAGAGTGGAAGGTCTTTAGGTACAGTAATTGTCCAATCTCTTTCAGAGCTAGGATATTGAGGTAAGGAATGCAACTTAGTTCTTTTACGTGCTAAAGAAGAAAGGGCCTGTATGTTGATCTCTGAAAAGAAAACTTTTTGTTTGATGTCTTTTTTTGCCAAAATATCTGGGTGAAGCTCTCCTAAGACTCCTATGTTTATATCGTTAACAAAAATATCTGCCTGTACAAAAGGGTGAAAGTTTGCGTGATCGGATTTTACACATCGGAAATCTTGTGTTAAAAAAGAAGAGAATAGACCTTCTAAAATTCCTTTAAGATCATAAAAGTCACAATTTCTACTTTTATCTGACCAGAATTTCAAGTTTGCACTTCCAGTAAGACAAACAGCTGCCATTGTTTGCTCTATAAAGCGGTTTTCTTCATCGTAAAAATGTATTTTACCAATTTCGAAAAAAGATAAATCACTACATTTTCGATCTATATTATATTGTACATTTTTAAGTATTCCAGGTAGCAAAGAACATCTTAATACAGAGTGTTCGGAAGATTTAGAATGTAAAACTGGTATGTGATTGCTTGCTCTTAAGTGAAGCTCTTTTAAAATTTCTGAATCATCTTTACTAATCAAATCGCAATTTAAAACTTCTTGCAAATTTTGTTGGAGCAATTTAGTTCTTACTTGATTTTCTATGAGATAAGAAAAGGAGTGGCCAATTTTTGTTGTAGAGTATAAAGCCTTGGCTTTTTCAATTTTATTGAAGCCATAGATCCTAGCTACTTCTTCAATTAAATCTATTTCTTGTGAAATGTCATTTCGATAGGTGGGGATGCTTACCATAATAGTGGTAGCATCGACTGTCTTAATATGAAATCCTAGTCTTTTTAAAATTTCTGAAATTTCATTTAAACTAAGAGAGACACCTAGAATAGTTTCTACTCTTTCTTTTCTAACTCGAATCACTTTCTTTTCAACAGTGCCTTTTTGCTCGCATACTATTTTCCCAATAGTTGCTTTGCAAAGGTCCTGTAACAGCATTGCAGCTAAATCTAATGCCTTATTGACATTTTCAATATCTATTCCTTTTTCGAATCTTTGCGAGCTTTCCGATCTGAAATTGATTGCTTTGCTTGTTTTTCTAACAGAAATCGGATCAAAAGAAGCCGCTTCCAGCAAGACATTTTTGGTTTGGTCATTAACGGCTGTATTGTGAAGGCCGATCACCCCTGCAATTGCAACAGGTTTTTTGCTATCTGAAATAAGTAATGTATTTTTAGGAACAAGATAGTCGTTTTCATCCAAACCTTTGAGCTGCACTTCCTGCTCGCTTTGAGCAACACTTATCTCTTTTCCTTCTAATAAATCCATGTCAAAAGCATGCATAGGCTGTCCTAGCTCAAGCATGACTAAATTAGTGATATCTACCACATTGTTGATGGGCCTAATTCCACATTGCAAAAGTTGTTTTTTTAGCCAAAAAGGAGATGGCTCTACTTTTACTCCTTGAATGCGGCGGCAGGCATATTTTGAACATAGTTCTGTGTTAATGTTTATTTCTTTATCTGTTTCAGCAAAAGGAGGGTGCAAGGAAATATTCGACTCCTTCAAAGGAATGTTTAAAAGAGCAGAAAGCTCTCTTGCAATACCTATAGCACTCATGCAATGACCTAAGTTAGGTGTGAGAGATATTTCAAAAATAGGGTCATGTGTGTAAAAAGCTAAGTCTTTTCCTATTTCATAGTCATCAGGA
>PFAC01000038.1 GCA_002773835.1 Chlamydiae bacterium CG10_big_fil_rev_8_21_14_0_10_35_9 | reverse complement strand
GATTGTTGATAAAGAATATAAAGGGCCTGCTGTTTTACATTGCTTTACAGGAACTAAAAAAGAAGCTGAAGAAGTGATCAAAAGAGGATGGTATCTTTCTTTAAGTGGAATTGTAACTTTTAAGAAAAGCGATGCTTTAAGAGAAGTAGCTAAAATAGTTCCTCTAGATCAACTCTTAATTGAGACAGACACTCCTTACTTGGCTCCTAATTCAAAAAGAGGCAAACCTAATGAACCTTCCTTCATAATAGAAACAGCTCAAATGATTGCTGACATTAAGCAAATGTCTTTAGAAGAGTTTGCTAAGGCAACATTTGAAAATGCCAAGCGTTGCTTTTTTCCTTTAGCTATTTATTAGCTTAATAGGAAAAGAAACTTGCTTAAATGAACAAATGAAGTTAAAAAATAATTTTAAATTCATGGGGTGTACATGAGCAGTCAAGCTAAGCCTGTAATTCCAAAAGCATTTGTATACCGTCGTCTGCACTCTCTTTTAGGGCTATTGATAGTTGTATATTTAATGGAGCACTTAATTGTGAACTCTCAAGCAGCTCTTTGGCTTGGAGATAGTGGTATAGGTTTTATTAAATTGGTCAATCTCATTCATTCGATTCCTTTTTTGCAAGTTATTGAAATTGCACTTATCGGAGTTCCTATTTTTTTTCATGCACTTTTAGGAATAAAATATGCACTTACTAGCAAAAGCAATGTTAGGTCTTCAAAAGGGAAAAAGCCTTGTTTAAAATATGAAAGAAATATTGCGTATTCTTGGCAGAGAATAACTTCTTGGATTTTGTTGTTAGGTATATTTGTACATGTAGTTCACATGCGTTTTTTAGAAAAACCAAAAGAAGCCGAGCTTAACAATGTGCCTCAATACTTGGTAAAGCTAAATTTTGATGAAGGATTATATACATTAGCCTATAGGCTAAATATAAGATTATATAATCAAGCACAGATTGCTGATATGCAAAACATCAAGAATGAAGGTTTTGTAACGAACAAGTGGACAAGTCCAGATTCTGTTCCTTACAGCCCTTTAAAAGAAGAAAACGTTCTACAGCAGCAATCCTTAAGAGATCAGCAAGAATTTATTACAACTTTGAGTAGTTACTGCTTAAAAGACACCCAAGTAGTTGCTGCATCACCTAGTGTTGGGACAGCTTTTTTGTTAATGGTCAGGAATGTATTTAAAAATCCTTTTTGGGCAATAGCTTATACCTTGTTTGTCCTGTCTGCCGCTTTTCATGCCTTCAACGGAGTTTGGACTGCTATGATAACCTGGGGAATTATTTTATCGTATCGTTCCCAGAAATCGATGGTCAAAGTTGCTTATGGCTTCATGATCATCATTGCTTTTTTAGGGCTTGCCTCAATTTGGGGCTCATATTGGATTAATTTGAGGTCTTAATATGGGAAAAGATAAAAATTTACGTGAAGTAATAGTAGTAGGTGGAGGACTTGCAGGTCTTTCTGCTGTTATCAAGTTATGTGAAAAAGGATGTAAGGTAAAATTAATTTCTGTAACAAAAGTTCGGAGGTCTCACTCAGTATGTGCGCAAGGGGGGATTAACGTAGCTGTTAATTTGAAGGGAGAAGATGACTCTCCGATCATTCATGCTTATGATACAATTAAAGGGGGAGATTTTCTAGCGAACCAACCACCTATATTGGAAATGTGTTTAGCAGGACCTGCCATTTTAAGGATGCTTGATAGGTTTGGCTGTCCTTTTAATCGAACAGGTGAAGGAAATATTGATTTCAGACGATTTGGTGGAACTTTATATCATCGGACAGCTTTTTGCGGCGCTTCTACAGGTCAGCAGCTTATGTATTCATTAGATGAGCAAGTAAGGCGTATGGAAGCAAAAGGAATGGTAGAAAAATTTGAAAATCATGAGTTTTTGCGACTGGTCAAAGATGAAAATAATAGAACGAGGGGAGTAGTCATTCATGATTTATACAATCTGGAGCTTCAAGTTTTAAAAGCGGATGCAGTAGTTATAGCAACAGGAGGTCTTGGCGTATTATTTAAATGGTCAACTAATTCAACATTTTGTACTGGTGCTGCTAATGCCAGGCTGTATATGCAAGGGATGAAGTATGCCAATGGAGAGTTTATCCAAATCCATCCGACAGCCATTCCTGGACAGGATAAAATGAGGCTTATCTCTGAATCTTCTAGAGGAGAAGGAGGAAGGGTCTGGGTAAAAGGTGATTCATCAAAACAGATTGAGTTCCCAGATGGATCTATGAGAGCTTGTGGCAAGACTGGTGAGCCTTGGTACTTTTTAGAAGAGATGTACCCAGCATTCGGAAATCTTGTTCCCAGAGATATTGGAGCAAGGGAGATTATTAGAGTGTGTGAGGCCGGATTAGGAGTGGATGGTAAGTGGCAAGTTTATCTAGATGTTTCCCACCTTCCTAAAGAAAAACAGCATAAGTTGGATGCCGTTTTAGATATTTATCAAAAATTCACAGGAATAGATCCTCGCAAGATGCCTATGAAGATTTTTCCTGGGGTGCATTATACGATGGGGGGTGGATGGGTAGATTGGCCTGCTGCTGACGACCCTGATCGCTTAGATCGATATAGACAAATGACGAACATTGAAGGGTGCTTTAATGCAGGTGAGTCTGATTATCAGTATCATGGGGCTAATAGATTAGGAGCTAACTCATTACTGTCTTGTATTTTTGGAGGACTTGTAGCAGGAGTTGAAATCCCAAGATATTTAGAAAATTTTGCAGACAAATTGCAACCTCCTTCTGAAAGTATCTTTGAAGAGGCTCTTCAAATAGAAAAAGACAAACAAAAAGAACTTCTTTCGAAAAAAGGAAATGAAAATGTCCACCAGCTCCACGAAGAGCTGGCAGAATGGATGATCAAGAACGTTACAGTAAAAAGAAATAATAGCGACTTAGCCAAGACCATGGATAAAATCAAAGAAATTAAGCAACGCTATCAAAACATTGGTTTATCTGATAACTCTAAGCTCCTTAATCAGACTTATGTTTTTGCTCATCAATTTGAGTCCATGCTTGAGCTTGCCATGGTCATAACGAAAGGTGCTCTTCTTAGAAATGAGTTTCGGGGAGCTCACTTTAAACCGGAGTTTCCTGATAGGGATGATAAAAACTGGCTTAAAACAACTATAGCTACCTATGATCCCAACCTAGATGAGCCGGTTATTTCTTATGAAGCTATTGACATAAGACACCTCGACCCCGTGCTAAGAGATTATACGAAAGCAAAGAAAGTAAAACCGGAACTTAAGAACGTACCAAAAAATATCCAGCTTCCATTTTAAGATAAAATACTTTTCCTAGAACAAAGAGTAAGTAGCTACACACGCCTTAAAAAAAGGTTGCTTGAAGGAAAAGGAATATGTTAAGTCAAAAAATAATGGAATAAATAAGGAGAGAGGAGAACCCTCATGGATAAATAGAGGGAGTTTTCCTCGTCAAAAATTAATGGACAATCTAGGTAACACCTATACTTTGAGAATTTACCGGGGAATACCGGGAAATCAATATTTTGAAGAGTTTGAGCTAGAAAGAAAGCATGATGCCAATGTTATTTCTGCTCTTATGGATATCCAAAAAAACCCAGTTAATAAAAAAGGTCAGCCAACCACACCTGTTGTTTGGGAGCAGGGTTGTTTAGAAGAAGTATGTGGTTCTTGTTCAATATTAATTAATGGAAGGCCTAGACAATCATGCACAGCTTTAATTGAAGATTATATTAAAAAAACAAAAAGTACGGTCATCACATTAGCACCTTTTACAAAATTTCCTCTCATTCGTGACCTCCATGTTGATAGAACATCGATGTTTGAATCCTTAAAAAAGGTGCGTGCCTGGGTCGAATCTGATGGGACTTATGACATTGGAGATGCTCCAAAAATCAGTCCAGAAGTGCAGGAAGCTCTTTATGTTCTTTCTACGTGTATGACTTGCGGCTGTTGTTCGGAAAGCTGCCCTCAGACAAATAAAAATTCAAAATTTATGGGACCTGCTCCTATTTCACAAGTAAGACTTTTCAATTCTAATCCTTTAGGGAAGTTTACAAAATCTGAAAGGTTAAGACCGGTTTTAGAAGAAGGTGGAATAGCAGACTGCGGTAATGCCCAGAATTGTGTAAAAGTCTGTCCTAAAGGTATTCCTTTAACAGAGTCATTATCCATTATCGGCAGGGAAGCTTCTAAACAAGCTCTTAAAGATTTTTTCTCCCTTCCTGATGCTGAAAAATAGATAATCCTTTAAAATAAGGTTAAGAAAATGTTAAAACGTTAATTAATCCTGCTGCATAGGATTACCTAGAAGCTATAGGCCCTTCAGCGTATTATTTTTTAGGGAGCTATGACGCTGGTTTTTGTGATTTCAAAATTTTTTTTGAAAGATCGATCACTAGGAAATGGCACCACCTGTCAAAAACAGGTTGAAAGAGCTTGCTTTTAGACCTTTGCGGCGGGATTTTTTTTGTAAAAAATCTGCTTCTAAAACTTTAGGAGTTGAACTGATTTTCTGTGATTGTCATCAATCGCTGATAAATCAAACTCTCGATTAATAGAAAAAGACTTTGAAAGTGCATTTTCTATATTTTGAACTATGCTAGTTTGACTTGGAATATGGTCAGAAAGGGTGCATAAAAAATCTGAATGGCTTCTATTTTTCCTGTATTTAGGTGATCGAGGAGGCTGGGATAAGTATTCCATATTAACCGGATTATATTTCCATAGAAAAGTAGTGTGATGGAGCCACCTGTTTTTTCTTATATACTGGGCATTCCCTCCACATTTTCTTTCACCAATGACGTAATCATTTTCTCGCAAAGCAAAGGTCTCAAATGGGAAGACTTTTTTATAAAACTTTTCTGCCCACTTATGAATAGGTTCTGGAAAAGGTTCAAAATTATGAGCGCTCTTTTCAAAAATAAATGTTACGAAGAGGGTATTTTCATCTACAAAAACAGTTCCTCCTCCACTGAACCTCTTGATAACGGGAATTCTGTCTTTTGTTACTTTATCCATTTCAAGCCATTGATTTGGGGTTGAAGAAACGCCCATAACAATTGCTTTTTTAGAACCTTTATTAACAATACACCAGTTTTGATTGTCGGATCGAAGCAATTTCTCTTCTATCAGAAGTTGATCATGTATAAATGTATTTTCTAAATACAGATAATTTAATTTCATTGTTGGGTAATGTTAACGAGGTTTTCAATAGGGACAAGTTCATATTGATTTCCCATGGATCCGGAGATTTTAAATAAAATTAACGTGCCATTTTTCATGGGTTTCATTTCAAGAACATTAGTCAAAGATCTTCCATCTGAAAGATGAAATTGAATTTTCTGAGGAGACTTGCCTCGTTTTATTACTTCATAAGCTTCTAAAAAATCTTGAGCTCTCTGACTTGGGTCAATAACAATAACATCTTTCTGATCTATTAAAGCACCTAATTGAGGCTTCGCTATGGAAGGTTCATTAGCAAAGCAGCTAGAAAATAAGGCTAATAACAGTAAACATCTCATAGCAGCACTTTAAGCTTTTTTTCTTTCTAATGCAATCCTCAAAACAGTAATATCAGCAGGAGATACTCCTGATATTCTTGAAGCTGTTGCTAAATTTTGTGGAGAAAATTTGATAAGTTTTTCTTTTGCTTCATTTCTAAGACCTGTAACTTTAGAAAAATCAAAGTCTTTAAAAATAAAAATGTTTTCTAAATTAGAAAGTTTTTCAATTTCTTTTTGCTGTCTTTTAACATACCCGTCGTATTTAAGATCCATTTCAATTTGAGACTGTACTTCAGATGGAAGTTCAGCCATATCGTCTGGGAAGAGATCTTGCATTTTTTGAAAATCCATTTCAGGTCGACATAAAATTTGAGCTAATGAAGCGTTTTTACCATTGATTGCCTTAAAAGTTTTTTTAAGTCTTGCTGTTTCTTTTTCAATAAGATCTTTTTTTTCATTTAAGTTTTTAAGTTGCTCATCAGAAATTAATCCCTGTTCATATCCATAGTGTCTAAGTCTTATGTCAGCATTATCTTGTCTTAAGAGTAGTCTATGTTCTGCCCTAGAAGTAAACATGCGATAAGGTTCGTCAAGCTCCTTTGAGACTAAGTCATCTATCATGACACCAATGTATGACTCACTTCTTTTAAGTGTAAAAGAGGGTTTTTCTAAAACTTTGCAAGCAGCATTTATTCCTGCTAATAAACCTTGCGCTGCAGCTTCCTCATATCCGGTAGTTCCGTTAATTTGACCTGCTAGAAAAAGATTTTCAACTGCTTTTGTTTCTAAAGAAGGATAGATTTGAGAGCATAAAGCATAATCATATTCAATAGCATAAGCGGGTCTCATCATTTCTGCATGCTCAAGTCCAGGGATACTGTGAAGCATTTTAATTTGCACATCAAAAGGAAGTCCTGTTGAAATTCCGTTTACATATACTTCATTGGTCGTTAAGCCTTCTGGTTCTAAAAAGATTTGATGTCTTTCTTTATCATGAAAACGAACGACCTTATCTTCAATAGAAGGGCAGTATCTTGGTCCCACAGACTTGATTTTTCCAGAGTACATAGGGGATAAATGCAAATTATCTTGAATAAGTTTTTTGGTCAGGTCGGAAGTATAAGTAATAAAGCAAGAAATTTGAGGAAGCCTTGGCTCTTTTTTATCATAAGAAAAGTACACTCCATCATCGCCCGGCTGCTCTTCTAATTTTGAAAAATCGATAGACTTACTATTTACTCTAGGAGGTGTTCCTGTTTTTAAACGCCCCATCTTAATTCCAAGCTGCTCAAGATCTGCTGATAAGCCATGAGATGCTTTTTCTCCAGCTCTTCCTCCTGATAAGTTTGTTGGGCCCATATGAATAAGGCCTTTCATAAAGGTGCCTGAAGAAATAATTATGCATTTAGCAGAATAGTGGATGCCTTCCTGCGTAAAAACACCTTGAATCTTACCATTTTTGACATCGAGTTTTTCAATAGTTCCTTGCTTAATTTCTAAGTTGGAAGTATTTTCTAAAGTAAACTTCATCTCGCTTTGATAGGCAAATCTGTCTGATTGACAGCGAGGAGATCTAACTGCAGGACCTTTTGTAGCATTGAGCATCCTAAATTGAATGCCAGTGCGATCGGCAATTTTACCCATAAGGCCACCAAGGGCGTCAATTTCTCGCACGATATGCCCTTTTGCAGTGCCACCTATAGATGGGTTGCAGCTCATTTTCCCAATAGTATCAAGACTCATTGTGAGAAGCAGGACAGACACGCCCATTTTAGCAGCCGCATGAGCTGCTTCACAACCAGCGTGCCCAGCACCAATCACAATAACGTCGAATGGCTTAGGATATTTCCACATGAGATATTAGGGGAAATTATTTTTTCTTATGACGATCGCGTCTTCTTCTTTTCTTTCTTTTGTGCTTTGCGATCTTTGTTCTTCTTTTTTTCTTAACTGATGACATGTTAGACCATAATCCAAAAATTATCTGCTTATAATAAGTCTAAGGCGCTTAATTGTAAAGATGTTCGTTTTTTAAATTTAAGTAACCATAGGTAAAATGTAAAAAAAAAATTATTCTTAACTTTTTTTATCACTAATAGAAAGTCGGTTGGTGGATTTTCTGTAAGTTTAAAAAAATATTTTGAGTCATTAAGGGGAAAAGTCCGAAAATGCTTCTTCATTGGAGTCTTCCAATTTATCGTCTGATGTAAAGTTTGCAAATTGAACAAACTCTTTTCTGTAGGTTAAATTAATTGTTCCAATAGAGCCATGACGATTTTTGGCCACGATGAGCTCTGCTTGTCCTGGTTTATCGTAAGGATCGTAATATTCTGACCTTAATAAAAACATTACTAGGTCACTATCTTGTTCTAAACTATTATGTACAATAATATCGTTGGCCACGAAATTATGGACATTTTCAACTGTAGCGTCATAAACTTCTTCTTCACCGATTTCTTTGATAGATATGATTTCATCCCAATAAACTCCAGATTCAGCAAAGTTCTTTAATGTTTCTGAATTTAATGCTGATGATAATTTATTCATTCGCTGTCTTGATAATCCAGATTTGAAAAGAGTAGATCCGCAATAAGAAGTATTTAATTTTTGGCATATATCTCGCCATCCCAGTTGATTCGCTTCTTTTTCTTTTTTTATGTGTGTATGCCAAATATCTTTGGGGATAATGTCAAGGTTTGGGTTTGTCTTTATTTCATTCAATTTTTCCAAAAAAGAAGGGATGGACTTTCCTCTTGATCCATGACAACCAATTTCAGATAGAAACTTGCTTTGGTCATGCTTTCCATAAACATATACATGATGCATATCTCTATAGCCTTTATTGGAAGGCACAACTTTTAATTGACTTTGAATTCCAACGCTTAATAGTAAATGCTGGACACTTTTTGAAAGTTCTTCGCTAGAGCTTGCATAATATATAGATACAGAAGGTTTTCTTTTATTAATTAATTTAGAACTAATATTTCCATCAGTAGACCAAAGATGCTTAATAAATAACCTTCTCGTACTTTTCTTTGATGTAAAAATTGCCTTAGGAATTTTTTTTAATGGAGCTCTTACTCTTTCAATTCCGAGTTTTTCGTACCAATCAGTAATTGGGTGTTTTCTGTCATGAGCTGTATGCGTTGGGGATTTTAAATTCAAATGATACCAATTTTTTTGCTCAATAACCTTTTCTTTAATCTGGAATAAATTCTTAGCAGAATTGGCCACTATATTTATGTTTTCTAAATCTGCACTAGTATAATGATAAGGTTGGCTTGGTAAAATGCAACCATCCCCAAGAAGATGGCCTAGTAATATGGCTTCACCGTCGGAGACACTTATCGGGTTGCTTTGATTAAGTTCTCTAGGAATAGCGATATGAGTTCCTTTTGTTAACGCGTCTAATCTTTCCCAACCATTGATAGTTCTAAAAGGATGGTTAGCACTCGCTTTAATAGATCTTCCTGATCTAGTAGTTAGCTTATAAATAGTTTTTCTACCTGAGAAAAATGCTTTAATAAGTTTATGTTTTCCTAGTTTCAATTTTTCATCTATTGCATGGACAAAAATAGGAGTTTGAGTTTCCCTCTCAGCTAACTCTTTAATTGTATGCAGTTCTCCCGTCTCTGCATTTTTTATGACAGTATCTCCTGAAAGGCATCCTGATTCTCTTAAATCACTCATCATAGGTCTATGCCCTTGTCTTTCTTCAACTTTTCTTGAGAGCTGTGAAAGACAAAGGATAGGAACGTTTAATTCCCTGGCTAAATTTTTTAACATTCTTGAAATCTCTGAAATTTCAATTTGCCTATTTTCCATGGCCCGCTGATTTCCTGATCCTGAAATAAGCTGAAGGTAATCTATCATTAGAAAACCAATATTATAGCTTTCTTTCATTCTTCTAGCTCTTGCTCTTAAGTCGGTAATTTTAAGACCTGGTTGGTCGTCAATTAAAAGAGTGTGCTTTTGCATGGAATTGACACAGGCTACTATTCTTTGGTATTCATGCCCATTAATGGCTCCTGTTAAAATCTTTTCAGATTCCACCTCAGCCTGAGAGCAAATAACCCTATGCAAAAGTTGTTCGGCACTCATCTCTAAGGAAAAAACACCTACAGGAATTTCATTTTTAAAACAGATATTTTCTACAATTCCCATTGCCAGAGCACTCTTTCCCATAGCAGGTCTTGCTGCTAAAATCATTAAATTAGATGGGTTGAGGCCGTTTATCATTTTGTCCAAGTCGGTGAAATGAGTTGGAATCCCAATGACTTTTACCCCTTCTGCTCCAAGTTCCTGAAATTTTTCTTGTCTTGCTTCTAATTCTTTAAGATAGGGGAGTTTCGATTCCGCCTTTATGCCACTTAATAAGTCTTTTACATGAGTTGCTGACCCTGAATTCGTACTTTGAGAGATTTGGTAAAAATAGCTTTGCGCTTCATCTAAAAGACTAAAAACATTTTCTGTTTCTTCTAAAGCCTTTTTTTCAATGATCTCGGAGGCATCGATCATCCTTCTTAAAAGGGCTTTTTCTTTGACCAGTTTTATATACTCTTCAATGTAAGCAGATGTTCCTACATATTGAGCTAAAGTTGTTAAGTAACTAATTCCTCCAACATCTTCTAATTTTTCTATTCGTTTTAGCTCTTCACTAACAATATGGATATCAGCAGGCTTATCCTTTTTATAAAGCTCTTGAACTACTTTGAAGATTATTTGATGTTCAGAATAATAAAAATCTTCGCTATCAAGCCCGTCACAAGCAACGTTTAAACTATTAATTGAAGTTAACATAGACCCTAAAACCATCATTTCAGATTCTTTGGAATTAGGTGCTGATTTTATTTTTCTGGGCTTTTCTTTCATGGATCAAAATACAGATTTATACATGATTCTAAAAACATTGCCTATTTGTTGAAAAGATAAGAAAGCTTTCCCCTGGACAAAACTAAATATTTTTTACCTTAGATATTTATTAGGATTAATTAATTTACCGAAAAATATTTCAATTTTTAATTAAATTCAAAAAAAACTTTTTGCGAAATCTTTGTGTTAATAATGTAAGTATGATGGATACATTCTTCCAATGTAATTATTGGCAATATTTCAGTGGGAAATTTTCCTTATTTAAAAACTACCAGTACCTTCCAGGTGTTGTTTATTCTTATTATGTAACTTTTGTAGATACATTTGGTCATGAAAATAAAGCAGCAATTCTTGTGGTTATTCAATAAGCCTTTGACCAACTAATATTAGCTTTTATTAAAAATTTTTATTTTTTATATAACGGCATTTTCTTTATAAGAAAGGGAAAACTTGTATTTTTTATGATATATTTATCACTGTTATTATTTTTTGCTTTCAATATCGCGGGGCAGGCAAACGAAATTGATTCTTTTGCAAATCAATTTGACGATTTCGAATTCAGTGAAGATTTTGAAGACTATGAGCAAGTGGCAGCAGAAGAAAGCCAAAATTATCCAGTAAATACAGAATGCAACGATGAAAAAAATGAGAATTTTTCAACCAATTATGATTTTGATGATGACTATGTTGAAGAAATCGATGAAGGTTATTGGGTAGATGATAATTTTTATCAGGATAGGCCCAATCGAGATCAAAATTGCCTTTCTAAAAAGTGTAAGCAAACAAGAATAGGTTATATTGATATCAAGCCAGGATATTTTTACCCTACATCAAGCAGACTCAGGCAAATTTATCAAACTGGCGGCTTTAACGGGCAACTTGAGTTAGGATTTTTTCCTATTAATTGGTTGGCGATTTGGATGCAGGGTGGTGCTTATTGGAGGGACGGACTTGCTGTTAACAGTGATGTAGAAACACATATTATTATTGCCACTGGTACACTTGGTTTGAAAGGAGTCTATGAATTTAATAGATATATAAGTGGATACTTGGGTGCAGGGGCTAGATATTTTTACCTGCACATCAGAAATAATTCTGACTTTGTGCAAAGGAAAGTCATTAAAAATAAAATTGGGGGAGGTTTCACTGCAGGTTTTTGGATATTTCCCAAACCAGATTATCCTCTTTTTTTTGACATTTTTGCAGATTACGGAACAAGGAAAATTGATTTTTCAGGAGTGAATCGAAATAATTTAAAACTTGATGGCGCAACAGTTGGTCTCGGTCTTGGCTGTCAATTCTAATGGAAAAACAAACATTATAAATCCATATTTTTCTTATGGATTTTTAGCGAGATCAATCCAAATAGGTTCAGTTGGGTAATTTTTATTTAAAATATTAGGTAGGTAATCTTTTAAAACCACTGGGTAAATTACTTCATTATGATTGCAAATTTGCTCGAAACTCATCCACTGAATTTTTTCTATAACTTTTTTTTCATCTGATGTGAGATATTTCAACGTAATTGACTTATTCTTCGTATGTGCAATAATAAATTTCTGTTTCAACCTAGTTAACATTCCATTGATCACCATTTCAAAACTTCCAAACCACACTATAGGACCAAAAGTGACATCTTCTTTATTAAGTCCTGTTTCTTCTTTAAGCTCTCTAGTAGCGGCATCTATTAAAGATTCTCCTGGTTCAATTTCACCGCCAATAGGGAACCAAAATTTCCCACAATAAGAACCGTCTTTAGAAGTAGTTTTTTGATCATTAGCGCACATCAAAAGTAGCTTTTGCTCATCATTAATCAAAAGGATTCTAATGCTTTTTCGGATAGAGATTTTGTTGTTATGACTCATTTAGCTCTCTAAATTTTTTTGTTTAATCTATAGCCTGCGTAAGTATGATAAAAAAATGATACTAGAAAAGCTTAAAAGACTGATGGATCCGAGTGCAACCAATTCGAACTGTTGCTGAGATCCCCTTTAAGATCGTACTTTCATTATAATTACTCTCTAGAAATAATGCCTTTTACTTCACCAACTATTCGAAAATCATTTGCCGCTAGAAAAGGAGAATGAGCTGGATTCAAAGAAATAAGAATAATGGAGTTACCATCTTTTTTAATTTTCTTAATTAATGTTTCTTCATTGTTTATACATACAACTATCGCATTATTTTCAACGTTGTTTGTTTGCCTTGCAATAATGAGGTCTCCATCTAAAATTCTTGGAGACATGGAATCTCCTTTTGCCTTAACAAGAAAAGCTTCACATGATGGAAATGTAAGCAATCTTGTTGCAATTGGAATTCTATCTATTGGCTGACTATCCAATATCCTTCCACTTTGTCCGCATTGGGCAAGGCCATATAAATTCAGCCAAGCAATAGTTTTTTCAGGTTTTTGATTTAAGACTAGATAATCTCTCGGATTATGCGGATTTCTTTTTAAGTAGCCTTTTTTCTCTAGATGGCTTAAGTGTCGAGCTACAATACTTGTAGAAGATGCCTCTAATAGATATTGCATTTTTCGAATCGTAAGAGGCTCGTTGATATTTTTTATCAATAATTCAAGAAGCTTCTTCTGAATTGGATGTAATTTGTTTTCCTTCATGACTCTCAATTTTACATTTTTTTACCTCCTTGTCAAAAGAACAAAAATAAGAACTTGTTTTTTTTGTTCTTTTTTAAAGTGACAATAAAATAATTGTAAATGTAGTATTTGAATTTTTAATTTAAGAAAAGAGTAAGAAATGAGCAAAAACTTAGTTAAAGCGAGTCATCATCAAACCTTTGAATCCTTAAACAAGAAGAAAATAGAAATGAATTTTGGAGTGCTCGAAAATTAGCAAAAGTCCTTGAATATTATGAGTATCGTAATTTCATCCCAGTCATTGAAAAGGCTAAAATTGCCTGTAAAAAAAGCGGACATATAGTCGAAGACCATTTCGTGGACATCCACGAAATGGTCTCTATAGGTTCGGGCGCTAAACGTAAAGTAACAGATGTAAAATTATCTCGATATGCCTGTTACCTGGTTGTCCAAAACGGAGATCCAACAAAACCTGTAATTGCAAGCGGCCAAACATATTTTGCTATCCAAACACGTCGGCAAGAACTTGCCGATAATGCAGCTTTTCAACAATTGAAAGAAGATGAGAAACGGCTTTTTTTAAGAAATGAACTTCGGGAACATAATAAAATACTTGTAGATACTGCACAAAAGGCTGGTATAGAGGCTACTTACGACTTTGCTGCATTTCAAAATCATGGATATAAAGGTCTTTATGGTGGATTAGATGCAAAGGGCATCCACCAAAGAAAAGGCTTAAAAAGGAATCAAAAAATTTTAGATCATATGGGTAGCTCAGAGTTAGCTGCAAATTTATTCCGAGCAACACAAACAGAAGACAAGATTCGAAGAGACAAAATCAAAGGAAAAACAAAAGCAAATCAAACTCACTTTAATGTAGGTAAAAAAGTACGTGAAACTATCAAAGATTTAGGAGGAACTATGCCTGAGGATTTGCCTAAAGTCGAGAAGAGTGCAGATACATTGAGAAAAGAACTTAATAAATTGTCTGCTGAAGGAGAGGAAAATGAATGACCTTTTTACAAGTTTGGTTGTCTTTGTCAGACCTGAATTTTTGTGGAGAAGGATATCAAAATATCAAATAAAAATTAAACTACTATAAAGCAAATTTAACTTAAAGTTGCAACTCACGGTGTAAAAAGTAACATCAAGAATGACAAGCAGAAGAATCTCATATAATATACTCTAAAAAAGCCTTTGAAAAGCGTGGTCAAAAAGAAAATATCTTACTTTTGACCTAACTTCTCTTTAGCCTCTTCAAAACTTTCTTCATGAATCAAAACTACATATCCGGTTGGGGGATTGTGATAGTATTTAATAATGTTATCCCTTCAGGACTAAGGACATCTTTTTCCTTTTTAGATAATAAATCAATTTCTAAATTTTCAATTTTAAAAGGATATTGACAAAGATCTTTTCGTATTTTTTCGTTGTCATTGACATTTTTTAATAGAGTTTCTAATGCATAAACAACAAGTTCTCTTTTTTGTTCAAAAGTATAATCTTCATTAACTTGAAGGGCTAAATACATCATTTCAACACAATAGAGCATAGACCCCCCACTACCGTACGCATGAAGTTTTTTTTCTTTTTTTAATTGCAGCGCGGTTTCATGCATAATTTGCATAGCTACATCTGCATAAGTTTGTGGTTCTTCTAATTTTTCATTGGAACAAGATAGGAGTAATATCAAGATAGGTAAATATAAAAATTTCATATTAATTATAGTCTTTTTAATATTCTAAATAAAGTGTCTTTAAAAGTAGGACTTTGAAAAGCATGATCAAAAAGAGAGGCATCTTTATCCGCCGGTAAAATTTTCAAATATTTTCGATTTTCTTTGTT
>PFAC01000014.1 GCA_002773835.1 Chlamydiae bacterium CG10_big_fil_rev_8_21_14_0_10_35_9 | reverse complement strand
GTCCAGTAGCTCAAGGTCCAGTAGCTCAAGGTCCAGTAGCTCAAGGTCCAGTAGCTCAAGGTCCAGTAGCTCAAGGTCCAGTAGCTCAAGAACCAGTAGCTCAAGAACCAGTAGCTCAAGAACCAGTAGCTCAAGAACCAGTTGATAGTGGTTTAGTAATGCTTTCTCAAATATTTAATCAGTAAATAAATGTAAGCCTTAGAAAATTAATTCTTTTTTAAGGCTTACTCCTTAGAAGGAAGGTGTTTTTTTTTAAATATTACTGTAACATTTTCTTCCATCCGAAAAGCTTAAACAAATAGGTTGTTAATATGTCTAGTTCTACAAAAATAAGCCCTTTAAAAAATTTTCAAGAAAATTTTCCTGCAACAGCTTTTTGCTTTACAGGTAAAACCACAGCAGAAAAAATAGCGAAAGTAGCTATGGATTCCTTATCCTTTTTTTTAGTTCCATTAATTTGTTTTATAATTGATGTTTGTGCAAATACCAAAGCTTTTTTGTCTCCTAAAACTGAAGTTGTAATTGAAGAGAAAAAGCAAGCTAAGCCTAAACCTCCCAAAAAGGAACCTCAAGCTGAAAATACAAAAACACCAGCTTTTGATTCTATGCACCCTCTTTTAATACGAGGAGCTGACTTTATTAATCAAAGCTTTAAAACATATGTAACTCCAAACGTGCAGAAAGTTACCTCTAAAGTCTCCCCTGAAACAAAAACAGCAGTAAAAGAAGCAGCGAAAACTGCATACAAAATTCTTTCTAAACCACAAGTGGCCATTCCACTTTCTTGTGGGGTTATAACTTATTATATTACTGGTGGTTCTACGTCATGGTCCATGGCGGTTTCTGCATCTGTAGCTTTGGGGATACAACATAGAAAGCATGAAATGAGAAAAGAAACTCAAGAAACATTAGATAGAAAAGCGATAAATGATTTTTTAAAAAGCATAGAAAAAGATTGTAATGTTTTAAGAGAGCTTGGAAATACAATAATCTATCGTACATAAACAAAAAATTATTGCAAGCAATTGGCGGCGCCACATGAGTTGGCGTCGTCATCTACAACTAACTCATCATTTTCTTCTGCAGATGTGTATTCCCCAATATCAACAAGTTTGTTCGCATTCACTTCTTCATAGATAAAGGCATCATCTGGTTGCTTGCCTTTCATTAAAACGCCTAGTCTTTTTCTGTTGTCCTTTGATAGGACTCTTGTTACAAATGCTTGAAACTCCTTATAGGTTAGTTCCTGTAGTCCACGAATCCGTTTCTCCATCCACTGAAGGTCTTGGTACTCAAAAGCCAGCTTATCTAATGTAGTAGCTTTTATGCTTAAGTTTTTCATAGCATTTTGAAGTTTGACAATTTGGTTTTGTCGAATATTCTCAAACCGCTCTGGTGCAACCTCTTCTGGAAGCTGATGAATAAATGTTTCTAAAAATAATTCATAGCGATACAAGAGGTCTTGAGGTTCATGAGTAGATGACTGCACAGCAAAGTTTAAAAATAGCCTTTTATCTTTTTCCAAAGGAAAAGCATAGACTATGTAACCTGTTTTTTGCTTAGTCCTTAGCTCATTGAAAAAAGAGTCTTGAATAACAGAGGACAAGATCTCTTGGGAAGCTCTATTTTTAAAAGAAAAAGAACCTAAGTCAATTGCAAGAATCACACCTGTTCCACTGCTATCAGTAGAATATTGCATTTTATAGGGGCCATTATCTGAGTTTAAGGTGTATATTTTTCTTTCTTGCTGGCTGTTTTTATTATAAGAGTGATATCCAATGAGGTGTCTTACATCAGTCCAAATATCTTCGGCTTCTTTTATAGTTAAGTTGCCAGCTAAAAAACCTTCAATAAAAGTTTTTCTGAAAATTCGATTTTGGAACTCCAGATAGTCGTCGTAAGTAACTTGAGAAAGGGCTTTTAGATGCTCTTGGGGAGTTTTTTGGTCTGATAGGAGTATAGAGGATAAAATTCCCATAGCTTGTTTTATGGGTAGTTCTTTTTCAGCATTGGCGTATTTTTTCTCCAAAAGATCCTTAAACTGTAGAAATGTTTCTTTACTAGGATAAGTATGGGTAATTTCTTTTAGTATCTCCTCAATTAACAAGGGAGCTTTTTCACTAAACCCTTCGATATTTATATTGAAGCGATTGCGATCGACAGAAAAATTTGCTGATAAATTTGCTGATTGAGCACTTGTAAGAATAGGGTCAAGTATTTGATTAACGTGTTCTAAGAAAATATCAGCTAAAGTAAGCGATTTTGTATCCTCTTTCAAATAAGGAGATAAGATATGAAGATGAATCGATACTTCGGGCGTCAGGAATTTATCATCCTGCATTAAATAAATGCGTCCCATTTGATCATCTACTAAAATAAAAGGGCCAGTTTTCTCTAGAGTAATAAGTTGTAAATTTGTTGGCATAAAAGGATTTGGGGGAGCGATTCTAAGCTCATTAGAAACTTTTTTAGGCCTTATTTTAGTCAGTTGCTTTGAACTTAGCTCTTTAGTTGTGTAATTTGCCTGCATCCACTTTTCTTTTTTATCTAGCAAGACACTAAAATTTTTAGGATCAGACAAAATGTAAATTTGAGCATTGTTCAAAGATAAAAATTGCAAGATTTTCTGTACTTTCTCAGGACTATTTTGAGAGGCTAATATTGTATTTTGGGGAAAAGTAGATAATGGCTCATCGATCATATGATGAGCATATGACCTGACAAAACTAAAAGCATCTTCTCTTTGTTGATACATATATTCTAGAGATGCCATTTTCTGCATTTCATCAAACAGGTAAGAAGGAATGCCTCCTTTTTTAAGCTGTTCAATACTTTCAAAGCTAAGCTGTAAAACAGATTCAACTTCAGAAAGCCCTTTTTCAGTAAGGTCTATTTCAATTTGGAACAATATGTGATGAGTTCCTACTTTCTCAGTAAGTACGTCAAGTTTTTCTATCAATCCCTTTTTTACTAAAACTTGTTCTAAACTATTTTTCTGCCCCCGTCTTAAAGCATAGGCGACTAATTTAGCAGATTTTGAATCATCCGAAGCAAATTCTTTAGGAAGTTCAAACTCAATAAGCACTTGATTAATTTTTTTTATAGGCTTGATATAAGTAATTGTTTTTTTCGTTTCTGCAGAAGTAAGAGGTTGATCTATATAAAGACGGTCTAGTGCTCTATTGGGAATAGGAGAAAACTTTTCTACGACTAAAGCTTTTAGCTCATCCATAGGTTTTGAAGAATATACCACAAGGTGCATAAGGTTGGCGCTATAATTATTCTCAAACCAATTGCGCATTGTTTTTTCAGGTATTTTGGATAAAGTTTTAGAGTTGCCTGTAGAAAACTTTGCATTAGGGTGGTTTTGATTGCCGATTTCTTTGGAAATCATATAAAGGCGCCAATGGTCATTCTCAATATTTTTTTCATGTTCCTGATCAACAACAAAAAGTTCTTTATTCACAGCTTTTTGTGAAAACAATGGATCAATAAAAAAATGAGAGAAGCGGTCTAGAGCTCCCGTCAGAGCGTCATTATTGATAGAAAACATATAAACAGTCCTATCAGAAGAAGTATAAGCATTTACAGAACCTGCATGATCACTGACAAAGTTGAAAAATTCATTTTCATCAGGATAGGCTTTATTCCCCATAAAAAGCATATGTTCTAAGAAATGGGCCATACCAGGAAAATTTTTAGGATCATTCCAAGATCCTGCATTGACGGCTAGCGCAGCAGCTGACTGATCTGTGTCTGGATCAGATACTAGATAAACGCTGAGGCCATTAACAAGTCTTATTTTTTCGATTTTCCGATTTTTTAGTGAAGGAGTTGCGATATTTAAGTCAGATCGATCCATCACTTGAATATAATCTGGTGATCCTGCACATAATGAGAGGACAGCAGTAAGGAAAACAAGGAGCTTTTTAATCATGAAAGGCCTCCGATCTCAAGTAACTTTTGATAGTTTTGTTGTACTAGATGATAGATATATTCAGAACGTTTTTTTCTTTTTTCACTTTTTTCCACACTGTCGGATCCAGGATATTCATTCATATTTATTTCACTGCCAAATGCTAAATGAATGGGGCAATGTTTTGTAGAACGCTCTTCACCTAGCTCTTGCTGGACTGATTTTGGCGGAGGCAAAAGCTCATAAGTTAATAAAGACAGGGGATAAAAATGAGTTGGTCTTTTAGATTTTTTAGCCATTAATAAAAACATTTCAATGCTTTGAGGGTCAAACGGAGCTAACTCAATTTCCCCTTGATCGTTTCTTCTATCCCTTCCACCGCTAGGAGCAACATAGATAGCTTTACCTCCCTCTTTTAATAAATCACTCATGAGCTGCATTGTTTTTTGGTTGTGGATTTGTTTTTTTTCTTTAAGCTCAGGGGGAGTGTCGATATATCTTTTAGAAAAGATACAGAGTAAGTTTCTTCCCATACTAAAGGGAATAGCTAAAGGGTCTGTAACTACCCGGTCTCCTGCTACAAAAATCATTTCTTCTGCAAATTGAGGGTAAGTGTCTTCTAATAGCAAACTAATTGCTTGAGGGTCCGTTTCAGTTTGGTGGTTTGCTAGTAAGATTACATTTTCCTTTGCAGCCAATTGCTCTACCATTTTGTCAATATTGCTCTTACCTAACACATATGAGTCTTCGATATCAACTAATGGGCGAATAAACTCTACTCCAAATTGATAATAGTCGTAGGGCTTTCTGATCCTTTCATGGTATGGCTGAAATTGAAAAGGTTCTTTAAACTGATGTACTACTAGAGGCAAAAACTCTCGAAATATTTTTTCATGCGCAGTAGTTTCAGCTTCTGCATTTTTATAACAAAGATAAAAACTTTTAAGGATATTAAAATATCGATCGGTAATAATTTTTTTTGTTTTTAATTCCTTTAGTTTTTCAATAAAGGGGTCATTAGATTTCGAGCTTTTCATGATTTAAAGTGGAGTAAAATTCAAAGTCATTTAAATGCAAGGAATCATCACTGTCAAAAGATAGCTTGGCATTTAATTTGCTAGCCATATTTACTAGAAATTCCTTGTCTTGTTCTTTTAAAAAACTATCAAGAGATGGGTGAGTAACCAACTTTAAAGCATATTGATTAGAAACATTGACCAGCTTTTTCAATCCTCGCTCTATTTCAATAGAAACACTTTCATGATTTTTTATGACAGCACTTCCATGGCAGTAAGGACAGGAAGTAAACATTGTTTGAGATAACGATTCTCTTGATCGCTGTCTAGTCATTTCTACTAGACCAAATTCACTCATGCCCAAAATCGTGCATTTAGCTGGATCTTCTTTCATGCTTTCTTTCAGCTTTTCTAAGACTCTTCTTTGATTTTTTCGATAACGCATATCAATAAAATCGCAAACAACAAGACCTCCTACATTTCTAAGTCTTAACTGTCTTGCAATCTCTTCTGCAGCTTCCAAGTTAATTCGAACAAGCGTTTCTTCAACATCTGTACCAACATTTGACTGGGATCTTCCCGAGTTTACATCAATAGTGAACATCGCTTCTGTTTTGTCAAAAAACAAATAGCCACCAGAGGGGAGCCAAACTTTTCGTTTTAACGCTCTATCAATTTCTCTTTCTACGTTAAATCTTTCAAACATAGGGACTTTATCCCGATAAAACTCAATTTTTAACGGGTGTTCCTCTTCGTATTTTTGATAAAGTCTTCGACATTTTTGATAAGTTTGATAGTCGTCTACCAGGAGACGATCCACTTTTTTGTCCACAGCTGTAAGAATAGCTTTTTTAATAATGTCTGATTCTTCATAAAGACACATAGGTCCGGTTGCGCTATGGAAATTCTCTACGATTTTTTCCCAAGTATGTAAGAGTTCTTTTGCTTCATCGATTAACATGTCTTGACTTGCAAAAGCACTGGCTGTACGGCAGATAAGGCCCATGTTTTGAGGCATCTCAAATGCTTTAATGAGTTTTTTCAACTTATCTCTCATAGAACGATCTTCGATTTTTCTAGAAACACCTCTATGAGGATTGTTAGGAAGTAATACTAAATACCTACCAGCAATAGACAAATTAGAAGTAAGTCTCGCCCCTTTAGTTCCAATAGGTTCTTTAACTACCTGCACTAAAACGGGCTGATCCATTTTCAAGAGCTGAGTAATATCTTCAGACTCTTTTTTTTCTTCTTCTATGGCACTGATGTCATAGTCTAAATCAAAGTCCATATCAAAAAGTTCTTCGAACTTTTTGGTATTTTCCATGATATCGCTAATATGAATAAACCCATTTTCTCCTTCATTAATATCAATGAAAGCAGATTG
Organism: Chlamydiae bacterium CG10_big_fil_rev_8_21_14_0_10_35_9; assembly: GCA_002773835.1. Classification (GTDB taxonomy): domain Bacteria; phylum Chlamydiota; class Chlamydiia; order Chlamydiales; family SM23-39; genus 21-14-0-10-35-9. Next base: position 8,687 of record PFAC01000014.1, on the reverse strand, counting down.
GATATTATGTAAAATATTAGTAACTCTACCTCTATAAATATTTCCGGTAATTTGCCTAGATCGTTTTCTTTCAATGATCAAATGGTGCAACTTGCCGAACTTTAAGAGGCTGTAGCGTATTTCTTTTGATTCTACATTAAGTAGGATTTCTTGCATGATTTCTCCGTTTGGTTCACTCTTTAAGTTCTTAATATTCAACTTAAAAAGAATTTCCTTCGAAGAAGTGATTATAAAGGAAAAATTGATCTTTTTCCAGAAAAAAGAAGTTTATGAATAGTATTAAAACTTTTAGTGACTTTTGTTTAGATGTTTGGAAGATAACAGATAGTTTTTTTAATAGAATCTTTTAAGATTACTGTAACAAAAGCTTATTTTGAATGATGCCATCAATTCCTTTGACAAATGCATCTGGAGAAGAATAACCATGGCATTTGACAACAAGGCCATTAACGCCGCATAAAATAGCTCCAGGATATTCCGTATAGTGGAGGTGTTTTTGAAGATCATTTAGTTGAGACTGCAAGTTGTTGAAAATATCTTTAGAGATATTTTCTTGAAGTCTGTCTAAAATCAATGAGGCAATTCCTTCAGCTGTTTTTAAAAAAACGTTACCTGTAAAGCCATCTGTGATCAATACATCAACAACACCTTGAAAAACTTCTTTTCCTTCAATGTTTCCTACAAATGTAAAATGATGGGTTTCATCTAATTTGGAAAGCATAACAAAGGCTTCTTGTAAAAGGGAGGTTCCTTTGAGTTTTTCCGCGCCGATGTTTAACAAGCCAACTCTTGGTCTTTCGATTCCCTTCTCTTTGAGATATGCTACCCCCATTTGAGCAAACTGCATTAAATGAATTGGTTTTAATTCAATATTTGCTCCTACATCTAAAACAGCTAAAGGCCGTTCTTTTGTGGGTACCGTAGCTAAAAGAGCCGGTCTTAAAATAGATGGCTGCATCCCTAAGATTGTTTTAGCTGCAGTTACTAAGGCACCTGTGTTGCCGGCAGAGATAAAAGCATCAATGTTATTTGATTTTAAATGATGCATCCCTATGCAAATAGAAGAATCTTTTTTCCGCCTTATTGCAAGTAGCGGGTTTTCATTCATTTCTATTGATTGCTTAGCAATAATAAAATGAATGTTGGGAGTGTTAGGTAATTTCTTTTCAAGCTGTTCTTTTGCAAATAGATAAAAATGGGTAGATTTTCTTAATGATGCAAATTCACAAACTGCATCTAAAAGAGTTTCAGGGGAGTTGTCGCTCCCCATTAAGTCTACACCAATTCTAAGAGGCAGATTCATAAATTTGACGATTTGCGTAGTGACCGCAATGTGGGCAAATTCTATGTGCTAATTTAGGCTTTTGGCAATTAGTGCAATTGCTTGTGTTTTTCGGCTTCTTTGCATGGTGAGCTCTACGCGAGTTTTTTCGAGCATTTGAGACTCGAGAACGTGGTACTGCCATGACTTACTCCTTTGTGTTTAACTTGTTAAAAGGGAAATGTATGTCTCCCTTAGATTGTTTTAAAAAACTTTTTATTTTGTCCCTTTCGGGGCATTGGTTGTTTTGACACTCAATAAAAGGAGGTACTTCCAGTAAGATCTCCTCTCTTAAAACTTCAGAAAAATCAAAAATCATATTTTTAATATTTACTAACTCTTCTGTATGATAAAACGATTCAAGTAGTATTTTATGCAAGCTTCTTTTAGAGCAAATTTTACAAGGCATTTCAGCTAGTGTCTCTACTTTTAACTGAAGGATCAAATGATCCTTTAGTACATAAGCCTTACCTTGAATTTTCACAAGCTGGGGAAAGCTGAGTTCAGCTTCTTTCACATCTAAAAAATCAGGGGAAAAGCTTCCAGTAATATCTTGCTCGTGACCATCTTTTAGACGGTCAATATAAATTTTAAAATCGTCTATCATAATATTGCTGAAATTTTATTATAAAATGCGTTTAAAATCTAGCTTTAGAAAAAGCTTTAGTTAAATGATGGGTACATTTTTTTTGAAATCTCATGGCTAGGGTCATTTTTTAACATTTGTTTAGCTAGTTGATCACAATGATACACAATATTTTCTCTAGTAGCAGTATCTAAGTATAGCAAATCCATCCAATAAAATAGTTTATTAGGAGTTAAGTTAGGCCCGAATAATTCAGGGAAAATAAATTTTTGACAAAGAATGTTGACGATACAGAAAAATGGTAAGTCAATTTTTAAAATTTTTTGTGCAATAATTAAATCTACCATTTTAATGGCAAAGGTCACAACAGTTGGGACTTTGTGAAGAGCTAGCTCTAAAGTAACGGTTCCTGAGGTTGCTACTGCGAAATGACAGTTTTTCATCAGGTCATAGTTCTCTTCTTCTGATGCATATTGATATTTTTCTAATCCGGATTGTTGCACTATCTTATCAATGAATGGTTTCTTATCTTCTGAGCCGATGGAAATTATAGGAGTGATATTAGGATGCTTGGCTAACAGCTGCTTGGTGATCGCTAGCTGAAGAGGTAAATTACGAGACAGTTCTTTAGTTCTACTGCCTGGGAAAATCCCTAATATGTGGTTTTTCTGAAAAGACACAGGATTATAAGGGTAGTTTGCTATTTTATAAGCAAGTGGATGACCTACATAATCAGCTGTAAATTTCGCTTCAGTAAAGAGATCTTTTTCAAAAGGAAATATGGTAAATAAATGATCTATTCCTTGGTTCATTATATTTACTCTACTTTTTGCCCAAGCCCAGACAGTTGGACAAATGTGGTGGAAAATCTTCCCTTTGAATTTCTTGCGCTTTAAAGCTCTTTCTAGTCTAAGGTTAAATTCAGGGTAATCAATGAATAAAACTGCTTTTGGATTAAGTCTTAAAATCATTTTTTTTAAATAGAAAAAACGAAAAATGATTTTAGGCATTGCCATTAAGACATCAACGAATCCCATTACAAGTAGTTTTTCCATAGGCATTAAGCATTTGATAGGTAGCTTTCTTAACTTCGGCCCTAGTACGCCTGCTACATTAAGAGATGGTGTCTTCTTTAATAGAGAAGAAACAATTTCAGCGCCTTGCTTATCTGCACTTGGTTCTGCGGCAACAATAAATAAATCTAAATTTTTAAAAGGCACTCTACTAACCAGTTTGCTCCACTTTTAAATATATGCGGAGGTGTTCCATGCCCCTGATGTCCAATAGAAGGACTTAGTAGCATTTCAATTTGAGGAGATCGGATTTTGTTTTCAAAAGCTCTATGAGATAAAGCTTCAATAAAGTCAAAGCAGTTTCTAGTACCTACTCTGACATCTCTATTTCCAATATAGGCTTTTATATGTCGATCATAGATATGGTCTACTACAGTAAAGGCATTTGCCTTTTTAACAAGGGGGTTGTCTTGGATTTTTTCAAACTCTTTAGCTTTTGCTAAAATTGTTACAGGAGCAAATAAAAGGATAAATCTAGCTCTCTTTTCTTCTGCCGCTATTAAGCTAGCTAATAGGCCTCCTCTTGAAAGCCCTGCAAGTGCAATAGTATCTTCTGAGGTCAACTTTTGCTCTATTACATAGGAAATAGCCAGCCTTGCCTGTTCTATAAATTCAGATAAAATATCTCTTTGGTGAGTCATGTCATCTGCCCAAACAGAAAGGGCATTTTGAGGGGGGAGGTTCGCTTCATGAGCGGGTAGAGTTAAAGAAAAAACTCTAATCGGATAATCACTTAAAAACTGCACAGGTTGATTAAAAGGATCTAAACACAAACTGTCTTCACCGGATAAAGCAAAATAAAAGACAGCTGGCATAGGACCTTTATCTAAACTCGGCCCCGTATGATACAGAGTAATTCCGGGGGCTAGTTCAAGAGCGCTACAGGTTAACTTTTTTGGAACGAGCATGAGGCTTACCTTTTTTATACTGAAACATAGCTTCGCTCCACTCAGTATAGCTTTTTAGGTGTTCAGGTTCAACAGTTACACGTAGTTTAAAAAATTTTAAACCCAACGAAAAAAATGGGTCTCTAGGAATTCTTAATCGCTTCACTTGCTTTTTTTGCAGAGGAGTAAATCGGAATTGTGAAGTTAAAATAGAGACCATAATGGCTTTCATTTTTTTTGGAATATGAAAAAAGGGATGAAAAACATTGTGGATCAGCTCAGTGGAGGTTTTTGCTATATGGCCTAAATGCAATTGTTTTTGACTGTCTTTGACGCTCATCATTATTTGCTGGTGTAAAATAGGAAAGAGCAAACAGCATAGCAAAATGGGCCGTTCTAATGACTTAGTTAAATCTTGCCAAGATTTATTATCCACTTCATCTAAATAGGAAAATATTTGAGTATGAATAGAAGATTGCTGCAAATGCTTTGCTAAGTTTTTAAGAAGCAGTTCTAAAAGTCCATAATCATAAAGGTACCGAAAAAACGGGCTAGAAGATCCTGATTCTAACATTCTAAGGAGTTCTTCTAAAATTCTAGCCTGAGAGCTTTTTATGATTTCTTCTTTGCATTCATAAAGAGCCTCCATAGAAAGAGGGTCAACTATAAAGTCAAATCTTGCTTTAAACTTTAAAAGCCGAATCATTCTTACAGGGTCTTGCCTGAATCGAGTCTCTGCTTTTCCAATGGTTCTTAAAGTTTTTCCCTTAGCGTCCTCTACACCGCCAACATAGTCGATGACAGTTTCATTTTCAGGGTCATAATAAAGCCCATTGATGGTGAAATCTCTTCGGAGCACGTCCTCTTCAGCAGTTCCCCAGGCATTATCTCTTAAAATTAAATCTTCTTTCGTAGGGTCACCTGATCGAAAAGTAGATACTTCTAAAAGTTTTTTACCAAATCGTATATGGGCAAGCCTGAAACGCTTTCCTATTAGCAAGCAGTTTCGGAATAAACTTTTGATTTCCTCGGGCCTTGCTGAAGTAGAGATATCAAAATCTTTAGGCTTTCTATTTAATAAAAGGTCTCGAACACTTCCTCCCACTAAGTAAGCCTCAAAGCCTGCCTGCCTTAGCTTTTGAATGACGTAATACGCATGTCTATCAATTTTTTTGACAGGGATTTGATGTTCTTGAAAAGTATAAATTTTAGGTTGCACTGAATGTCATTTACTAGATATTTCAAATGAGGATCGTAAGCGAATGAAAAGGATAAAGTCAAGGTGGATTAGATAATTATTTATGAAGAAAAGTTTATTTTTTATTGAAAAAATAAATTAAATCTTATTCTTGAACCTTTATATTCTTATCTTATATTAAAAAAATATGAGAGGAAAAACATTTCAAACATGGCTAGTGATAATTACAACTCTAGCTGTTGTAGCAGTCGTTTCGGTGATAGTTACCGATCAAGTTTTAAAAAAGGAAGAAAATCAGATTCCTTGTTTGGATAACCCAACTGTCGGGAACCCGTCTGCTAAAGTTCACTTGATTCTTTTCGAAGATGTAAGCTGTTATAATTGCCAAGTGTTTATTCGGTCAATTTTTCCTGCTATCAAAGAAAAATACATTGATACAGGAAAAGCAAAAATTACATTTATTCCACTAGCTTTTTTAAAAGGGTCTAATGTGCCTTCCAATGCTGAACTTTGTGTTTATAATATCAGTCCTGATCATTACTACAGTTTTGCTCAAAAGCTGCATAGCTCTGAAGATCAAGATATTGACTCTGCTGCCACTCTGTTGCAATATGCATCTGAAGTGGGAAACATAGACTTGCTACAGCTGAGGCAGTGCATAAAGCAGAACTTTTTTTATGATGCGCTGGCCAATAATTTAGAGTGTGGAAAAGAAACGATGGGAAGAAAGTTTGGGACTCCTACATTGTATGTAAACGGGGTTAATGTTAAGTACTTGACTATAGAGGCTATTTCTAAGGAAATTGAGAGGAATTTATGAGGTCATATGCTCTTTATTTTGCCTGGCTGGTCTCTCTTGTGGGCAGCTTAACTAGTCTTTATTATAGTGAGATCTTATTAATTACCCCATGTTCTTTATGTTGGTATCAAAGGATTTGTATGTATCCTCTTATCTTTATTTTGCCAATAGCTATCATCAAGCAGGATAGCTCAGTAAAAATATATATTTTACCTCAAATGATTATCGGTGCTTTTTTGAGCCTATGGCACTATCTTATTCAAAACATTCCAATGTTTGCTCTCCCAGCGCTATGTGGGCTTCAAAGTAGTTGTGCGGATGCACGCTATAAAATTTTCGGTGTTTCTTTTCCTTTAGTAAGCTTGATAGGGTTTTCTATAATGATTTTACTGACCTCTATTGCGCGGTTTAATCATTCGACAGGTCAAGGTTAAGAACAGACCAGTTAGTCCAAGCTTCATTGGTAGCAAAATTATAGAGTGCATCAGCTGCAATAGAAGAAGAGGGGAGAGGCCTTCCATCAGCGTCAGCATCATTGGCAAGTTCAAAGAGCGTTTTAACGCGCAGTTGATAGATTTCATCTTCGATACTAAAAATGCCCATAATTGTTGTGTTGTGCTCATTATTTTTCACCGCACGCTGCTTGATCATCAAATGATGCTGATGGGCTTCACTATTTGCATTTAGGAGTCTTTCCATACTAGATACAATGGCATTTTGATGAATGTGAGCTAGAAATTTAATCGCTGTTTGATGTTCCCGTTCAACTTTATTGACATCTTTAGGTAAGTGAAGGATTGTAAGCAGTCTCTCAAAACTGTTTATTGTTTGATCATTAATAAAAACATCATGCCGTGCTAAATCTGCTTTTACTTTTCTATAAATTTCAGGGATATTTAATGACCCAATATCTCCTTCTTTTATATCTTCTTCGTGTAAATTCGGAGCTTTAGGTAAATTTTTATCAATTCCATCAGGATCTTGTTTCCACTCCCATTGATTCTTTTGTTTTAGAGTATTTAAAGCTTCAAAATACTCTTGCACATTCCGTGCTTCGGATAGATCTGTGGGGGTAAGCTGTTGTTCTTCAGTAGGGATGTAATTAAACTTTGTTATTTCGTGATCTAGCACTTTATATTCTTTAATAGCAGCAATTTGCTCATCTGTTAGTTCATTAATGCGTGTGAGTGCATTCGTAAGCAGCTCCAAACGACTAGGGATAATTTCTTCATTTTTAGAAATCAACCCCGGTGCTAGTACGTTTACATAAAAGTCCATTAAATCCTCAGGAGAGCTTTCTTTATTTGTTCGAAGGATTCTTAAGAATTCGCACAATGAAGTGAGGGCTCCACCCCTGTCTTTATTATCTTTACATGCAGATACAACAAAGTCTAGGTTACATTTGATGCTCATAAATTCAATAAAGTAAGCATAGAAAAATAAGAGAAGAGTTTGTCTAGATTTAGGGGTATTGCTTAAATCCTGGCCAGGGTAGAAAAGTTCTTGTACTTTGTCGAAAAGCTCTTCTAATTCTTGTCGGTTAATACTTACTTTTTCAGATAAATGAAACCCATTTTTTCTCTCTACTAGACTTGTGATGACAAGATTTTTAAAAGCATCATTGGATATTGATTTGTATGCATTTTCACCTTTAAAAATAGGACCATCCATTGGCAAAGCAAAAAAGAAAAAGTTTTCTTTTTGCTCGTTGGAGAGTATTGCTTGTGCCCGATGGTTTTCATTTCGTCCTATGCAACCTGATTCCCATTCATTTCTCTGTAGGTTAAAGTAACCAATGTTTTTCTGTTGCTCAGCAGCGTAATCAATAAAGCCTTTGTATTCTGGGATTGTTTCTGCTGATTCAGGAACTTGTTTGGAAGGCATAAAAAACCTTAGAAGAAAGTCGATTGCTTTATTTTTAAGCTGATCCCAGAAAAAAGGCTCTTTAGTTGGAGTTCCGTGGCGAAGGTGTACTACTTCTTTTATGGAGTCTCCGTGTTTAAGGGTGAATGAAGAGCGAACATAGGGCAGGTTAGCTGAATTGTTGGGATCAAAATCACCTATGGCTTCACCTTTTAGTTTCATTAGTGCTAATTCAAAAGCTGGCCTTTTCATATTTTGTGAAGCTTCTTCGATTCTCTCGTTACCTTTAAAAATCAAACGAGGAAGGTTGTCTCTAGAAATCTTTTCTACCATGTATTCCGCTTCAGTTGCATATCGAACAAATTTATGCATGTAAGATTGTAAGGAAACCCCTGCAAATCTTTCATAACAAAGAGGTAAAAGGTAATTCTTGTAGTAAGGATTATTTATGCCTTCTGCACCTTGTTTGTTAAAGCAATTATATGCTTCTCTAACAAGGTTTATATATGTACGAGATTGTTCTGCAGCAGAGTTAAAGTCTCTGTCACCTTTATCAGTTAATATCCCCAGAGCAAAATAAAGATATGTGTAAGGGTTTTCAGATTTCGCTTTGCCGAAGAAAAATCCAGGATAATTCCCAGATTCCTCCTCAGGTATTTTTGCCTTAAGAGTAGAGAGTAAGCCTTCAATAGTGTTTAAATTTGGAGTTGCATCATTTTGTACAAGTTGTTCCAGTACTTTTTTAAAGTGATTTAAATGAATACGGTTTTTTTGATTCTCTGATGGGTGGTCGAATTTCCCAAAGATTTCTTTATATCGGTGGAAAATTCCTTGGGATTGTTGAGTTTTATTTGTCGGAATAATTATTTGATCTGGCCCTATTGCTTCTTGAGGATCTACATTTACCCATTCTCTTTCTTGTGGTGCTGTCGAAGCAGCGAAATAATTTGGATCAATTTG
>PFAC01000042.1 GCA_002773835.1 Chlamydiae bacterium CG10_big_fil_rev_8_21_14_0_10_35_9 | reverse complement strand
CAATATAGATATTTTGACGAATAACAGTTAGCACTACATCCTTATCATCCTGAAGCCTTTCACTAGCCCAGCGAAGATCCGGAGCGTATCGCCGAATAGCGGCCAGTACTATATCTTTGTCATCCTTAAGTCTCTCACTGGCATGCTGAAGAGGTAAGCCGCCTTTCTTAATGGCAGCGAGCATGAAGTTTTTATCATTCCTCAGTCTTTCACTGGCATCTATAAGAATTAAGTAACTGCGCTGACTAGCAGCGAGCATGAAGTCTTTATCATCCTTAAGCTTCTCGCTGGCATGTTTAAAGATCAAGCTACCAGTAAAGAGATCATGTCCCATAGCGGTAAGTATGAAGTCTTTATCATTCTTAAGCCTCTCGCTGGCAAATCTAAAAGATCGGGCATTTTGCTGAATAGCATCTAGCATGAAATCTTTGTCGTCATACTTTCTATTTACAAAGTCATAAATAGCCACCAGAATGTTTCCAATCACAGGTATCAACAATGCAATACACCTAGTGAAGCTTTTTTGACTTAAGTGAGTGTAATAATGGCTGCTCTTGATGGAGGATGGTTCAATGTTTGGAAAAATAACAGTTTTTAGGAATAGGTCTGTTAAGCTAGAAACGGAGCTTAATCCAGGTACATAATCACAAAACGTATCCACTTTTGCTAAACATTTGCCTATTTCCATTGCAGCCTCACTGATTTAAATAAATATTTAAACTTTTAAGATCTTTTAGAAAATTTCTTAAACCCTTTTGATTTTCCAAAAGAGTCCCTTCGAGCTCTTTTTCTTCTCGCTGGGAAGTCATTTCTACCTGGTCTTTCTCTTTCTCTTTTTTTTCTAGATGGCTTATCGCTATCAGATGCGTCTAACTGTTTTTGTAAGACTTTGCTCTGTTTAGACCACTTTTGAGAAACTAGTTTAATAGCAATTTCTTCTAATGACATTTCCTTTTGTAGAAAAGACAAGATTTCTTGTGCATCGCTATGTACAGTTCCTTGGTTTAAAGACTCTAAAAAAGCAACATGCTGTTTAGATTTAATTTCTGCAATTGTAGGGAGTTTGGAAAAAGTAATGTCTTTAACTTTTAAAAATCTTTTAAAGGAATAAGACTGCTTCATAGTAAGAAGGGTAATAGCTGTACCTTTGCTGCCCATTCGACCTGTTCTGCCAATCCTATGTGTATAGGCGTCGTGAGACTGTGGTAGCTCATAATTAAATACATGAGAAACATCACTTACATCAATCCCTCTTCCAGCAACATCTGTTGCTACAAGGATCATTTTTGTTGCTTTACGGAAACGCTCAATAGAGCTTTGCCTGTCAGCTTGAGACATGTCTCCTTGCAGAGCACTAACAAGATAACCTAAGCTTAACAGCTCAGATGATAGTTCATCTACCAGCCTTTTTGTATTGCAGAAGATAATTGCTTTAGAAGGTATGTGAAATTGCAAAAGCTGTAGTAAAGCTAGTTTTCTCTGCTGGTCTTTTACTAGGTAATGTTTTTGCTCGATGTCTTTGTGTTTTTTATCATCTGATGCATGATCAAAGGAAACAGGATTTTTTAAAAATTTGGTAGAAATAGCTCTTATTTTAGGAGGCATAGTTGCAGAGAAAAGAAGAGTTTGTCTTTCTTTAGGAAGATAAGAAAAAATTAGCTGAATGTCTTCTAAAAAACCCATGTTTAACATTTCATCTGCTTCATCCAGTACAACAAGAAGAGGAGAAAAGTTAGTCAGTTTTTTAGACTTGAAAAGATCTAAAAGCCTTCCAGGTGTGCCAACTAATACTCTAGCGTCGTTTTTCAGTCTCTTTAACTGTTTGAATAAAGGCTCCCCACCGTAAATGGCAGCGGGAGTAATTCCTAAGTATTTGCAAAACTTTTGCATCTCTTCACAAACCTGTAAGGCAAGCTCTCGAGTAGGGGTGATCACTAAAATTGTTTTATCGGGATGTTGCGCTAACAGCTGCAAAGCAGGTAAGCTAAAAGCGGCAGTTTTACCAGATCCGGTTTGTGCTTTTGCAATGACGTCTTTTCCTGAAAGAATCGAAGGGATAACATCTCTTTGAATAGGTGTTGGCGATATGTAACCAACTTCTAAAACTGCTTTAATGAGGTTTTGATCAAAATTAAAATCTTTGAATAAAATTTCCGGCGTATTAATAACTGACTCCTAGCTAGGGTTAAATAAATTTATCACTAAAAAAGTGCAAATTGTAGATATAAAACCAAGCTAAAAAAAGGTAATCTAAACAAAACACTTTACTTAGAAATTAGGTAAAATTAATTACCTAAGGCCAATAATAATAAGAGAAAAATGGTTATATATCTACAAAATTTTGTTTAAAGGCTATAAATTGACAAAAAAACTATTATTTTTTTCTATTAAAAAAGAAATTATTAAATAAGGTTTTTTTAGTTATGTCAAAAGATGATTTTAAATCGATGGTGCGCTCTTTTATGAACTTTCCATTTTTTGAGGAAGATTTTTGGGGGACGGAAACCAGCGTTTCAGGACTCAGCATTTCAGAGGACGAAAAAAATGTGTATGTGGAAGCTCATTTACCAGGTCTTCAACCTGAAGATATAGAAATTTCTTTTGAAAAAGGAGCTCTCTTTATAAAGGGGTCTAAAAAAGAGGAAACAAAAGAAGAAAAGAAAAAATATTATAAAAAGGCTTCTAGTTCTTTTTCATACAGAGTAAATATCCCAAGTCAAGTAGATGAAAGCAAGGAACCTGAAGCAACTTACAAAGATGGGGTAATTAAGATAACTTTCCCTAAATCCGGTAAGGCTGTTGCCAGGAAAATTTCTATTAAAAAATAGCTTTTCTTAAAGTTTTAAGTACGTGGCAAACCAATTTTGAGCAAGTTTTGCCACTTTTTCTAAAGAACCCGGCTCTTCAAAGAGGTGAGTAGCTTCAGGTACTATTTCTAGTTCCTTTTTTGCAGAAAGCATTGCAAAAGCACTTTGATTCAGTTTTATAACTTCAAAGTCTTTTTCTCCTACAATTAGTAGGGTGGGAGCGTTAACTTCTTTAAGAGATGTTTTAGCAAGATCAGGTCTTCCTCCTCTGGAAACAACAGCTTGTATATCTTCAGGTTGTCTGGCAGCTGCCATTAAAGCAGCGGCAGCGCCTGTGCTTGATCCAAAAAGGCCGAGGGACATGGTTGAAGTGTCTTTATGTTGTTTTAACCACTTGATGATAGCAATAACGCGCTCAGTAAGAAGGTCAATATTAAATCTAGTTTCATACACTGCATCTTCTTTTTCAGATAACAAGTCAATGAGCAGTGTTGCTATATTTCCTTCATTCAAAACATTAGCCACAAAATTATTTCTAGGAGAAAAACGGCTGCTGCCACTTCCATGAACAAACAAAACAAGGCTAGTAGATTTTTCTGGAATGGTAAGCAGTCCTTCTAAAGAAAAAGAGTCAATGGGGATTTGAACTTCAGATTGCATAAATTCTCCATTTTATGAGAGCAAAATGTCTAAAATTTCTCGATCGCTTACTTGGTGAAAATCTTCATAGTAAGCACTAATACCTCCTAAAAATAGATAGTCAGGATCCGTTTGAAAGCATACAAATTCATCTACTTGATCGGCTATTAGCTCAGCTGTGCTTTTAGGAGAGACAGGAACTGCTACGATTACTTTTTTTGGTTGCTGGCTTTTTATATCTTGAATAGCTGCTTGTAATGTAAGTCCGGTGGCAATGCCGTCATCTGCAATGATTACAATTTTATCAGTTAGAACTGGTTGGGGTCTTTGGGGTAGGTATGTACTTCTGCGCCTTTTAATTTCAGCTATGGCTTTTTCTTTTTCTTCTTCTAGCCACTTTTTATCTGTAATTTCTAACTCTCGGCTATTTCCTACAAGATAACCATTCTCACTTACTGCTGCAATAGCATACTCTTCCTGTAAAGGATGACCAATTTTACGAGCAAAAGCCAAATCAAGAGGAGCTTTTAAAAAAGAGGCTATTTCAGATGCTACAAGAACCCCACCTCTTGGAAGACCTAACACAATAAGATCTTGTTCTCGGTAAGATTCTAATGCTTTAGCTAAAAGGTATCCCGCTTCTTTTCTATTTTTAAATAGTTTCATATAAAAATTTAGAAATCTTTATCAATTTGAAGGACAGCAGCACCTTTAAATTTTCCTTTTTTTAAATCTTCAATAGCTTGGTCTGCTTTTTCTAATGGGTAGCTAGTTACTTTTGTTTGAATAGGAACTTTAAAAGCTAAGTCTAAAAATTCTTTCCCATCTTTTCTTGTTAAATTAGTAACTGATTCAATTTTTTTTTCTCCCCACAAGTCTTTATAGGGAAAAGAGGGAATATCACTCATGTGAATTCCGCCGCAAACACATCTGCCGTCATTTTTTAAGGATTTCAAAGATATAGGAACAAGCTCTCCGACAGGTGCAAAAATGATGGCAGCATCTAAAGTATTAGGCAAAACTGTTTTTGAACCTCCTGCCCAAGTTGCTTTTAAGCTTTTGGCAAACTCTTGTCCTTTGGTGTCGTTCTCCCTAGTAAAGGCATATACTTCTTTTTTTTCATAGACTGCTAGCTGCGTTAATATATGAGCCGCTGCTCCAAACCCATAAAGTCCAAGAGTCTTTTTAGGTGCAGCTTTTCTATAGGCTCTATAACCAATAATTCCTGCGCAAAGAAGGGGAGCAATTTGCAAATCAGACATTTCTTTTGGAAGGCGAAAAGCATAATCAGCCAAGCAAGTTGTATATTCTGCAAAGCCTCCATCTATTTGATATCCTGTATATCTTGCATCTGCACAAAGATTTTCTTTTCCTTCCTTGCAATAGTCACATTTTTGGCAGCTACTCCCAAGCCAGGGGACACCGACTCTGTCTCCTTTCTTGTACTCTGTGACGTTTTCTCCGATCTCTTCTACTACCCCGACAATTTGGTGACCTAAAATAAGAGGCAGCTTAGGGCTAGATAAATCTCCATCTTTTATATGCAAGTCAGTGCGGCAAACGCCGCAGACTTTTACCTTAAGAAGTATTTCACCCTTTTTTGGAATAGGCTTGGGAACCTCTTTTTCTATAAGAGGAGAACCCTTGCCTTGAAAAATCATAGCTCGCATATTTTTTCTCATTCAATGCATTTATATTTGCGGAGGGCTTTTTAGGCAAAAGGTATAGCTTTTTTAAATATAGTGGTAAATGAGTTCATCATTTTTGCGAGGTCCAATAATTCTCCAGTGAAAAATGATTTGCTCCGGAGACCAGGTAATGTTTCCTAAATAGGTATCATCTCCACATAAGTGAGCATCAATAGAGGAAAGTTTATTTTTTTGAGTAGAGGTTAAATGGAAAAGGAAAACCGGTCGATTTACTCCATACCTAAGGTGTTCAAGGGTAATTAATGAGTTTTTTTCATCTAAGGTCCATCGAAAGATATTGCTAAAGTTGGCATCTTGTGTGGTATCTGAATACCAATACCCTTTTTCTTCAAAAGTTATAATCAAAGGAGTTTGTGATGTTGATAATATCTCGGCTTTTCCTGTTTTCGTAGTAGTTTCTTTTCCTTTTCGGGATTTTGCAGATATGGAAAGAGACTTTACTATTATTAATCTTTTCCAAAATCTTATTAGCTCTTTTTTTACTTGATGGTCTCGTTTCCTTTCTTCTTGAAGCTCCAGCCTTTTTTTATGGATAAAGCAGTATTGCTTTTTTTCCTGGGAAGGAAGAAGGGTATATACTTTTTTCAACAGCTCTTCAAGCTCCCATCTAAGAGGGTAAGAAGAGTTAAATTGATAGATGCGCACTTTACCTTCAAAATGGCTTTGTAGAACACCTCCTTTTTCTAGTTTAGCTAATGCATGTTGAATGGGAGTAAGGGGAATTTGCAGTAAAGTTTGAAGTTGTGTTCCGTAACACTTTTCATTCACAAAAAGAAAAAGAAGGATTCTTTCTATATTTTGATTACCAAATATCGTTGCTAGCATAAAAAACAAACTTAATTTTAGTTGGATATATAATAACAAAATTCGGTTTTTTGAGGGTAAAAATGGATTAAAATTAATTATTAAACCTAAAAATAGTTTGAAATTGATTTTTGACTAGATTGAAAACTAATAAAGCAACTGAAAAAATGTTCTTAGATATTTTTTAGTAAAGGAAAAATTATGATAAAATCATTAACAATACCGAAGTCGGATAAAGTAGAATTCATCGGATCTGCGATCCAAATTTTTCTAGCTTCCTGCTTTATTGGGCTATGCGCTCAAATCTCCCTACCTCTTTATTTTACTCCTGTTCCACTTACTGGACAAACTGTGGGAGTCATGTTAGTTGGAGCTGCTTTAGGAAGTAGAAAAGGAGCTTATGCTGCAATAACATATTTAATGCAAGGAGCTCTAGGTTATCCTGTTTTTGCAGGAGGAAGTGCTGGGATTCATTGTCTTTTAGGTCCAACAGGGGGGTATTTGCTTGCCTATCCTTTAGAAGCCTATCTTTTTGGGGTGTTTTTCCATGCAAAAGGACTTAACAATAAACTAGCTTTACTTTTTATTCCTTGCCTGCAGTTACTTTTAGGCTCTGCATGGTTATCTTTTTTTACAGGAATAAAAAATATCTTAAATCTAGGGTTTTATCCCTTTGTTTTTCTAGAGATCACTAAAGCATTCGTTATCAATGTTTATATTAAATCACATAAAAGGAGTTAAAGATGGCAACTAGAGTTATGCCGGTAGTTTTTTTAAGATATCCTCAAATTATGAAAATGGAGTTAACAGCCCGAATAGTAATTTCAAGTCAAAGTACTGTAGATGAAATTAGGCAAAAAGCTTTTGAAAGCGCTTGGGAAGGTTTTAAATCTTATGAAGAAAGAACTCTCACTGGGAAAAAAGTAGTCCGCCATGGAAATGAAAATCAGGTCATTTTAATCAGTGCCAATAATAATGAAGTAATTAAGTCAGATTCACAATTACAGGCTTTCTTAAGCGAGGGGGATAGAACTCTTTTTGTGCGCTTTACCAAAGATAAAAATAATGGATAAAATTACCATTCAAGGAAAAGTCGTGTATGGAGTCAACATAGATCAACATACGCAGTGCAAGCACTATCATTCACATTTAGATGTTATAGCCATTAAATTTAAGTGTTGCCAAAAGTATTTTTCTTGTTTTTTTTGTCATAAGGAAATGACAAGTCATCCTGCAGAAAAATGGACACTTAAAGACTTTGATACCTATGCTGTCTTGTGCGGTAAATGTGGTCTGGAACTGAAAATCAATCACTATTTCTGGTCGGATTTTCAGTGTCCTTGCTGCATGGAAAAATTTAATCCAGGATGCAAAAACCACTGGATGTTATATTTTGATCATGGACCAAATACTAAATATCAAGGTAACACCCAATGCTTCTCAAAACCAAATAGTGGGTTGGTTTGAAGGAGTGCTAGCTGTTCGCATCAAAGGCGTGCCGGAAAAAGGAAAAGTAAATGAAGAGCTTATAGCTTTTTTAGCAAAAGAGCTAAAAATAGCTAAGTCGCAAATCGAGATCCTGAAAGGGCATACTTCTCGTTATAAGAAATTAGTGCTTAAAGGCCTTGCTAAAGAGGCTTTTGCCCATATCTCTTAACGGAAGAAAAACCGAAGCCGGTTTTTCTTCCGTCTTCAGCCTATTGTTTTCTATGCCAAATTAAAAGCCTTTTAAAACTTTGACATTCTTGAACACAGTCATTCTTTGCCTTAATTTTATCTTGGGCACATTGATCAGTTTTTTTAACTGATTCACAAAACTTATCACACGGCATACATTCTTTCAGATAGTCTTCATAAAAACTATCAACTAAACGTTGTGATATTGAATTATTATTAGTAGGTGATGACATAAGTCCTCCATGATTAGTTTTATAAAAAAATAGAGGAAAACATATCTGAGATGTTTTCTTTTCTGAGTTCACCAGAAAAGAATATTTTTTCACTCTCCCTACGCCAATATTACTTGGATCAGGTTAGTAAGGGTTAAGTACTATGTACTTTTTCAGCTTATTAGCACCCCTGGTGAACGCTAAGGAGTTTATGTTTTTTTATAAAAAAAGTACAATATTTAAAATGTTTAGCAAAAATTATGCCAGTTGGATTACCTTATGCGGCCTAACAATATTTTTTAATAGTAAAGGAGCAATATGTCTGTAAATAATGATAGAACTATTATTAAGAAAGCACTAGAAGATGCCTATTCTGATGCATCTAGGCAGATAGATTTTTGTCATGCCGTTAGAGAAGGTCATTCCATAACAAGGGATCAAATAAGAGCAGCATTTTCTGGCTGGCAAAGTAAAGTAACCTGTAGTGGCCATCTTAAATTTTTTCATCCTATAACTCTGCAAATGGGTGAGTTTATTAATCATGGACCCCTTAAAAAAGAAGTTATAGTTTCAGTTTGTCGTGTTATACAAGCTCATTTAAATATTTTAGGTAATGATATTTTTGGTTATCGCACTTGTAACTTTAAATTTGAGCCTGATTATAACAAAGCAGTTGATAGATGGCTTAATAGAGTAAATAGCTAGACAACTACATTGACTTTTTTAAAAGACTTTTAAATAAATTAGAGAAAATAGGGATATATGAAAGAGCTACAGAACTTATTTGAAAACAACCGTATTTGGGCAGAAAATAAAGTCAAAAACGATCCTCAAGTCTTTTCAAGGCTATCGGAAAAACAGGCACCAAAATATTTATGGATAGGTTGTTCTGATAGCCGTATCCCAGCTAATGAGATTCTAGGCTTGGAACCGGGAGAAGTGTTTGTTCATAGAAATGTAGGTAATTTATTTCCTCATACTGATTTTAACTGTCTTTCAGTTCTTCAGTATGGAATAGATTATCTCAATGTTGAACACGTGATTGTCTGTGGACATTATCGATGTGGCGGGGTGATTGCAGCTATGGAAAATGCACAGTTTGGCTTAGTCGATAATTGGTTGCGTAACATACGGGACATTTACTCTCGAGAAAAAGAACAGCTGGATGCCATTAAAGATAAAGAACTTAAAAGTAATCGTTTAGTCGAACTAAATGTATTATATCAAGTCATGAATGTCTGCCATACTACAATTGTGCAAAATGCGTGGGCCAATAACAAAAAGCTAAGCATTCATGGATGGACCTACGATCTTTCCACAGGTCTTTTAAAAGATCTTAACTGTTGCATTTCTTCTTTGGATCAAATAGAAGATACCTATCGAACACTTAAGCTTCACTAAGAATTTTTTCTTTTTCTGTACATAAAATATTATTTTTTTTACTCATGCGTAAAAGAGAGGAAGTTATTATGTTGTACTGGGCTCTGATTTTTTTCATTATTGCACTAGTTGCTGCTTTGTTTGGTTTTACGCGAATTTCTGTTGGGGCAATGGGAATAGCTCGTGTATTATTTTTCATATTTTTAATCTTGTTTATATTTTCCTTAATTTTTTATGGATTTAGATAACAAATATGAGGATTTACTAAAGTAGCTTTTACCTTTTTTTTTATCTCTGAATAAAATATTTTCTTACTTTTAAGTAAGGCTATGTTTATTCGACTGTATTTACTATTTTTTATTTTTTTTCATCTTGTCATATATGCTGAAGATATTTGGCTAGAAGAATTGCATGGTTTGACTTTTATACAAAAAGTTGATGAAGAAAATCCTCTTGCAGCAGAGAACTTTTCCAATGGAATTAATATTGTTGATGTATATGTTCCAGATGAAAAGGCTTTTATTGAGGAAATGCAGCAGTTTTTAGGGTTGCCCTTAGAACTCTCTTTAATAAAAGAAATAAAACAACAAGTAGTTCAATACTATCAAAAAAGAGGGTTCTTGCTTGTTTCTGTCCTGGTCCCTAGCGAGCAGGATATCTCAAATGGCATCTTAAAAGTTATAATTAATATTGGTCGTTTAGGAAAAATAAAAGCTAGTGGTGCTAAGTATTTTTCCAATGAAAAACTAGCTTCTGAGCTGAGGGTGAAAGAAGGTGAGTATCTCCAAAAAGATGTAATCCTGTCAGATTTAAATTGGATGAACCAAAACCCGTTTAGGGCAAGCGATGTTATTTTAGAACAAGGGGAGAACTTTGGTGAAACCGACCTTACTCTTTCTACTATAGATCGTAAGCCTCTGAGATTTTTTGAGGGTTATGAAAATACTGGTAATCAGATAGCTGGAAGTTCTCGTTTTCTAACTGGAATCAATTTAGGAAATCTTTTTAGAAGTGGCCATCAATTAAATTATCTATTCAGGTTTTCTCCGCAATTTAATAAGTGGTGGGGGCATTCAGGTAGTTATATTGCTCCATTGCCTTGGAGGCACATTTTAGAAGCCTATGGATTTTATACTCATGCAAAGCCAGATGTAGATGTAGATTTTAATTCCAAAGGGAAAAGCTGGCAGTTAGCTGGAAGGTATAAAATTCCTTTTCAAACAGGTGTTTTGAACAACCTTATTTTTATCGGTTATGAATTTCAAAGATCTAACAACTTTCTTACTTTTGGAGATACTTTATTATTTGATAGATACATAGATATTTCTCAGTTTTTAGTCGGTTATGAAGCTTTTATTGAGTATAAAGCTGGCAAAACGAAAATAGGAGCAGAAATATTTCTTAGCCCAGGGAATATGACTGCCTTTAACAATGATCAAAGTTTTGCTCAAGAGCAAGAAGGGGCAAAAAGTAATTATATTTTTGGAAGAACTCGGTTAGAGCAGACAGTATACATGCCTAATGGTGCTTTTTGGTGGTTGGATATTTTATTTCAACAGGCAAGTGGAAAACTTCTTCCAACAGAGCAGTTCTCTTTAGGGGGTTTTTATACAATAAGAGGCTATGATGAGAATGAAGTGATTGGTGATAATGGAGTGCTTATTAAAAATGAACTTCACCTTCTACTTATTAGCCTTCCCCCAAAAAAACGATATCATCAAATTCAATTTCTTGGGTTTATAGACTATGGCTGGACATATGATGTAAACCAAAATATTTTAAGCAAAGATGTAGCAACACTTGCTTCTGTAGGTCCTGGCGTGAGGTATAACTTTGAAAATTACATTTCCTTTCGCTTTGATTACGGGTGGCAGTTAAATACTATAAGGAGAATTGTAGATCCATCTAGCAAAAAGTCGAGAGCTCATTTGAGTCTCATAGTTTCTTATTAATCAAAAGGTAAGTATGAAACCATTTCTAATCTGTGCTGTTTTTTTTCTTTTACTATTAATGCAACTTCAGGAACAGGTAATGTTAATAGATTTTAGCTCTATGATTGACTCTATTAATGGAAATTTGGATATTACAGCTGAGTCTAGAGGGATAAGGGACGTATGAAAACCAGAGGGCGGCTTTAATGAATAGTTCCTTAATTAGATCAACCGGAATAGGCCTTGATTCTTCAGTCATCACTTCAGTAGAAGGGATTATCAATATTAACGGAGGAGACAAAAAAGAATAATGGTTCGTACTTTGTGCATTAACCTTCTCTTTTTTTTTCATTTATGTGCAAATCCTACTGGAGAGTCTGTTGTTAGTGGGAATCTGAATATCAATTGTCATAAGAATCAACTAGATATTCATCAAACATCTAAAAAAGCAATAATTGAATGGAAAGATTTTTCTATTGAATTAGGTGAACGAGTAAATATTTATCAAAAGTTTTCTGATGGAGCTATACTCAATAGGGTAGTTGGCAATTATCCTTCAAAAATTTTAGGAACGTTAGAAAGCAACGGATCAGTTTACTTAATTAATGAACATGGAATACTTATCGGCAAGCAAGGAGAAATTCAAACAAAAGGATTTTTAGCATCTTGTTTAAACCTTAAAAATGAACATTTTTTAAACAGTAAAACCTTATTTTTTGAAGGAGACAAGCAAGGTGAGTTTGTTAATTTTGGGTCGATTAAAACTTCAAAGGAAAATATTTTTCTTTTTGCTCAAGTAATTAAAAACGAGGGAAAAATCCATGCTCAAAAAGGTAATGTTCACTTAGTTGGTGCAAATCAACTTTATTTAACAAAAGACAATCAAATCTTTGTTAATGCCAAATCAATTGGAACAGTAGAAAATAAAGGGTCTATAAAAGCTATTGAAGCTCATTTAGAAGCTGCCGGTGGTTGTATATATTCCTGTGCTATTAACCAAGCAGGAGTAATAGAAGCAAATGGTGTAGAAAAACTCGATGGAAAAATCATTTTAAAAGCGCATTCGAACTTGACTAATGTTTCAGGATCATTAGCTAGCCAATCTCAAGATAAGGGGGGATCAATCCATGTAACTGGTGGAGATGAAATTCATCTCCAAGATACAGCCAGGTTATTAGCAAATGGAAATTTGGGTGGAGGAGAAATTTTAATAGGAGGAGATTACCAAGGGAAAAACCCTAATATTGAGAATACGAAAAAAGTTTGGGTTAATAAAAAAGCTATAATAAATGCAGATGCTATCAGTCAAGGAAACGGAGGTAAAGTTGTTGTTTGGGCTGATGAGCAAAATCTTTTTGGTGGGACTATTTCTGCTAAAGGAGGGTTAGTAAAAGGTGATGGAGGTTTTATAGAAGTTTCTTCTAAGGAATACTTACTCTACAAAGGTTCCTCATTTACTAATGCATTTAATGGTAAAATAGGAAATTTATTATTAGATCCTTCTGATATTACTATAAGCACTTCTGCCAGTTCACCTTCTTTTCCTACATCGCCTGGTAATTATAATCCTACAGGCGCATCGGCTACATTAAATGTTTCCGATCTGGTAAATGTAACTGATGGCTTGGGGAATAATAATGTTACTATTTCAACCAGTGGAGGAACAGGCGGATCGGGAATTGTTACTTTTGCTAATGACGTAACTTGGAGCGCAAATACCACGCTAACAGTGCTTGCTGATCAATCTATCATCGTTAATTCTGGTGTAAACTTAAGCAATACAAGCACAGCTAGTAACTTTACCGCATTTGATTTTAGAGGCAACGAGGCAGGAGGTTCAACAGCTAACTCGATTGGAATAGACATTGTAGGAAGCATTACTACAGTTAATGGAAATATCAATTTAGTAGGACAAGGAGGAACGTCTGCTTCCAATTTCGGCGTGTACTTGCGTAACACATCCACAGGACTTTCTTCTTCAGGCTCAGGTGCTAATGCAGGTACTATTACTATTGATGGGACTGGTGGATCAGGCGCTAGTGATTGCTATGGTGCATATATTCAAGGATCTGGAGATAGAATAACGTCCATCGATGGAAATATTTCAGTTACAGGGGTTGGAGGAGGAGATGGAACTAGTACAAACAATATAGGCATTTTGATGTCAGACGGAGCAGCCGTACGGTCAACAGGCACTACTGCTGATGCTGCCACTATAACATTTGATGGGACTGGTGGCTCAGGCACTTCTAATAATCATGGTATAGAAATTACCGGAACTAACTGTGGGATTAGTTCTAGTGTCGGGAATATATCTCTTATAGGTGCTGTGGACGCCCCTAGTGGATCAACAAATTATGGGATTTACATTAACTCGGCAGGGTTTATTGAATCAACTGGAACAACTAGTGATGCTGCTACCATCACTTTAAATGGAACAGGAGGAGGATCTTCAGCTGGGAGAGGTATTACTTTTTTAGAAGTATCTAGCTTTACAAGCGTGAATGGTGACATAAGTCTCACAGGAGTTGGAACGGGAGCCGGAGTTTCTAGTGATGGTATAGTTATGAGAAATACTACTATATCTTCTACAGGAACAGGGGCCAGTGCAGCAAATATTACTATAGATGGAACATCAAATGGATCTGCAGGGTCGGGATGTGAACTTTTTACTAGCTCTGGAGCTATTAGTGTTGCGGGAAATATTAGTGTTTCAGGGACGGGAGCAAGCCCTGAACAAGGATTTGATATGACAAGTGCTAGCTCTTTTATTGGGAACGGTTCCACGCAAGGAGACATTACTATTATAGCAAATACTATTAATTTAGCAGGAGATGTTCAGTCATCCGGTGTTTTGACAATTCAACCAGATACAGTAGCAGGGACAATAGGGCTAGGAGATGCTTCTTCTGGCACACTTAACTTGACGAATACTGAACTATCAAACATCCAGGATGGATTTAGTGAAATTATTTTTGGAAGAACGGATGGTACTGGTGCTATTGACGTAAGAGCTTTTACTTATACTGATCCAATAACTATTCAAAGTTTAAGTGGAACAATTACCATCAATGGAGCGTTAGCTGCAGGAACTAATGCCATTACCCTTTCCTCAGATAGCATGGCAATTGACAATTCCGTAACTGGTACTAGTACTTTAACTATACAACCTGGACAGGCCTCTACAACTATTGGCCTTGGCACTGGTGCAACTGGGACATTGAATTTAACTGATACAGAACTAGGTAATCTTACTGACGGTTTTTCTTCCATTACTTTTGGTTCTACTACGGGAACTGGTGCAGTAGATATGCAAGCATTTACTTACTCAGATCCTATCATTGTTTATGGTGGGACCATTAGTGTAAACGGAATAGTAGCTACCGGTGGGGCTGATGACATTATTTTTAACATTGGAAGTGCAGGAGCAGGAACTCTTAACTTGAATGCTAACGTCAATGCAGCAGGCACCTTTACTGTTAATGGTGGTGCGAATAATGATGCCTTTAATATCAATGTCACTAGTCAGACTGCCACACTTGTTGGTAATGGAGGGACTAATACCTTAACAGGGCCTAATGCTTCTAACACTTGGATAATTACTTCTGATAATGGAGGAACTTTAAATACAAGCATTGGGTTTTCAGGTATGCAAAACTTAACGGGCAATGCCAGCAATGATGCTTTTACTTTTAATGGGGCATTTCAAATAGCAGGTACCATTGATGGATCGACTGGTACCAATACCATAACCGGTCCCAATGTCAATAATGCCTGGTCTGTCACTTCTACAGACACTGGAAGTATAACGCCTACAGGCGCAGGTGGGGCTACCAGCTTTAGCAATATTGGAAATTTAACAGGAGGCTCCAGTAACG
>PFAC01000061.1 GCA_002773835.1 Chlamydiae bacterium CG10_big_fil_rev_8_21_14_0_10_35_9 | reverse complement strand
CCCCTGAATCTCTCCCTTTCGACAAGAAATTTGAAAACTTAGGACCACTATTGGGTTACTTTTTTAAGCGTCCTGGTAAGTTAATGCAAATTACCTCATTAATGTTACACATAGAACCAGATAAATATAAAACCTCATTAAAACTGGCAACTCGTGTTCAGATAATTAATAGATCTCTACAAATAGAGTGCCAACAAGAGCTAGGAAGAATTCCAGTTTATACAGGTGGATACCCTATATTTTATGACAACCAAAGACCCTCAGCTTCTGCAATTTTTAAAATTTTTAAAGAATTTGTTACGTATAACACCCCAGAAAAACTTAAATATCAAAGAGAAAAAAGCGCTGGCTTATGTCATATAAGAGCTGAAGTTATCAGTAAACTTTTAGATGCATATCATATTACAACAACAAAAGTACTAAAATTCTGGAATAGCTCAGATTGGGATTCTTACGAAGCAGATCATCCTCCTTGGGGATTTCATGCTGCAGCAATGATTACAGATAGCAAAAACCGACATTGGGTTTGGGACCCTTGGTTTGGCTCTAATCAAGAATTATTACCTTTAAAAAAGTGGGTAAAAAGATCTGACGAACCCAAGCCCAAATCGCTACTTATTACAAACAAAATTGTCATCGCAGATATTAAAGCTGGACAAATTGCTGACGCCTCGTATTTTATGCAACTTGGACCAAAGATTGCTATAAATGCCTTTAGGGCTATTTGTATGGATGCTATCCCGAATCCTCCTGAAAGACCTATATCTCTTACAGTTCCTGTAAAAAAAGTGAGTTATTCAACCCCCTCTTCTGAGGCAACTGCGGCTAATAATCCTAAAGTTGACAAACAAAAGTTACCTGAGCCTATAGAAGAGGCTACAACCTCTCTTGCTCCTAAAAGAAATAACAGCGTTACTGGGATATTTTCGCAGGTTGCCAGGCAATTCTCAGGCTTTTTTCGCTTATTTCAAAAATAAAGGTATTTTATGGAAGGAAACGACTTTTTTCCTTCCCTTCAAATAGTTCATTATTTTGTTTTGCACCAAATTGGTGTCGATGCTTGGCTATGAATCGATACAAAGGGTTGATAAGAAAAGATGGCAAAAAATGAAGCAAGCCTAAAAATTTCCACTTACCACCTAAGAGCCAGTAAATACGAAAAGCTGCTTTAGAACGTAGCCAAAACCTTTTGTGAAACGATTGGAAAGACTCAATTAGAACTAAGCTATTTTCCTTCTGTAAATAAGAAAATTTACCAGTTAGGATCGTACTGGCAGTATCTCCACTTAAAGGGGCAAAGCAAAAGATTTTATCTTTATCTATAGCAATAATATGTTTAACAGCTTTTTGACAAAGCCCACACTGCCCATCAAAAAAAATAAGATGCCTAAATGATTCACTCATCGTTTACGATTTTTACAACCGGTCTTTGTTTTTTGATCTCATCAAACTTTTTAGCTAGTGCTAAAGCCTCTTCTTCAGAACATTTGCCTGATAAGATTCTTTCTTTTATCTCTTCTCTTTTTTCCATCCAGTTTCTGTCCAAGATCTTTTGCACTGTATCAATAAATAAGTTTTCCGCCTTTTCTTTATCTACTTTTTTTTGCAGCATCTCAGCTAAGAAAAGCTGTTCTTCTACACCATCCGTGTCAATAGCTATAGATAAAAGATCAGCTGCTTTTTGTTTTTGAAAGTTTTTAATAAAACTCTCAAAGAGGTTTTTGCAAACGCTCATTTTAAAATGGTCTTTTGTTAGATTTTCTTGAGCAATTTTCACTATATGAGGATATGTGTTGGCCATTAAAAACAGCCATCTTAATAGATCGGCTTCCAACACTCTGTCTGCATTGACTTCTGAAAAAGAAAGATTGGCGCTTTTTTTTAAGTGGACATTAGGCGTTTGCTTGTTGGCTAACATGGACTCAGGAGTTTGCGTCAACCTAGCTAGTTTCCTAAGGCTTTCATGAACCATGAGAGGATGATCCCACTTCTGAATCTGACTGGCAATTCTTTGCACCAAGTCAGCTTTATGAGCGGGTGACTGCATGTTGATATTTTTAGAATACTCACTTATTAAGAAAGTTAAATAATCTTGCGCTGAATTGATCAGCTTTTCAAAAAGGTCTGGTCCTTTTTCCTTAATAAAACTATCAGGATCTAATCCTTCCGGAAGAGCAAGCCTCTTTACTTCTATCCCCTCTTTTTGAAATAAATCACCAACTTTAATAGAAGCCTCAATACCTGCTTTGTCTGCATCCATGGCAAGGTACACATTTTTCACCCCTAAGTTGATCAATTCTTGAACGTGATCATTTCCAAAGGCGGTACCCTGCCCTGCTACAGTAAACTGAAAGCCAGAGTAAATTAAACGAAGTGCATCAAGCTGCCCTTCTACAATGATGACTCTTTTTTCTTTAGCGATTCTCTTTCTACAAAAACTAAGTCCAAAAAGAACTTTAGATTTTTTAAAAAGAGGTGTCTCAGGTGTGTTGATATATTTAGGTCCAAAAGTACTTTCCTTAAACTTTCTTGCACTGTAGCCAATGATTCGTCCTAAAGCATCTGTAATAGGGATCATGATACGGTCAGAAAAAAAGTCTCTTCTATTTTCAGTAACAAGCCCGGCTTCTTTCAGATCTTTTTCTTCTATTTTAAACTCACGCATATACCGCTGAAGAGCGGAAGGAACTTTTGGAGCAAAGCCAATTTGAAACATTCTAATATATTCTAGATCTATCCCCCTGCTATAAAGATAGGACAAGGCATCTTGCCCTTCATGGGAGTGAAAGAGCATATATTGATAAAATCGGCAGCTTTTTTCCAAAGCTTCCCGAAGTTTTAGTTTACTAGGTCCTTTCTCTTCTACTTTATTGCTTTGCTCCAAGCTAACATGAAACCGTTCAGCTAAATGCTCTACGGCTTCCACGAAACTCATTTTGAGGTAGTTCATGAGAAATTGAATAGCATCACCATGAGCCTGGCAGCCGAAGCAATGGTAATGGCTATCATTGCTTTGAATCACAAAAGACGGGGTTTTTTCTTCATGGAACGGACAACGAGCTCTATAAAATCCCCCCTGTTTCTTTAAAGTAATATGAGAAGAGATCAAATCAACTAAGTTAATTTTTTGACGAAGTGTCTCTAAGCTTTCTTTAGTAAAGGCCGGCATAATTAACCTATATGTGTATATGATCCATGTTTAAAAATAAGTCTTTCATACCCTCTATTCTTCAAATAACTAAAAACTCTTTTTTCGAACACATCTCCTCTTGGGAAATGGTGGGAGTCCTCTCTTATTTCATGGTAGATGGGCTTTTTAAAGGTTTCTAAACTAACAAGAAAAAGTTGATCAGAAAACCCTTCTTTAGCAAAGAAAAAGTTTCTATTTTTTTTATAGGACTCTTTCTTCACCTCATCTACTTTTCCATTCCAGACAAGATTAGCGACTTTAACCTTTTCTTTTTTTTCCAACATGGCAATAGATTTATCTATCCAGCGCACTGTATCCTTTAAATATGAATCTCCTGTCATGTACAGTAAGTAGTCGCTTTTGGCGGAGTAAATCGCAGAAAGAGGAGCTAAAGCATTATAATAAATCCAGTCATTATCTACATTGGCATATAAGTGGGCATCATCCCCTTTTTTAAAATCAGATCTTTTGAGCTGAAAAAAGTCTAAGACATTAGAAGAAATATCTTCCGCTATTACATAGCCGGTTAATATATTTTTTTGAACTTTATCTTGAGCTAGTTCTTCTACTTTTTTTCGATCTTTAACATTATTAATAATAAGGATTTTTTCTTCAAAATCGTACGAGTGAGGAGATATCATTTTCTCGTTCAAATAATTATCATCTAATAAAAGAGTCTTCCAGTCTTCTTCCCAGCAGGCGGTGGCAAATGTTACAGATTTTTTATTTTTGGAAAAAAAAGTCATTTTTACTCATGCTTAAGTGCTTTTAAGATATTGTCCAAAAAGTAAGCGTATGACTCAAGAAAAAAGCACAACTCCCATGATGGCCCAGTGGCAGGCATGTAAAAATGAGGCAAAAGACGCCCTCATATTGTTTAGATTAGGTGATTTTTATGAAGCATTTCATGATGATGCGGTAACTATTGCTAAAAAAGCTTCTTTAACACTCACAAAAAGACAAGGTATTCCTATGTGCGGAGTTCCTGCACACACCTTGGACCAGTATTTAGATAAGCTTGTGGCTGCCGGATTAAAGTTAGCCATTGCAGAACAGGTAGAAAATCCTAAAGAAACTAAAGGGATTGTTAAAAGAAAAATTGTCCGATATATCAGCGCAGGCACCCTAATTAACTCATCTTTATTAAAAGAAAAGTCTAATAATTATTTTGCCTCCTTGTGTCAGGTTGGCTCTAGTTTTGCCATCGCTTACGCAGACATCTCCACATCAGAGTTTAATGTTGTAGAGTTTTCGAGTTTAGAAGAACTTTTTAGTGAGATTCACAGGGTGAGACCCACTGAGTTTTTACTTTCCAAACAGTGTAAAAATACTTTTGAAAAGAAGCTGAAAGAACTTTCTTTTCATTTTTCTTTTACCTTGAATGTGAAAGAAAATTGGCTCTTTGACCACCAATTTGCTGTTGAAAAACTGAATGCACACTTTTCCTCCCCTTTAGACAGCTTTGGACTGAAAGGAATGGTAGCATCCATTAACGCAGCTGGCGCCCTTATTTTCTATTTAGAAGAAGAGCTAAAACACAATTTAGAACACATCCAGTCTATTCAAATTAAAAGCTTAGCTTCTTATATGCGTT
Organism: Chlamydiae bacterium CG10_big_fil_rev_8_21_14_0_10_35_9; assembly: GCA_002773835.1. GTDB lineage: Bacteria > Chlamydiota > Chlamydiia > Chlamydiales > SM23-39 > 21-14-0-10-35-9. The sequence goes on along the minus strand of PFAC01000061.1, from coordinate 11,400 downwards.
TAGATTTTTCTACTATGAAAAACTTGGACTTATCTGTAGAAGATAATAAACATACGTTAGTCAACTTCTTAGACAATACTTCTACCTCTATGGGAGCTAGACTTTTAAAAAAATGGATTTGCCATCCTCTCGTAGAAAAAGAAGGTATTCAAAAAAGGCTAGATGCTGTTGAAGAGCTAATTAGCTCACCTGAAAAGGTATCTGAGCTTTCTTCACATTTAGAAAAAGTAAAAGACATCGAACGGCTAATGATGAAAGTCTCTAGCGGTTACGCCTCACCTAGAGACTTGCTATATCTTTGTTTGTCTTTAGAAAATATTACTTTCATCAAAAAAGAACTAATGCATTTTTCTTCTCCCTTATTACTAGATATCCAAGAAAAACTGGAAGATTTAACTCCTATCATTCAAAAGGTAAAAAGCTCCTTGGTCGAGCTCCCTCCTTTAAAAGTGCACGATGGCGGTGTTTTCCAGAAAGGATTTCATCAGGAACTAGATGAATTAAGGCTTATTAAAACTGATGGTAAAACTTGGATAGCCAACTATCAAAACAACCTTCGAGAAGAGACTAAGATAAAAACCTTAAAAGTTGGTTTCACAAAAGTATTTGGCTATTACATAGATGTTAGTAAAGGACAGTCAGATAAAGTTCCTGATTTTTTTCAAAGAAGGCAAACTTTGGTTAATTCTGAAAGGTTCATTACACAAGAGCTAAAAGAATACGAAGTAAAGGTATTTTCTGCTGAAGAGCGAATTAAAGCATTAGAAAGCACTTTATATGAAGAGCTTAGAAAAGAAGTGGCAAATTATCAAAAGCAAGTTGCCATTACAGCTACTAAAACAGCAGAAATTGACTTGCTATTATCATTTAGCCAAACAGCTACTGCCAATAATTATGTAAAACCTATTGTTAACTTAGGCTCAAAGATAGAAATTAAAGATGGAAGACACCCTTTAATTGAAAGTTCCGTTGGCCACAACTACTTCATTGCAAATGACACTTCCCTGCAAGAAGGAGCTTTGTTTTTAATTACAGGGCCTAATATGGCAGGAAAATCTACTTATATCAGGCAGGTTGCCATTATTGTTATTTTAGCTCAGATAGGATGTTATGTTCCAGCTGCTTATGCAAGTATTGGAATAGTTGATCAAGTCTTTTCTAGAATAGGGGCTAGTGATGATCTATCAAGAGGACAGTCAACATTTATGGTTGAGATGATGGAGACATCCTATATCCTAAAAAATGCTAGTGAAAAATCACTGGTCATTTTAGATGAAATTGGACGAGGAACAAGTACATATGACGGTATTTCTATTGCTTGGGCAGTTGCAGAATATTTATTAGAAAAAAAAGTAAAAACCCTCTTTGCTACTCACTATTGGGAGCTAACAAAGCTTACAAAAGATTACCCTTCAGCTAAAAACTTTCAAGTATCTGTAAAGGAAAACCCGGAAGATATTGTTTTTTTACACAAAATTGTGGAAGGATCGACTGATAAGAGCTATGGTATTCATGTGGCAAAACTAGCAGGCCTTCCTTTAGAAGTGCTGCAAAAAGCTAAAAAAATGTTAAAAGAACTAGAAAAAACAACACGTAAAAAACAAGCACCTGAAAAACAGCTTTCTCTTTTTGCTATGCAAGATCCACAACCTCAAAAAGAAAAAGAGTTGTTAGATAACCTCAGGTCACTTGAAATTGACCATATGACTCCTATGCAGGCACTTGAAAAGTTATTATTTTTCCAAAAGCAACTTTTATGAGCTTTGATCATAAGAAACTAGAAAAATACCCTATAGATACTGGCGTCTACATTATGAAGGACGCTCAAAAAAAAGTACTTTATGTTGGCAAAGCAAAAAACTTAAAAGTACGTCTTAAGCAATATTTTTTTCCGGGAAGAGATACGAGAGAAATGATCCCGTATCTTACTTCTCAAATAGTTCATATCGATACCATTGTAGTTCCGACCGAAAAAGAAGCCCTTATTTTAGAAAATACTCTCATAAAAAAGCATAAGCCAAAATACAATATTATGCTTAAAGACGACAAAAGTTTTGTCTCTTTAGTTTTAACAAATCATAAATGGCCTCTGCTTAAAATCGTTCGGTATAAAGGAAAGCCAAAGCCCATCGGTCAATTTTTTGGACCTTATACCAACGCCAAAGCTGCAAGACAGACCCTGGACCTTATTTTAAAACTTTTCCCTTTAAGGCAATGTAGTGATAGTGAACTTTCCAGTAGACAAAGACCATGCCTTTTATACGATATAAAAAAATGTGTAGCTCCTTGTGTCCGTAAGTGTACGGAAAATGATTACCAGACCCTGGTAAACTCTGCTAAAAAAATCTTACTAGGCAAGGATAAGGAAGTAGTAAAAACACTTAAAAGAAAAATGCATGAGGCATCAGATAATTTAGAGTTTGAAAAAGCTGGAGAATTGCATCAAATGATCCAGCAGCTAGAGCATGTTCTCCATGTTCAACATGTAGATAATCCATCCGCTAAAGACTGTGATGTAATAGGCCTTCATCGTCATTTTTCTGATGTCATGATTATCTGTTTATTTTTTAGGCAGGGCAAACTGATAGGATCTGAACATTTCAGTTTTCATCAAATTTTAGAAAATGATGACGAAGTAATTATACAATTTTTGCTGCAGCACTATCTTCAAGTTTCTCCTCCTTCTGAAATATTGCTCCCTATTCCTTTAGAAGAAAGAGGCATTGTGCAAGAACTATTAACAGAAAATGCTAAGAAAAAAGTCCATCTTACCTCCCCCCAAAAGGGAAGTAAAGCAGACCTCGTTGAGCTTGCACATAAAAATGCTGAAGTACAGTTCCAAAGAGAAAAAGACGAAAAGTCTTTAAAAGAAAAAATGCTTCTTGATTTACAAGAAATTCTTTATTTAGAGAGGTTCCCAAGAAGAATTGAGTGTTTTGACACCTCAAATATTGCAGGAACGGACCCTGTAGCTTCCATGATCAGCTTTGTCAATGGGAGTTACGATAAATCAAGAACTAGGCTTTTCAAAATTAAACAAGCTAATAGATCTGATGACTATGGAGCCACCAAAGAAGTACTGGAAAGGCACTTTATAAAACAAAAAGAAAAAAATGATTTCTGCGACCTACTCATCGTTGATGGTGGCAAAGGCCACTTAAATATTGCTTTACAAGTTTTTAAAGAGCTCAACATCGCTAGTGTTGATGTAATTGGCGTGGCAAAACAAGATGCCAAACATACAAAAGGGATGACAGAAGAGAAAGTGTTTCTCCCCTTCGAAAAAGATCCCATTATTATCAATCCAAGGTCTCCTTTACTTGCCTTGCTTCAAAAAATTAGGGATGAAGCCCATAGAGTAGCTATTGGATTTCATCGTAAGAAAAGAACAAAAAGAACTCTCAGCTCAAAGCTAGATACCATTGAAGGAATTGGACCTGTTAAGAAAAAAAGGCTACTTTCTCACTTCGGTAGTATAAAAAGTATCGAGCAAGCATCAGATAAAGAGCTTCATGAAGTTAAAGGAATAACTAGAAAAGATATCGATAATTTAAGAAAAAATCTTTCTTGAGAAAAAGTTCTTCACTTATTAAATTCCCCTACTTTAAAAAAAACACTTAACATCATGTCAATTCCTAACCTAAGATCATTTACTCAAAAACTTTCCGCTATGAAAACATTTGAGAGAGTTACTCCTGCAGCTTTTCAATTTGCCTTTAATCAAGCGCATCGATCTCCTCTACCTCAAAGAGAGTTTGAAGATAGGTTTAAAAGAAACCATTTCTTTGATCCTAACATTACATCCCTTGCCCTACATCCATATTTTTTAAGCCAGGCAACTCTTGCAACAGCAAGTGGAACGATGTCTCCAAAACAATATGCTACTGCAGCTCTCCTTTGGAGCTATCAGGAGCAATTACATAATGGGCTTAGGACAATAACAATTTTTCCTGGGCAATATGCCAACACTATCTACTCCAATCCACCTATTATTCCACCCAGTGATTTTTGTACTTTTAAAGTCCATGATGTAAGTGAACGAATATTTCACACCTATTTGAGAAATTTAACAAAGCCATCTTTTAATAAAGAAGAGAGACAAAAAATTTTACAAAAAATAAAAAAAGAACCTCCTTCAGAACAGACTATTTTTGTTTTCCCCATTCCCACTACTGGGCTAATTTCCTGGTCTCCTTTATTACACCGACTCCAGGAGGTAAACTATCCCTTTCTTGGAATTTTTGAATGTCTTGAAAAAAAAGGGCTTCATCCAGCAGCTCAGGAAATGATTTTTACTTCAATGTCTATTTATCAAATATTCATGAAAGTAAAAAATCCAGAAAAACCAGTCTGTCCCTTACCTTATATAGGTCCCATCGATCTTACTATGATGCTTAATTTTAAAGAACAAAACTTAAGACCTGTTGAATGTCCCTTCCCAGGGCAAAATGAACAAAATTTTAAAGAAGCAGATGGTTTTCTAACCGGAGGACCAGGAGCTTTTATGACACATGACTTGTACCATGTTGATAAAGCAAATTCCATTCCCTCTGAATTTCAAGCTCCTATTAAGCGTATTACTAGTATCTTGAATTCTTTTCCGGATAAATTGATTGACCAAGCAACAATGCATCGGCAAACAGAGCAAGTCAAAGAACAGCTGTTGAAATGTCTTATTGAAGATGAAATATCCTTTAAAGATGGAAAGCTTGGAGATATTTTTTACACTTCTCACTTAGTAAATCATTGGGCATATAATCATGGTTTATTTAAAAAGCTCGTAATTCAAGATATGGCCATGAACCAGCATCTTTGGAAAGGAGTATTCAATATTACTAGAGACGATCTTACAAAAGAGGATCAAAAGTTATTTGACCTATGGAACAAGGGGCTGCTCAACTAAAAGCTTTCCTCAAATTCTTCTTCTTGCAGCTCATCCTCTATTTCAGGTTCTTTAATTTCTTTTTTCTCTTCTACAGGAGCTATTAAATTTTTAAAGATAACGTGAACCGAACCGACATGAAGACCGGTAAAGGCACTAATTTCTTCTACAATTTTTGTTTGAATCTCCTCAGACTTTTCTGGAATAGAAACACCGTAGTGGACATTAATCTCAACGCGAATATTCACAGAGTGTTTTTTTTGATCCTGCTCTACTTGGATTCCTTTTACTCTTTCTACTTCCCTACCTAAAAGAGAATCAAAAAAAGTACCTTCCAAAAGAGAAATCCCTTTTATTTTAGCTAAGCATTGAAGTGTTAATGACTGAAAAACCTTACTTTCAATATCTCTAATGAAAGTTGTATCCGGAAGTTGTAATTCTTTGGCATCGATTTCTTTAAATTTTTCGTACATAAAAGTTCTCCAATTTGGCTTATATGCTCTTATTTTTTGCACCTCTTAAGGGCAACCTTTGGGCGCATGCACCTTCTGATTCTACGGCTATACTTTTTTTAGGTAAACCATTTACATGCTCTGAGGATAATTTTAAAGATCAAACTGGCTCGCACTCAAAAGAGAAAAAAGCTATTCATTTTTCTTAAAAAAAAAATTGTTTAAAAGAAAAACAAGGTTGATGGGAAAAGTAGGTTTCTATTAGATAAAGTAAAAAAGGATCATATGCATGAGCCCATATATCAGTTTATTCCTAGCAGCAGTAATTGGGTTTATTTGCTCCTTTATTGCCAGTAAAAAAAAGCGAAATCCTTATCTATGGTTTTTATCAGGTTTTTTCTTTACCGTCTTTGCTTTGTTAATTTTGTTGTTGCTCCCCTCTAAAAATCAAAAAATCCCTTCAGAGGCTGATATGAAAATTAACAAGCAAGAAGCAATAGAGCTTGAACAAACAGAAAACAGTGTCGAAGAAGAAGGATATCAGAAAATTTTAGATGATAAATTATGGTACTACCTAGATGAGTCCAATAATCAATGCGGACCTATGACACTCGATGCCTTGAGAAATGAATGGATGGAAGGAAAAGTAAAAAATACAACATTTGTATGGAATGAAGAATTGCCGGAATGGAAGCCTCTTCAAGAGACTTCCGATTTCCAGGAATACTTTCAAAAAAAGAGCTAAATTACCAGCTCGATTTTGTCACGCCAGGAATATGCCCTGAAGAGGCAAGCTCTCTAAAGCAGAGACGGGAAAGCTTAAATTTACGTAGATAAGCTCTGCATCTTCCTGTCATAGAACAGCGATTTCTCAACCTTACGGGAGAAGAATTTTTTGACATTTTATTTAATGTTGTCATTGCCTTCATTTTGTCGGCGTCAGATGCCATAGGATCTGAAATAATTTTTTTAAGCGCTTGTCTTTTTTCCCACTTAAGGTCAACAAGACGTTGACGACGCTCTTGTTTAGCAATCATTGCTTTTCTGGCCATTACTACCTCTATTTTTTCTTAGCTGGTCCTTTTTGTCTTTGTTTTCGTCTTGGGTCTTTTTTATTGATTACGTATAGCCTTCCTCTTCTGCGAACAATCTTGTCCCCTTTAGAAGGATCGGCTTTCACTGAAGCTCTAACTTTCATAAAATTCTTTTAACCTCATATTCAAAGGACAATTTTATAGCGCAAATTGAGATTCTTTTCAATCTGTATTGCTTTTCTTCTCCAAATTAGTTATTTTATTTAGCAAAAATGACAAAAGATAAGGAAATATTTCATGAAAAGAACATATCAGCCAAGCAAAAGAAGACGCCAAAAGACTCATGGATTTCGAACAAGAATGAAATCTGCCAATGGCCGCAAGGTAATCAGCCGAAGAAGAAAGAAGGGTCGCAAATCATTGGCCGTCTAGATTTTAAATTTCCTACTTCTTATAGACTCAAGAAAACACACCAATTTGCTAGGGTCACAAAGGAAAAAAATCGTATTAGGGGTAGCTTTGTAGTTGTAGATTTTTTAATTCAAGAAAATACTACACTAAAACTTGGCATAGTTGCCTCTAAGAAATTTGGAAAGTCTCCTGAAAGAAATCGATTCAAACGCATTGTAAGAGAATCTTTTAGGTTAAGTAAAAACTTTCTTCACCCAAATCTTTGGATTATTGTTAGGCCGAGGCCAAAGGCAAAACTTGTAAAAATGCAAGAAGTGAAGTCTGAGCTAGTAAGCCTTCTTCAAAAAGTTAAACAGCCGAATGCAAGAACTTAAACTTTTAAATCCTGACCAAAAGAAAGCTGTAACATCGATTAATGGAAGGATTTTAGTCCTTGCTGGAGCCGGAAGCGGTAAAACAAAAGTTATCACAACCCGCATAGCCTATTTAATACAGGAAAAAAAAATCTCACCTGAGTCCATTTTAGGACTAACCTTTACAAATAAAGCGGCTCAAGAAATGCGAGAAAGACTTGGGTTATTAATAGGAAAGAGCCTTTCTAAAAAAGTTTCTTTATTCACCTTTCACAGCTTTTGCCTACAAATCTTAAGAAAAGAAATACATCACTTAGGATTTACTCAAAACTTCAGCCTCTATGATGAAAAAGATATTAAAAGGATCTTAAAAGAAATACTTAAAGACCATCTTAAAGTAGAAGACGTCACATCCCTCTCTCCTGTCTATGATCAAATCTCTCAAGCTAAAAACCAAGGAACCGCTTGCGATGAGGAAGAAATCAAGGAAGTGGCGGATAGGTTGGAAAAGTCGTTAAAAGCATATAACGCCCTAGATTTTGATTCTTTACTCACGTTGACAGTTCAGCTTTTCAACTGCTTTACAGATGTATTAGAAAAGTATCAGGATAAGTATAGGTACATCATGATTGATGAATATCAAGACACTAACCCTATACAGTTTCAACTGGCAGAAAGTTTAGCAAAAAAACATAACAATCTATTTGTTGTCGGAGATGATGATCAGTCTATTTACGGTTGGAGAGGAGCTGACATACAAAATATTTTAGAGTTTAAAGCTGATTTAATCGTAAAACTTCAAGAAAACTACCGTTCTTCACAAAACATATTGGATGCAGCAAACAGCGTCATCGCCAACAATTCTAAAAGACACTCTAAGACCTTATTTTCTCGCAATAAAACCAACCTGCCTATTACTTTATTCCATGCTCCTGATGAACAGGCTGAGGCTAAAAGCGTAGTCGAAAGGATCCTCCAACTAAAAAAAGAAGGTTATAACTTCAAAGATATAGCTATATTGTATAGGTCTAATATCTTATCTAGAAACTTTGAGCTTGAACTTATGCAGGCTAGTTGGAAAAGAAATGATACATGGGTAAGAGGTATCCCCTATGTTATTTTTGGAGGGTTAGAATTTGCAGAAAGAAGCGAGATTAAGGATCTTTTCGCCTACCTCAAACTCATTTCCAATGAAAAAGATGAAGAAGCCTTATTAAGAATTATCAATGTCCCCCGAAGAGGCATCTCCGATAAGACTTTGGCAGTTTTAACAGAATATAATCGAACCAAGGGAATTTCTCTTTGGAAAGTCTTACAAGAAATTTCTGAGGATATTTTAGAGCTTCCTATCACAGCAAAAGCAAAAACTAGTATTACTGAATTTATGCAAACCATCCACAGTGCTAAGGAAAAATTCACTAACGAATCCTTAAAAGGTGCCCTTACATGGTTTATTGAAAAAATTGAAATGAAAAGAGCTGTTGAAGAAGATGTTAAAAGTGAAAAGATGCGTAAGTTTAAATTGGACAACCTTACAGAGGTTATTAATTCTGTAGAGTTTTATGAAGAAGAAAGTAAAGACCCTTCTTTAGAAGACTTCATATCGAGTTCCATTTTAGCAAGGCAAAACACTTATAATAAGGCTTCACACAAACATGATGCTGTACAATTAATGACTTTTCATAGCTCTAAAGGACTGGAATTTCCTGTCTGCTTTCTATGTGGATTAGAAGACCATATTTTACCTCATGAAAAAAGTCTCATGCAAACTGGCCTTGAAGAGGAAAGGAGACTTTTTTACGTAGCGATTACAAGGTGCAGGGAAAAGCTTTTTATGACTATGGCGAGAAAAAGAAAAAAAATGGGAAAGCCAATAGTCACAAATCCTTCAAGGTTTTTATTTGAAGTACCTAAAAACCTTTTAACTTTGACATCTCATAAAGTCTTTGATAAGTAAAAATTACTTATTCACTTTAACTTTCGGTTTAAGGTACTTGATTGTTTCGAGGATCTTTCCTTTAATTTTCTTAGGGGCACTTTTATAACTTTCTCTACAATAGAAAAGAGCTTCATGATATTTCTTTTTACCCGACAAGTATTGTGATATTGTCAAATGGACTTTCCAAAGGTCTTTTTTATCTTTTTTCCCATATTGCTCAATATAATTAAGTAAAGGGACGATTACTTCTTTTTCACCAGCTGGTGAAAAAGCAAGTTTTTGGAACTCCAATATAGCAATACCATAATGCAACTTCTGTAAGTTTTTGGGATCCAGTTTTTGCATTTGTTCTTTTATAGCAAACATTTCAGCATCTTCCATGGAAGAGGTTTGTAAAAGACTTTCAAATTTAGCTAAAAGAAAAAATGGAATATTTTGAGACGCTCCTTTATTTAGTATCTCTTTTTGAAAATGTAAACATCCCTGTTCTAATGCGTTTAGATATGCTTTCTTTAAATCGATTGATTTAGAGGAAAGGGCTACTTGTTTAATTTGCAAATAGTTCACAATTTTGTCTTGAAGATATACCAAATATTTCTCTGAGCTAAAAGGCATATACCCAACTTCCGTAATTACACCATAATCTAGATCCAAAAGTGTAACTTTAGGTGTAAAAGAAGAGTTTGATAATTTTTTATCTAACTTACAAAAGGCAAAAAGGCTTTTAGCCTTTTTTTGAAAAAAAGGATCCTCAAAAAGTTTTTCCATTTTAGAAGACCAATTTGATTGGTCTTTGTAAAAAACTAAAAGAGGTTTTTTAGATTTAAGTGCTATTTGTTTGGCTTTTTCTAAATTAGAATACCATGTTATAGTTTCTGCATATAATATATTAAAACAAAATAAAATAGACAAAACTAGTATTCTTATTGTCATCATTCAAACCTTTGTTTAAAAAAATGCATACTTTTCCACCTACAGTAATTATCAGGCATAGAAAAGAAAATTTAAAAAAATGCAGCTTAAGAGGACTAGAAAAAAAAGAAAACTTTCTTTTTTTCACTTATCCCTTAAAAAATCCCCTACCTAATTTAAACAACTATATTTGTCTTTCCATGGAAGGCCCTCCTCTTACTTCTGAAGACAAAGATAAAGGGCTTATTCTTTTAGATGGCACCTGGGCCCTCGCACAAAAAATGGAAAAACAGATTCCTCCAGGCGTCGAAAAGCGCTCTATCCCCAGCAACTATATAACGGCCTACCCAAGAAGGCAGACAGGCTGCATAGATCCACAAAAAGGGTTAGCCTCTATTGAAGCCTTATATGTTGCCTTCCATATTTTGCAAAGAGAAAACAAGGATTTACTAGATTCCTATTATTGGAAAGAGCTCTTTTTAAAATCTAATTTTTAATTACTTATATTTTTTTTGATTTTTTTATTAATAATTAAAAACGACATTTTTAGTCCTTTTTATGATAAAATCATCTTTTTTTAATTAGAAAAAAAATTATGAAATTTAATACTACAAATTTTTCTCTATCTACCACCTCACTATCTTTTCCAAATACAGCTGAGTTATTTAAAGAGAAAAAGCTAGTTTTAAAAATTATTAAAATTGCTACTGTAATTTTTCTTGTAAAAGCTCTAGTTTTAGACTTAGTTCAGAATCTCCGACATCTATTTACTAGAAGAATAGAAGTAGTTACTCCTCCTCTCCCAAAAACTAAAGCCCCCAAACCACCCCTTAAGCCAATCCCTCAAGAGCCTATCATAACCAAAGAGAGCAAAACAGCTTCTAAGACTTTTCTTCAAAAACATAGAAGCACTTTATTAAAAATAGGATTAATAGCTGGAGCCTTATCCTTAGGCTATTTAACTTATCAATATTTTTTAGCAGATGAAGAGAAGATAGATGAGCCGGAAGCTATCCCTAATAGTTACAACTCATCTTTACTTCTTGCCAATACCTCCTCTCTTTTGCAGCCTCCTATGCCATCGCTTGCAAGCTTAAGTAAAATGTCTTCTATAGTATATAGTCACTTCAAACTTATTGCTCAGAATTTAGCAAACCATACTATAACCGCTGTCTCTACATCATATTCTCTATCATCTTCTAGGTTGCTTTTACCCGGTCCTGATTCTGATAACCATTTTTCTGAAGAAAATTTACAGCAAAATCTAACAGGTGGACCTGAACAAAACTCAAATTCTTCTAGTTTTTGGAATCTACAAAACGGCATCTTAGCAATAGTTTTAATTTCGACGTCAATTTTTGCAGCTACCAGAAGAAAGATGCAGGCCGCAAAAAATGAACAGCCAGTAGAACAGCCA
>PFAC01000032.1 GCA_002773835.1 Chlamydiae bacterium CG10_big_fil_rev_8_21_14_0_10_35_9 | reverse complement strand
TTTCATTTCAAAATGAAAACTTTTCTATTCAAGAAATACAAAATTATTTCGATCGAAAATAATTTTTTGTATAGTTTTGAAAAAAAGGACACTTAAATGGAAGTATCGGCTAAACAAAAAACAATAACTCTTATAATTGCCAGCAGAAATGTGCACAAAATTAGAGAGTGTAAGGCAATCTTGTCTCATTTACCTAATTTAGATTTATTGTCTCTTCTTGACTTCCCAAAGTATGTTCCCCCTCATGAAGCCGGCAAAAGCTTTGAGGAAAATGCTGTTTTAAAAGCCGTTCATGCATCTAAAGAATTAAATCACTGGACAATTGCGGATGATTCAGGATTAGTTGTTCCTGCGCTTCAATCCGCCCCTGGGATTTTCTCTGCTCGCTATGCAGGCGAACATGCTACAGATGCTGATAATAGAAAAAAGCTTCTACAAGAAATGCGCCATTTAAAGGATGACGACAGGTATGCCTATTACGAGTGTTGTGTAGCGCTTGCTTCTCCTGATGGGGTAAAAAAAACAGCTACCGGTTATTGTGAAGGCACTATTTTGACTAAAGAGAAAGGGGGCGGTGGATTTGGCTATGATCCACTTTTTGTGAAACACGAGTATAGTAAATCATTTGCAGAGCTAGGAGAAGCTGTTAAAAATAGAATTTCGCATAGAAGAAAAGCTTTGGATAAAATTTTACTATCTTTGGAAACGCTTTTGTACTGATTAATGCATTATTTAATTGATGGGTACAATCTTCTTTTTCATATTTTTCGCAATGACAAATCACTAGAAGAACAAAGAAAAGCTGTTTTAGAGTTACTGCAAAAGATTTTTAAAAAACTTAGCGGCGAAGTTACCATTATTTTTGATGGCAACACGCCTGATCTTGGCATTCATCAGTTATATTTTCTAAATATTGTCTACACACACTCCGGTTTGAGTGCCGATGAGTATATTTTGGAAAAGCTTCAGTATAGTTCTAAAAAAATGCAATATACAGTTATCTCTTCGGATAGGGAATTGGTTGAAAACTGTAAAATGCTTGGAGCTAAGACAATGTCTATAAAAGAGTTCTTAAAGTGGATAAGGGAAAAAACCCTCAAAGAAAAGAAAAAAGCCCTCCCTGAATTTAAGGACTCACAATATAATATCGATAGGCTTTTGAAAATTTTTGAAAAAAAACTTAAAGATAGTGATTAGTTAATACTGAACAGAAAAAGCATTGTAAGATTTTAATGGCGCCGTTACTGATGACTTTACAGAATCAATTTTTGCGCTGCCTGGGTTATTTTTAATTTCCTCAAAAAGACTTTGTAATTCTTCTTCTTCACCTTGAGCTACCAACTCAACAGATCCATCTTTTAAATTTTTCACATAACCCGTAATATTTCTTTTATTGGCAGCCTTTTGAATATGAGCCCTGAAGCCTACATTTTGAACAATCCCTTTAAACTGCACATGTAGTTCTTTCATTTGATTCTTCCCATGAAAAGTTGTGGATTAAATCTAGCATGTCTTGTGTTGAGGATGCTTTATTAAGCTCTTGTCGAATTTGTTTCACTCCGACACAGTTTTTTAAATACCAACAACCTACTTTTCTCATTTCAAGCAAAGCTTTACGTTCTGATTTATATTCTAAAATATATTGAAAATGCTTGAGGAGATGTTCCTTAATTGCATTTGTATCTCGTTCTACCACTTCTCCACTTTCATAGTATCTTCGAATATCATCTGCAATCCAAGGCTGCCCCATAGAACCTCTAGAAATAACAATACCATCGCACTCAGTATGCTCAAACATATGATGAGCACTTGGAACATCGAATATATCCCCATTTCCAAAGACGTAAATAGTATTGGCCCTAGCCTTGCACTCTTTGATCACATCTCTATCAGCCAAACCCTTATAAGCTTGCTTTCTTGTTCTTCCATGAACTGTTATACACTTGGCTCCTGCCTTTTCAGCAATAGTTACAATTTCAGGAGCGTTTACTGATTGGTCATCGTAACCCGCTCGAATCTTTACTGTTACGGGAATTTTTACAGCAGCCACCATTTCATGCAGAATTTCTCCAATTCTTTCTGGATGAGAGAGTAATGCAGATCCGCTTCCATCTTTAGTAACTTTATCAACTGGACACCCGCAATTTAGGTCAATTACATCAAACCCTAAGTCTTCAATTATTTTTGCACTGTGATAAGCTATTTCTGGTTTACTTCCACAAATTTGGGCTCCAATAGGATGCATATCTTTTGTATAGTCGAGCAACCTGAAGGTATTAGGATCATAACGAATTAATGCATCCATTTTTACCATTTCGCAAAAGAATAAGCCCGGATCATATATTTTACTCATCTTCCTAAAGGCAAGATCAGAGCACCCAGCTAACGGAGCATAAAAAATGTTATTAGATAACTCCAAAGACCCAAGGTAAAATTTTTTTTTAAAACTCATGTGACAATCAAAAGTATGATTCTTTCAAGAATGCCTAGTAAAAGAAACCCTAAAATAGGGCTCAAATCCAAGACTCCCCCTAGTGGAGGGATAATTTTTCTAAAAAAAGCTAAATAAGGCTCTGTATAGTGATATACAAACCTCATAAAAGGGTGATGTTGATAGTTTGGAAACCAGGAACCAACAACCCTAATAAATAGCATTACTGTATACGAAACAAAAATTAAGTGAATAATGTTAGCTAACATAATTTTATTTTTTTTGTTTAATAAATTAGCATAACATCAATTTTTTCAAAACTTTTTATCTCACATCAAAAATTTCTTGTCTCTTTTAAGAAAGTAATAAAAACAGTTATCCTTTCTTAAGAAAATTTTAAAAGTTTCAACTTATGAAAAAAGTCGGCATTTATATAGATGGAGATCGTGTTCTTTTAGCAAAAGTTGCTAAAAAAAATTTTTCCATCACTAAACTTCAAACAATTTCTATAGATGGCACAAAAAACTTAAAGAAACTTTATAAGCACTTGTTTGCTAAAAAAAATCTTGTCGCAGGGCTCGACCTTTCAGACGTGATAATAGAGAAGATAAAATTTCCAGTAGATAATCCTAAAGCAATAAAAAAGGGAATTAGCTTTCAGGAAATGCAAGATTCAAATTTCTATAAAAATCGCTCTGTTAGTGTTTTTCTTTTTAGAAAGAATCAAAAGGAAGTTCAAGTAGTAAAAACCACCAAAGAAAAAATTGAAAACATTTGCCTTAGATTGGAACGTTTTCATATTTATCCGCGTTATTTAAGCTCTGTTTCAAATGCACTTGTTAGGTTTTTTAATGCATATGCAACTGGATATACAGATGGGATAATTTTTCATTTTGGAGCTAAAAAGATTTCTTGTGTTCTTGTTTTAGACAATGCAATTGATTCCTTTCATGAAATTACCTTTGGGACAGAAGTTTTGCGATATGTAAAAAATTACGTAGAGTTTTTAAATAATGAAAAGGAAACAAGAGAAGAAAAACCCTTACTGCAATTAAGACAACAGCTCACTTATGTATATTTTTCTTTTTTACAAAGAGCAAAAACTGAAAAACTAAACATACTTTTACTTGGAGACCTTAAACATGTTGAAAATGCAAGGCCTTTTTTATTTTCAGACCTAACCAATAAAATTGCTTCTTTTATTGATATTCCTAACAACATTTCAAAAATGCACGCTATACCTATTGGTCTTGCAATAGATAGCCTTGTCCAAGATGAAAATTCAGTGCAGTTTTTTCAAAATGACTCAGTGCCTAAAAAACAAGTCAGGAAATTTGCTTTAAAGGTGATAGGAGCTGCTGCTTTATGCCTTTGTGTTAATTTATTGATGTTTGCCATGAAGAATGAATATTTCAAAAAGTGGGAAAATAAACTGTATTCCCATTTGGAAATGATTCAAAAAAAAGACAGTGAATTAATGGAAAGACAATATGTTTCCAATAAAGAAAATGGTCTTGAAACGAACTTGGAAAATTTTGAAGCTACTTTGACAAATGAAAATAGGCCATTTGTATTTCCTATAGGAACTAAAGATGCTAAACATGTGCTGTTATGGTTAAACAATAATTATTTAAATAAAAATTGTTCTTTAGAAAAATTTCATTATCAATTGGAATCCTTTCCTACGATAGAAAATTTAAAAAAGAACTATGCAGCTAAAGTTAACGTACAATTGAAATTTCTAAATCATGAAAGTGCTTTAGAGTTTCAAAAAAAATTGCAGCAAGATCATTTTATAAATAAGAAAATGCCTTTTCAAGTTGATTGTGAAGGGGTTTTTGTAACCTTTTCTTTTACCCCCAGAAGTTAAAAAAATGCTTACAAAATTAGGAAAATATTTTTTAAAAAAACATAATGTTTCATGGATCTTTTTGGTTTTCGCAGCTCCAACAGTTTTAATTATGTTTTTCAGTTTTATTGAGTATGCAAACTATGCAAGGTTAGAAGATAAGCTACGTTCCTTGCAAATTATCACTTCAGAAACCTACCAGAAAAGAAAATCAAGGAAAGATTTTTTAGAAAAATATTTTGATACTGAACAAAACTTTTTGAGTAAACTTAACAATTTTGTTTTTTTGCATGATGAAGTGAAAGATTTGCAAAAAATTTCAACACAAATTTTATTTGATGTTGAAAGTAGTTTATCTAAAAAATTAGAAAGAATTTCTACACAAAACAAACTTAACTTTATTCAAGATAAACCCCAAAAATATAAACAAGTTCAAGAAACAAAATATTGCTTACAAGCACCTGTAGAAGCAACTTTAGGTGATACCTTTTCTTTTTTAAATGTGCTAGAAAAACCAAAAGCACCGCAGTTTGTAATTTATGATTTAGAACTTAACAAAAAAGAAAATCGCTATGAATTGAACTTAGCTTTTTTACAAAGAGAGTTTTTTAGAAAGCCATGAAACTTTTAAATATTTTTTTACTTTCACTTCTTTTTTTAAGTTGCCATAGACAACCAGTAGAACCAAATACATTAGTACGTATACAAACTGTTGATCAAAATGGACTTACTGAAACAATTAGTTCGGAAGAAAAGTTAGCCCAATATAAAGAAGTTGACTTTTTGTCCCCTCAACCATTTCAAAAGATTGTACGAATTTTTGGTAAAGCAAATGACGGTCACGCAAAAACTATTTTGACAAGCTACCATCCCAATGGAAAAATTAAGCAGTTTCTTGAAGGGGTTAACCTGAGAGCTAGTGGTCCATATAAAGAGTGGTATATAAATGGATTTCTTAAAATTGAGGCAAAAGTAGCTGGGGGACCTGCGGACCTGGATATCTCCTCTCAAGAAAAGTGGCTCTTCGATGGCCCCGCAAAAGCTTATGATGAACAAGGAAATTTAATAGCTAATATACCTTATGAAAATGGTTTAATATCAGGAGAGGCAACTCATTATTTCAGCAATGGCAATGTAAAAAAGAAAATTCCATATAAAAGTGGTCTTATAGATGGAATTTATTTTGAATACTTTGAAAACATGGCACTGAAAAGAAAAACCTACTTTCAAAATAATGAAATAAATGGAACTTCATTAGTTTATTGGGAAAATGAATCGCCTTTAGCCATCGAAGAGTATCAATCAGGAAAACTTATTACAGGGCAATACTATGATAAAAATTTTCAATCTATTTGCAATATTCAAAGTGGCAATGGAGCTAAACTAGTTGTATTAGATAAAAATTCTTATCAACTTATTGAATATAAAAATGGATCTGAAAATGGCCTCATTCAATTGTTTAATAAAGAAGGGCGATTATTAAATTCTTACGTAATGATCCATGGGAAAAAACAAGGCACCGAATCTGAATACTTTATTTCAGAAGAATCATCTTCTGAAAACATCTTAAAATATACCATTGACTGGGTCGATGATCAAATTCATGGAAATGTTCAAACATGGTATCAAAATGGTAACATGGAAAGCCAAAAACACTTTTGTAAAAACAAAAAAAACGGGCCTAGCATTTGTTGGTATTGTGATGGTAGTTTGATGATGGTAGAGGAATATGAAAATGATCATCTAGTTTCTGGAAAGTATTTTCGAAAAGGAAACCCTGAGCCTGTTTCCGAAGTCACAAATGGAAAAGGAGTAGCTACTCTTTTTGACGGCAACGGCATATTCTTACAAAAAGTAACGTATAATAACTCAAAGCCTATCCTATGAATAAAGATAATTTAAGATCTTACATGAAAGAAATACGTAAAAATATTTCTTTCGAAAGAAGGAAATCAGCTGAAGAAAGCCTAGAAAGCTTTGTTTTTGAAAAACTAAGCAGTAACCTCACTATTTTATCGTTTTATTCATTTCAGTCAGAAATTTCATTGCAAAAAGTTAACGCTATTCTTTCTTCGCAAAGTAGGCTATACCTTCCTAAGATCATCAATAATGAGCTAAAAGTTTTTAAAGTAGATCAACCGTCAACTGATGTTGAAAAAAATTGCTTTGGAATTTTTGAACCTATACCTAAAAAATGTTCTGAAATTCCCTTAACCTCCATTAACTGTATCTTTGTTCCTGGGCTTGCATTTGATGAAGAACGATCTCGGTTAGGTTATGGAAAGGGGTTTTATGATAAACTTTTAGCAAGCTTCGAAGGGACTTCCATTGGATTGGGCTTTAAAGAACAGTCGCTAAAAATTATTCCAACAGAGCCGCATGACAAAAAATTAAGCAAGGTAGTCCTTTTCTAATTCACTCTTTAGGACAAATACATTCGCATTTACATTCAGGGCATTTTACTTCTTTTTCTTTAGGCTTACAGTAATGTGCGCCGGGACAAATACTAGCTCTTACCAGAGATCCTGGAGAAACATCGTCACACATAGAATAAAAATCTCCCTGCTCGCATCTCCATATTACAGTAAAAGGAGTAAGTGATGCATTTGGCGTATCAGGAACATCTAGATCAGTTGGTTTAAATGCAGTCGTCCATCGTTTAAACTCACCTGGCGCTATTTTGTCACCACCCAAATATGCACCATTTGCAGACTGCACTGAAACTCTTAAAGAAAAAGGCGAATCGTTAATAAGATTGATAGCAGCCTCTTGTGCAAAAAGAGTTGTAACAAAAAAAAGGATGTAAAACTTCATAATGTAATTCATAACTGAGATATGGAATAAAAAAAAAAAAAAATCAAATACAAAAAAACAGGCAAGCAAGCTGATAAAGTTAAATTTCTTCTAAAAAAAAATCTCTCTAGTGCAGTGGTAAAATCTTATTGAAAAAATAGAACATAAGTCATAACTTTCTTTTAAGTTTTCAAAAATTTAAAAGTAAAACCGGAGATCGAAACATGTTACGCAAGTTCCTCAACACTGCACTAGTAACAGTTGCAACCCTTGCAACATCAAATACATTTGCTGCATCCTACAACAAGAATTGTGCTCCTTGTGATTATCCAAAATCATATGATCAAGGATACGAAGTATGCCCTTCACAATTAATGGCAGCATATAATTCACCAGCGAGAATTGATGTTAACTGCGCATGGGATGTGCTCATCAATGCAGCATTTATTTACTGGAATGTTAGTGAAGATGGTTTATCACTATCACTATCTGACGCAGACGGTCCAGGTCTTCCTATTAACCCAGGTCGAGTAACAGATCTTAACTTCAAATATAAGCCTGGCTTTAAAGTCGGTTTAGGATTTAATACACCTCAAGACAACTGGCAAATTTATGCGCAATACACATGGCTTCACTTCACAGATAAGGTCTCTACAGCAGCACCTAACTTACCTCTAGGATCACTATATCCTTTACAAGCTCACCCAGATAACGTTCAAGATGGAACAACTGTTATCCGCATAGATAGAGCAAATGAAAGATGGAAAGTTGACTTAGACTTATTAGATTGTGAACTAGCAAGACCATATTATGTTGGTACTATGTTGACATTTAGACCACATGCCGGCCTAAGAGCTCAGTGGATTGATCAAAAGCTAGATTCAAATTACAGAAATGCAAGCACTTTAAGATATTTTAATGTTAATAAAAAATCTACGTCTTGGGCATTAGGTCCTCGTTTTGGTTTTGATACTAATTGGATTTTAGGAGCTGGATTCAGACTAATTGGAAATGCAGCTTCAGGCTTGGTTTATACAAAATACAAAATAAATCATGATGAACAAAACGCAACTGATCCAACTGCTTATTCTGTACAATTCAATGATAAAGTTAGCTTCTTAAGGCCAATAGCAGACTTTCAAATGGGCTTAGGATATGGAACTTATTTTGGGGATAACTCATTCCATTTTGATATTTTTGCAACATATGATTTCCATATTTTCTGGAATCAAAATATGTTCAGAACATTTACGGATGATGTTTCCTTAGGAAATAATTTTGTTGACTTAGGTGATTTATACCTGCATGGTTTGACACTTAATGTAAGATTTGATTTTTAAAGTTAGAACAAATGGAGAAATTAAAAATGAGAAAAGCGATTTTCAAAGCATTTACCGGCGTAGCTGCACTTCTTCTCACAGCTAACGCTCATGCGCAAAGTAATGATAGAATGAAAAACGATCAATGCGATCCATGCTATGATCAAGGTCATGCTATAAAGCCATGCCAAATGATGGCTGCTTATAATGCCCCTGCAAGAATTGACGTAAGATGTTCTTGGGACATTTATGCTGCTGGTACTTTTATTTACTGGTATGCTAGTCAAGAAGATATGGCAATGGCTATTTCTGATAACAGTGCTGCAGCTTTACCTATTGTAAATGGTAAAGTAATTTACCCTGACTTTGGCTATGAGCCAGGATTTAAAGCATTATTAGGCATCAACATGTCACATGATGACTGGGATGGTTTTGTAGAGTACACATGGCTTCACTTTACAAGAAGAACTTCTACAACAAGCCCTGCTGGCGGAATTTTACTACCAACTAGAGCTCATCCAAACAATGTTACATCCGCAACTGCGGCATCTTCTAGATGGAAACTAAGCCTTGATACAGTTAATGCTGCGCTTGCTAGATCTTATTATGTAGGTACACACCTAACTTTTAGAACTCATTTTGGTGCAAGACTTGCTTTAATAGATCAAAGATACAGACTGCATTATACACCTGTAGAGAATCCAACTACTCAAACAACTGAGAGAAACAAGTCAGACTCTTGGGCGCTAGGGCCTAGAGCTGGTTTAGATTCTAACTGGATTCTTGGATTAGGATTTAGAGTTTTCGGTAATGTTGCTGCAGACTTACTTTATTCAAGATATAAAGTTACTACAACTGAAACAGATGCAACTGATCCAAACATAACTCTTATTGATATTAAAGAAAAAATTAGAGTTTTAAGACCTCATGCTGAGTACCAAATGGGTCTTGGTTGGGGAACATATTTTGATAACAACAACTGGCATGTTGATATAGCAGCTAGCTATGACTTCCATGTTTTCTGGAATCAAAATGTGTTTAGAACATTTTTTGATGATGTTAGCCAAGGTGTAAGTGCTACTAATAACGGAGATCTATTCTTACATGGTTTAACAGCTACTGTAAGATTTGACTTCTAGTCATCGATCTACACTTTGTAAAAAAAAGCCAGGCTTTAATAAGTCTGGCTTTTTTTTTGTCAGAAATCATGAAAAAGGCTATGAAAATGATAAAAATTTTAGTCCTACATGAAGCTGATTTGTTACTTTTTTTTCTTACTTTTGGGATTTCATTCCATTAATGCTATTTCTCAAGAAAAAACACAGAACGGAATCTATAACGCACCCGCTCAAATCAAAGTAAATAACGCTTGGAAATTTTTTACTCAGGGGAGTTTTATCTACTGGCAAGCTAGAGAAGAAGGTTTAGAAATTGCTTTAGAAAATCCAACAAACAGCACACCTCTTCCCTCTGTATCCAGTAATTTGTTAACTACTTGCTTTAAGTACAAACCAGGATTTAAAGTTGCTCTTGGATATAGATATAAATTTGATCAAATAGTAGGGAAGATCGAATACACAAGGCTTTACCAAACTACAAGATTCAGTGCACCTGCAAGTACAGGTGGTAGTTTACTTCCTATTTGGCTGAATTCATCAAATACTGCGCAAGCAAGTTCTGTTAACTCCACATGGAAATTAGATTTAGATATTTTAGATGGCAGTTTTTCATCAAAATACATAGTGGGAAGGTGGCTAAATTTTCAACCATTTTTTGGTGTGAGGGCAGCATGGATAGATCAAAGGCTCAAAGCTAATTATTTTATTACTTCCTTTTTTGTAGAAAGCAGTTCTAAATCGAATTCATGGGCTATTGGTCCCAATATGGGAATAAGTAGTGATTGGCTTTTAGGATTAGGATTCTATGGTATTGGCAATGCATCAGCAAGCCTACTATATACCAGATATAGAGTTAACCATTACGAAAAAAGCATAGCTAATCCAGATGAAACAAGGATTAGCGCCTCTGAAAAAAAGGATACCTTAAGGTCAAATGTAGAGTTAAATCTAGGTCTTGGCTGGGGAAGCTATTTAATAAATAAAAAATTCCATATTGATTTTAAAGTTAGCTATGATTTTTTAGTTTTTTTCTATCAAAATATGATGAGAAACTTACTTGATACCTATAACAATCAACTTACAAATAGTAGTAACAATCTTTACCTGCATGGACTGACAGTTAAAGCTCAATTTGATTTTTAAGTGAGTAAATACATGTTAAAATGGATTTTAACCCTATCTTTTACTTTCTATACGTTATCGCACGCAGATGACTTAAAAGCATCTTACAATGCAGGTCATGAAGTAGAGGTACATCAAGGATGGAATTTATTTTTAAAAGGTTCATTTATTTGGTGGCAGGCAAGACAAGAAGGGATGGAACTTGCAATAACACAGCCACAAGGTACCAGTCTTCCCATTGACTCCACTGTCATTCAAATGAAGTACAAGTATAAGCCTGGATTTAAGGTTTTAGCTGGATATAAATCTTCTTATGATGATTGGCAGTTCAGCGCAGCTTATACCTGGCTTTACTTTACAGAAAGCCAGTTTTCAGCGGCACCCAACTCTCCTATTGGAAAATTAAAGCCTCTTTGGCTAAATACCTCAACATCTGCGGATACCACTTCATCAAAGTGGAGGCTATCGTTAAACTTAGTGGATGCCAACCTAGTAAGAGAGTTCTTTGTAAGCAAAAAATTGCTTTTTAGTTCCTTTGCTGGACTTAGAGCAAGTATTATTGATCAAGAATATAATGTTTCCTATACGTATTCTAATCTATCTCCTACATCTAAGAATAATTCCGACTCTTGGGGAATAGGAACCCGCCTAGGGTTACACGCAAAATGGATGTTAGGTGAGGGGTTCAGCATTTTTGCTAAGACATTTGGCTCTTTGCTATATACAAAATTTAACTTAAAAAATATACAAAGCCAGGTTGAAAACCCGAGCATTATCAATATCAAAGCTAAAGACACAGTAAAGGCATTAACCCCTAATGCAGAGTTTGCACTAGGGTTTGATTGGGGGAGTTTTTTTGCAGACCGTAAATGGTATGTTGATTTTGCAGTCTCATATGATTTTCAAGTCTTTTTCAACCAAAATAGAATGGCACTATTTGCTGATGAGTTTTTCTTTTCCACTTCTAAAGAATTATCCAACCTTTATCTGCATGGGTTAACAGTATCGGGGAGAATAGATTTTTAAATGAAAAAACATGTAATTCTATGGATATTTTTTTCCTTTAGTAACTTGGCACTTTGGGGACAGTCTACGCTAACAGAAGGGTATAATAAGTCAAATGGTGTTAGCCTAAAAACAAACTGGTCATTTCATTTAGACGGTTCTTTTATCTATTGGTATACCTCTCAAGAAGGGTTAAATTGGGGAGTTTCTAACCAGAATAATTCTTTTATCGGATCTCGTATTTTGAAAATGGACTTTGACTATGAGCCGGGCTTTATTCTTGGATCTCAACTAAAAAATAATGCTTCCGGTTTTGATATTTACTTCACTTATACAAGGCTTCATTTTGTTAATAACCAGTCTCAAGTTACTTCTTTTTTTCCTATTTGGCTGCACGAAGATAATACAGCTTTAGCAAGTGATGCTAAAGCAAAGTGGAACTTTAAACTAGACCTTTTAGATTTAGAATTCGCACGATCCTACTATGTAGGAAAAAGGCTGACATTTAGGACTTGCTTTGGCTTAAGAAGCAATATTTTAGATCAAAAGTTTAATGTAGATTACACTATCGATGCTATGCCTGTTTTTTCTAACAACCAGTCTGACTCATGGTCTATCGGACCTAAAGCCGGTTTAAACACAAATTGGTATTTCAGCCAAAACTTCAGCGCCCTTTTTGCTATGGCAACATCAATCCTTTATACAGACTACAAAGTCTCTCATGATGAAAATAACGTTACAAATTTTCAAGAAACTATTTTCAGTTACAATAATCAAGTTATAAAAGTATTGAGGTCTACTCTGGAAATGGAAGGGGGGATCAACTGGGGAATTAACTTTAACAAAGACAGGTGCCACTTTTTTCTAAGCGCCAAATACAACTTTCAAGTTATGTTTGATCAAAATGTTATGCGAGCAACACTCGCGACCACAGCTCTTGATACAACAGCGCTAACGGATCTCTATTTACATGGTCTTACTCTTAAGTCCGGATTTGATTTCTAGTATCCCTCTTGCATAAAAGCAAATTCAAAAGCTCCTAAAAGAGCCGTTTTTTCATTTAAGACAATTTTTATGGGCATTTGTTCCAATAAGTCCTTCATTCTTCCTTTATTAGAAAAGCTCTTCTTAAAAGAGTTTACTCCTTGCAAAGCATCTTTTTTTATTACCTCGATGATTTTAGGCGCTATCCCACCTCCGATGTATACCCCTCCAAGTGACAAGAACTTTAAAGCAGCATTTCCAGCTTCTGCTCCATACAAGGATATAAACCAATGTAAAGCCCTCACGCATGCAGAATCACTTTCATCTGCTCCTTTTTCTGAAATAATTTTGGGGGCTTTTCCTTTATCAGGAAACTCAATAGTTCTCTTTTCTTTTCCCGTTTGAATTAAAAACTCATACAACTCGTAGATGCCAGGGCCAGAGACTACTCTCTCCCAAGAAACATGACCATATTTGTTTCTTAAATAAGAGTACAATTCTACTTCTAAATCATTTCTTGGACCAAAGTCAGTATGTCCTCCTTCACAAGCAAAAGGGAGATGAGTTTTACCATCCCAGTACAGACCTGCCTCGCCAAGACCAGTGCCAGCTGAAACTAATGCTGCATTTCCTTCGTGTTTTTCTCCCTCATTAATAAGAGCAAACTCCTTTTCTTCTAAAGAACGAAGCCCCCATGCATTAGCTTTTAAATCATTAATGAGATGAACTTTCTTTAAACTAAGATCTTTTTCTAGCTCCTTAGCGTCTATAATCCAAGGTAAATTCGTTGCCTGTATGCGATTAGCTCTTACTGGACCTGCCACCCCAAAACAAGCAACATCTCCTTCAAAAGGGTGGTCCTTTAAAAATTCTTTTATAATAAGGCCGAGGCCTTGATAGTTTTGAGAAGAAAAGCTTTTTTCATGTAAACAGTGAAGGGGCTTTTCTGCTTTAAAAATCGCTAACCTTGTTTTTGTCCCTCCAACATCACCTACAAGAATCATAACAATCTCCTTTTGATCTTTTTTTTACTAAGAATCAGAAAAGAAAGAAATGCATTTCTTGACGACAACAAAAGATACATTCAAACTTGTAATTAAATTAAAAAAGGAGAATTACCTTATGAGTGATGACATCGGAAAGAAAAAAGCTCTTGAACTGGCTATAGCTCAAATTCAAAAGCAATTTGGAGAGGGAGCTATCATGAGCTTAGGCAACCGATCTTCTATCAAAGAAATCGGTGTAATACCAACAGGGGCTGTTTCCTTAGATTTAGCGTTAGGAATTGGAGGGATCCCAAGAGGAAGAGTAGTTGAAATTTATGGACCAGAATCTTCAGGTAAATCAACACTTGCACTTCATATTGTGGCAAATGCTCAAAAAAAAGGGGGGATAGCCGCCTACATTGACGCAGAACATGCACTGGATCCTGTTTACGCTAAAAAAATTGGGGTAGACGTAGATCAACTTATGATTTCTCAGCCGGATAGCGGTGAGGAAGCTTTAAATATCGCTGAAACGCTAGCGAGATCTAATGCGGTGGACGTTATTGTCATTGACTCTGTTGCCGCATTAGTTCCCAAAAATGAATTGGAAGGTGAAATTGGAGATTCATTCATGGGACTTCAAGCTCGCATGATGTCTCAGGCCCTAAGAAAACTCACCTCTAGCTTATCTCGCAGTAATACAAGCGCTGTTTTTATCAACCAAATTAGAGAAAAAATTGGAGTGATGTTTGGTAACCCTGAAACAACTACAGGAGGAAGAGCTTTAAAATTCTATTCTTCTATTCGAATGGACATTAGGAGAATTTCCAGCTTGAAGGGAAGTGACAACACTGAATTTGGCATTAGAGCTAAAGTAAAAGTAGTAAAAAATAAAATGGCTCCTCCTTTCCGAGTTGCTGAGTTTGATATTCTTTTTAATGAAGGTATTTCACACATTGGCTCTCTTTTAGATGTTGGAGTTGATTTAAATATCGTTGAAAAAAGAGGAACTTGGTTTAGTTTAAACGGAACAAGGTTAGGTCAAGGAAGGGAAGCCGCTAAAGAAGAGCTCAAGCAAAAGCCAGAGCTTTTACAAGCGCTTGAAGAAAAAATTCTAGAGACAATTAATCCAAGTCAACCTGTAAATGCTTAAAAAATTAGGCGTCAAACTTTGGCGCCTTTTTGCAACGCCTTCGCGAAAAAAAGCATTTCAGGAGAGTCCAAACCTAATTCTTTTAAATGAGCTTCATACTGAAAAAGGTGTTCGTTTAGCTCTTGAAGAGAGAGGTCGATTCCTAAAAGCTTAGCAAAATTACTTTTGTCCGTAGGATGATCTAAATCATTAAGATCATCTGCTATTTGAAAAGCCATACCCAAATGGTAAGCACACGCCTTAACCAAAGGCAGCTTTTCTGTGTCTCCACCGCCAAATAACCATCCTAAATAAAAAGAAATTTCAAAAAGTGTAACTGTTTTTTGATAAATAACTTTTCGTAAAGTTTCTAAAGAATTATCAGGTGGATACAAGTCAATAAACTGTCCATGTGTAGCTCCATTCAAACCCGCTAAATTACTAACAAGTTGAAGAGCTTTAGCTGAAATTTTATAAGCTTTAGCTTCCCCAATAACTTCTTTTAACTGCTCTGCATTTGTGTGTATTTTTTCATAAGCCGCTGCAATTAAAGTATAGCTAGCTAAAAGAGCAACACTTTCACCATACACTAGATGAACAGTAGGTTTGCTTCTTCTTTTTGTTTCATCATCCATACAGGGCAGGTCATCCGCAATTAAAGATGCTGTATGAAAGAACTCAATACAAAGAGCTGAATCTAAGACGTTGTAGCCGTTTCCGAGAGCTTCAGCAACAGAAAGTACTAGCAAAGGTCTGAAACGCTTTCCTCCGCTATTTAAAGCATATTCACAAGCTTGCCTTAACTTGGAATCACTTCCCATATTGCTAATCGCAGTATTAACTGCGCTGTCTATCTTTTTCATGTAGCTGTAAAATTTCTTACGCATAAGACTCAACTATTATTTGATTTGCTGCTTTTACCACACTAAAGGGCTTTATTATTCCTTTTACTGTAATGCAAGGATGGCAATAGCTTTTAGGTCCCACTATTGTACCAGGATTTAAAACAGCATTACAACCGATTTGAACACCATCGCCTAAAATACAGCCCATTTTTTTCAAATTTGTTGCAATTTTTTGATTATTAAAAAAAAGAGTTATTTCTTTTTGATCTAACCTGACGTTAGCACATTTTACGCCAGCTCCAAGCCTCACGTTATTGCCTAAAATAGAATCCCCGATATAAGCAAAGTGACTTGCCTGTACATTATTTAATAAAATAGAGTGCTTTACTTCAGTGTCGTGGCCAATAATAGAGTCGCTGCCCACGATAACGTAGCCTCGAATGTAGGCACCATGTCGCACCACTGTGTTTTTCCCAATGTAGCACGGTCCTTTAATGTAGGCACCAGGCTCAACTACAGCCCCTTTTTCAATTGTAATAGTTGACGGGTCAATAAGATATGCATGCTTTGAAACGTACCCTTTAATAGAACCTAAAGAAAGACCATCTAGGTTTTTTTTCAATGTAAGAAGGGGATCAAAAACAAAGTTTCCTTTCATGAAGGTTTTCAAAAGAAAACTTTCCAAATTAAAAAAATGTTCTTGGTGAAGGCTTTGCATAACTCAAAGTTTAACATGTATATTTAAGAGAATTCTATTCAATTTTTCTTTTCTTTTTTAGTTTCTGTGGATTTGTTGATAACATATCTATTTTATGAGGTAAAAAGTTGTTGTTCAAAACCTGTTTACATGTTGATGATAACTAGCCCATTTATCAACAAAGCTGAGTTATGAACAAAACTATCAACAAAAAAAGATAGGGTTATGAAAAAGTTTTCCACATGCCATCCAGGTTGTCCTTCTTGCACTATTGACGATCCTTTAAATCCACCTATTTTTCAAACAATAAAAAGTTTTTTTGAAAAAAACGAAATCGAAATCAAACTTGTTGCAAAAGATCTTTTTGGCTGGCGGATTAAAGTAAAACCTGCTGTTAGAGCTATAAATGGAAAAACAGCTATTGGACTTTTCAAAAAAGGTAGTCATAAACTTTTTAAAGAAAGTAGTTGCA
>PFAC01000037.1 GCA_002773835.1 Chlamydiae bacterium CG10_big_fil_rev_8_21_14_0_10_35_9 | reverse complement strand
CATTGCATCTCTTCCTGTTGTAGAAAGTGATGCGAAAAGACTTGGTCTTTTAAAAATAGATGACGGCTCCAAAATCGTCGATTTTGCCGAAAAACCCAAAGAAGATTCCCTTTTACAATCATTTACTTTGCCAAAGTCTTTTCATAAAAAATGGGACTTACCCAATAACTCAGATAAAAAATATTTAGGATCAATGGGAATCTATATTTTCAAACGAGATGTGTTGGCAGCATTACTTGAAGAAGATAACCGTGAAGATTTTGGAAAACACCTAATCCCCACACAAATAAAAAAGGGAAAGTCTTACGCTTTTATCTATAATGGATATTGGGAAGATATTGGGACTATCTCCTCTTTTTATGAAGCCAACCTTGCTTTAACAAAAAATAAACTGGGACTCAACACCTATGATGAAAGCAATCCCATTTTTTCAAGGTTATGCCATTTGCCAGGCCCGAGAGTAAAAGATTGTAAAATAACAGACTCGATTATTTGCGATGGGAGTATTATCTTTGCCTCAGAAATTACTAATTCTATTATTGGACTGAGGTCTCATATTCAAAAAGGGACTAGCATAAAAAGAAGTATCCTAGCTCCTAATCATTATTATTATAGGCCGGAAAACTTGAAATATTTGCCAGAAAATTTTGGTATTGGGCAAAATTGCCAAATTGAAAATGCCATTATTGATGAACACGTAAAAATTGGAAATAATGTTAAACTCATCAATCAAAAGAACCTGGATACTTTTGATGGAGAAGGTATTTATATAAGAGATGGGATTATTATAGTCTCAGCTAATACCCATATTCCTGATAACTACATTTTATGAAAGTTTTTGCTATTGCCGATCTACATTTGAATTTAAGTGTACCTGATAAGTCTATGGAAATTTTCGGCCCTGTCTGGGAAAAATATGTAGAAAAAATAGCAAGAAACTGGAAGCAAACAGTACATGAAGAAGATTTTGTATTAATCCCCGGAGATATTTGTTGGGCTATGTCTATTCAAGAAGCTCAGATTGATTTGGGGTGGATTGACGATCTTCCAGGACGTAAATTAATGCTTAAAGGAAATCACGATTATTGGTGGAGCTCTCTTAGTAAAGTAAAAAGCATTTTACCCGACTCTATCGAAGTTTTACAAAATGACGCTTTCCACATACAAGATATAAGTATTGCTGGAGCAAGGCTTTGGGACAGTCCTGAATACACATTTGAAAGCTACATTGAATATAGACCTAATCCCAAAGAAAAAAAAGATATAGATGCTCAAATTCAAAAAGATCTAAATGAAAAGCTCTTTGCTAGAGAGCTTGAAAGACTTCAGAGAAGCCTGCAAAAAATCGACCCAAAAGCTAAATACAAACTCGCCATGACCCACTACCCTCCTATAAGCGCTGATTTACAAGATTCTCAAGTCTCTAAGCTTTTAGAAAAATACGAGATACAAAAGTGCGTTTTTGGTCACCTGCACAGCTTAAAGCTGGGAAGTCAACTTTTTGGTACTAAAAATAATATTGAATATATCTTTGTAGCTGCAGACTATGTGGATTTTACCCCTGTAAGAATACTTTAATGCAATACTAACTTAAGTTTTTTAATGTCGGGGTCTTTAAGATTAATTTTTTCTAAAGGCTGCTTTG
Organism: Chlamydiae bacterium CG10_big_fil_rev_8_21_14_0_10_35_9; assembly: GCA_002773835.1. GTDB lineage: Bacteria > Chlamydiota > Chlamydiia > Chlamydiales > SM23-39 > 21-14-0-10-35-9. The sequence continues at coordinate 54,108 of PFAC01000037.1, read as the reverse complement.
CCTGCCGCCTGTTCATAATTGTTTGAATTGCTTTTTCTACATCTTCCTGATCAAGACGTCTATAAAAGTCAGCTATTACTTCTAAAAGATCTAAGAAGTCCTCTTCTTTTTTCAATATTTTTAACGTATTTTTGACAAGCTGTAAAAACAAAGACCGATCGCCTGTCTCAGCCATAAATCGAAGTATTTCTAACTGAAGGTCAAGATTAGGACTTTTCTTTAATTCTTTTATGATTTTTTCAGCAAGCTCGTTAGAAGCTGCAATGTCATTTAAAGATAGTAGCCTTAATCTTATAAAATCAAACCAGACCAACTCTGTCATGAAGGGGTAAAATTCTTCTAACAATTCTTGAGCATATAAATAATTATCTGCATCCACCTGCTCTGCAATATAATCGTATAAGAACCCTTCTAAATCATGGGCTAAATATTCAGACAACCTGGCAAAAGTTTCACTAGGCTCTACTCCCATGTCTACATTTTCATCTAAAATATCTTCTAGGTTTGCCAATGCATCCTGAATTTCTTCATCGCTTTGCAACTCATTATGCTCATAGCGAAATATTCTCAAATCTAGCTCATCACAAAAAATAGACAGTGATTGCTTTTCAGGCAGAAACCTTCGCCAAAGCTCAAAGATAAGCAAGTAACACTGATCATCTATTTTAGCATTATGGGTGCCTTCTAAAAGAGCATCCGTAAGCTCCTCTGGAGTATCACAGCCTTCAGATAATTGCCATAAAGACTCTTTAGTAAGTTCTATCCCCAGTATTTCTAATCGATGATACAGATCTTCCGTAGATGCTTTGCGCATATCCTCAACCTGCCAACTCTCACAAGAAATGGTAGGGTCAGACATATAATTTAATCTAAGAAGATTATACAATGCTTTTGTTTGAAACTTCATGAGATTAATGTTTAATTTTTCTAATTATAAGATACTCTTCTTTTCGATATCTCGTCAAACTACTATTTCAACGATATGAGAATTAAAATTAAAAAAAAATCTTTTCTTTTACTTGAAGTATTAATTGCCTTTACATTGTCTTTATTTTTTATTTTTTTCTTTATCAAGTCTCCTTATGAGTTATTTTTAACTACAAAAAAAAAGGCACTAAAGCTAGAGCTTGAAAGAGTAGCTAATTGCAGTTTTTCTGAAGTGCTAAGTTTTCTATATTGCAATAACATCTCACTTGAAAGCACTATGTCTTCTAATAAGAAAAATGCAAACTTCTATTATTTAAGTGATTATAAATTAAATGATAAAGAAATCGTTGCTAGAAAATATCAATTAATTGGATATGCTTCGAAATTATCCAAAGATGACTTTTTATACAAAAAGGTTAGGATTGATCTTCATTTATCTTTAAATGAACATAAGAAGGAATATATTTTTTCTCATTTTGTCATTGTTTCAAAAAATAACAAAAAAGTCTTCCTTCCTCAAAACAGTAAAGAAATTCCTTTTTAATTCTTTTTGCTAGAAAGAAAATTTATTTTTAATACGGGCTATACTTTTTTTTTAATGTTCTTTATAGAACAGATAAAAGGAAAGTTGGCAGCTTATATTTATGACGACCCAAAAACCAGTTTTTAAACCTCATGTTTCTAGCAAAAAAAAGGTTCCTGAATTTACTTTTAAAAGCTTAAGCTTAGGAATTATTTTAGGATTTTTCTTTGCCATTGGTAATGCTTACCTAGGCTTAAAAATTGGCACTACCATTTCAGCATCTATTCCTGCAGCTGTTGTATCCATGGGAGTTTTTAAGGTTTTCTTCCGAAAATCGACTATCTTAGAACATAATATTGTGCAAACAATAGCAACAGTCGGAGAAGGGCTTGCTGCCGGTATTATCTTTACCATTCCGGCTTTAATGCTATTGGGAGATGCCCCTTCTATCGGGAGAATCTTTTTACTTTCTGTACTGGGAGGTATTTTAGGGGTATTGTTTATGATCCCTATGAGAAGATACATTATTGTAGAGGAACATGGCGTTTTACCTTTTCCAGAAGGGACTGCTTGCGCCGAAATTTTAAAGGTAGGGGAAAAAGGACATAAATCTGCCATCATGGCTTTATGGGGCCTTCTTTTAGGAAGTATTTTTAAAATATGCTCAGGAATATTTGGACTATGGACAGAAAAATTTACATGGATCTTACATCCATTTGAAAAATCCAACTTTAGTGTTGCTACTACCCCTTCCCTTTTAGGTGTGGGGTTTATTGTCGGACCTAAAATCACTTCTATTATGTTTTCTGGAGGTGTTTTTGCCTGGTGGGTTATTATCCCGATTATGAAAATGTTTGGAGGCTCTGAATCTATAATTTATCCATCAACTATTCCCATCAGTGACATGAGCTCACAAGAGATCTGGGCTAGCTATGTTCGTTATATTGGTGCTGGAGCAGTTGCTACAGGCGGATTTTTAAGCCTCATAAAGATTTGGCCTTTGATTATTAAAACGGTGCATGTAGGAATCAAGGAGCTCTTTTCTGGATTTGGCAGTAACAGAATCTTAGATAGAACAGATCAAGATATTTCTCTTGGATGGCTAATCTTAGGATCAATCGCCATCATACTTACTTTATGGCTTTTCCCTGGCCTTCCTATGAACCTAACCACTATTATTTTGCTTGTTATTATCGGTTTTTTCTTTGTAGCTGTAACATCGATTACAGTAGGGATTGTTGGCTCAACTTCCAATCCAGTCTCAGGTATGACTATCACGACGCTATTACTAACATGCATAATTTTTGTACTTCTTGGATGGACAGAAAGAGTTTACTTAATTGCAGCTATTACAATGGCTGCCGTTGCCAATATTGCCATTTGCATGGCAGCTACCACCTCTCAAGACTTAAAAACTGGTTTTCTTTTAGGATCTACTCCTAAGCTGCAGCAAATAGCAGAAATTATTGGAGTTTTTATCCCTTCTCTTGCTTTAGGTTTTACCGTCTACATTTTAAATGAAGCATACCAGCTGGGCTCTGAAAGCATGCCAGCTCCTCAAGCAACTTTAATGGCGCTAATTACCAAAGGAGTAATATCTGGCGATCTACCATATACCCTGATTATTGTAGGGGTCATAATTGGCCTGTTAGTAGAAATTTTAAAAGTTCCCGTTTTGCCTTTTGCAATAGGTCTTTATTTGCCACTTTCTTTATCAGCAGGCATAATGGTTGGCGGGTTAATATCATGGTATGTAAATCGTCATTCAAAAAAAGAAGAGGCTCAAGAAAAAGGGATCTTGCTTTCTTCAGGACTTGTTGGCGGCGATGCCTGCATAGGTATTTTAATTGCTTTTTTAACAGTAATTGGGGCTATTGCTCCCGAGCCTACTATTTTAACTCCTCCTTTCATAGGTTTATTAGCTTATTTACTGCTAGCAGGCATAATAGGAGCTCTAGCCTTAAGAAAACCAAGAAAAAACTAGCCTTTAGCTTTTTAGAGCTTTCTATTGCTCTTTTCTTATTGACTATCCTTTTAACTTCTTTGTTCAGCTTTTTATCGCATTTTCCCAAAATGGACAAACTTGCAAGAGAAAAAAAACAGGAACTCATCTCAGACGTTACGTTGAATATGAGACTAAAACAAACATTTAGTAAAATAAACTACTTGCAAAAGGGATTTGAGCTATACTCAGATGATTCCTGTAACTCTATTGTTTTTACCTTTGACAATGAAGTAGATCCTGATCCTGACTTTGGAGGCGTTGTGCTTGGTGAAATATTGCTAGAAGGCAATTCTATTATTATGACTATTACCTCGCTAGTAGACTCTGAAAAAATGAGGAAAGAAACATTGATGGAAAATGTGTCGGATTTTTCCTTTTCTTTTTTTTCACCATCGCAAAAAAAATGGATCACTAACTGGGATAAAAAAGAAACCTGTCTGCCTGTCATGATAAAACTGCATATTAATGCAAAAGACTACTGCTATATCTTTAACCAAGAAAATCCCATTGAGCTTTCATGAATATTTTAGGCTACGTCTCCTTTATTTTGTTAACAATTGGAATCGTATTTCAAATATATTTTTCTAATTGGTTTTTTGATGAAAAAATACGCCAAAATTTCGAGGGTTTTTTTCAAAACGACTCAGCTTTGCAAAAAGAGTATGTAGAAAAGATTTTTGAGAAAATCCCCTCAAAAGCAAAGCCTAAATCACCTTCTTCTTTCTCAAGCGCTGTCCAGCTAAAACGTCTTTCCTGCAAAAATGAAATAACTCCTTATTGTATGAGATTGAATCTTTATCCCCTTTTAGACGCAAAAGAATATAAGCATCATTTTCTTTATCCCATTTTTTCTAAACTGATCACAGATCTATATGAAGATATTTTTTTAACCGAAAAGGAAATCACTTTATTTATTGATGAATTTTTAAAGTTACTAAGAGAAAAAAAACAGCTGAGTGAAAATATTTCTCTTACACAAGTAAAATTTAAACAGACTGCTTTTCAAAAGGCCTATTACAAAATGCTTAAAAGCAATAAAAGCCTTCTTCAATACATTAAAATAAAAAAAGGAGAAAAAACTTGTCTGTCTTGTTGCGACTACTCACTTTTGAAAGCCATTTTTAATGCTGAAATTGCAGAAAAATATGTTAATAAACAAAATCCATTAGAACGAGCCTTAATTGATCGCCAAGACTTAGCAAGGCTTTGCTCTATTTATCGAATCCAACCAATAGACTTCTCTTATTTTGAGACTAAACATAGAAAAAGTTTAGATAAAGAAATGACTATTACTATTTCTGACACAAGAACAGGCATACAGACAAATCAAGCTTTTTCAACACATTTTAGTGGACAAAAGCTGGAAAAGTAATGGTAAATGTAGTCCCTTCATTTACTTTAGAACTGACATGAATCTGTCCTCCATGCTTTTCGACTATAGTTTTTACAATGGAAAGCCCTAGGCCGGCACCACCAAATCTTCTAGATCTAGCTTTATCTACGGTATAAAACCTTTCAAAAATATGAAGCTGATCTTCTATGGGTATGCCAATACCATTATCCTGGATAGTTAATTGGATTTCAGATCCTTTTTGTTGCACTTGGATATGAATCAATGGATCTTTCTTGGAATATTTCACGCTGTTTTCTAGTAAGTTGACAATAGCAAGCTCAATTAAATGATTATCCCCTAATATTTTGGATATTAAACTTTGCTTTTCAAAATGTATTTCTACATTCTCATGGGCTATTTGTACCATGTGAATGCTGTTGTCTATAATGGAAATTAAATCGAGCTTTTCGAACCTTGACTCTGAAAAGTTTTCAATATCGGCTAAAGTTAACAAGGAATTGACTAAAGAGTTCAACCTATCACATGTTTTGATAATTTTTGAGGTTATATCTTTCATGACATTTTCAGAAAGCTTAGGAAAGTCCTCCAAAGTCTCCGCAAAGCCTCGTATAATTGTGATCGGTGTCCTAAGCTCATGTGATGCATTGGCAATAAAGTCCTTTCCCATCTCAATGACTTTATAGTCGGATGTCTTATCTTGCAGAACCAAAATAGCTCCTTGCTTATGCTCTTTAGGGATCGCTATAATGTCTAAAAATACTTTTTGCTTTTGCTGAACCACAAAAGATTCGATGATAGTTTTTTCTTTTTCCTTTACTTCTTCAATTAGTTTTTCACTAAGCTCAAGTAAACTCGAATTTTTATCTTCTAAGTATGCTATTTGCTTTCCTATAACGTCTTTTTTTGCTGTCGACAAAAACTTACATGCCATCGGGTTTATGTAAGTGATTTTGTTCTCTTTGGTCACAGCCAGAACGCCTTCCATTAACGAGTCTAAAATGGATTCATTTTCATTTTTCTGCAGCGTAAGCTTTTTAATCTGATCTGTAATTTTTTCAGACAAGGAATTTAGCGTTTTTGCCAACTTGCCAAAATCATCATTAGGGTCAATGACCTTGGCATATTCAATTTTAGGTAAAACCCCTTCTTCATAAGGCTTTATTGAATTAATGATATGCTGAATAGGTCTGCTTAAACGATTCAAGATAAAAATAGTGCTTATGGAAAATAAAAGTAAAACAATAGCCCCAATCGTTAAAAATCCAATTTCAAAACTCGAAGTGAGATTTTTTATTTGCTTAAGAGGAAAAGCTGTTCGCAAGACATAGGGCTTGCCTTGAAAATTAAAGGAAATAGCCACATAGGCAAAAGATTGAGAAAAAAGCTGTGAATATCCTTCTTCATACCCGCTTCCTTTTTTAAAGGCTTCTCTAACTTCGGGATGAGCAACAATAAAATTAGGTTGATACTTCTCCCCTAAAATTTCTTCTACGTAAGAGTCGTATAATGTCTGACCTTTTTCATTTATAAGACTTACTCTAAAAAAAACCAGCAAGTGCTGCTGTCGCAATTTCCGTGTTACCTGTTCAATGGAAGTTGAGTTGTAGGTAATTTTCTGGATTAAATCTTGCGCCCTTTCTTCTAAAGAGTTGCGAACAACCCCATACACTATTTTTTCTACAAAGGGAAAGAGCAGTGATAAAAAAATCACCAGAAGAACAATGCTACTTATTACTACTTTTTTCCTGTAGGACCACATAACGGTACTTTAAGTTACATTTTTTATACGATATACTGTTATCGGATCAGTAAATCCTTTTAAAGTTACAGGATCTAACTTTTCAACATCTACTTTTTCTTTAAAATGTTTGATAGCATCTTCAGTAACTAAAATCTGATCTGATTCTGCAATGTCACAAATCCTCGCGGCTAAATTCACATTAGATCCTAAAACTGTATAGTTAAGACGATTTTCTGCCCCCATATTACCTGCCACCACTACTCCTGTATGAATGCCCACTCCAATATGAATTTCGGGCTTATTTTCTTTTTTCCGCTGCTGATTCCAGCTATTTAAATCATCAATCATGGTTTTAGCTGCTACTACTGCTTTGTAAGAACTGTTTTCATCTTCAATAGGAGCACCAAAAAGAGCCATTACTTCATCTCCTACATATTTATCAATAACGCCAGAAAACTGATCTACTGAATGTGAAATCTTCGTCATAGTAGCATTCAGCATTTCAATAACTTCATGAGGAGACATTTTTTCCGTTATTTTTGTAAAATCTCTAATGTCTGCAAAAAAAATTGTGACTATTTTTTCTTCTCCCCCTAATTTAATAGCCCCTTTTAATATTTCTTCAGCAATTTGCTTGGAAACTACTTTATTTAGTACGCCTCTTACCTTTTCTTTATCTTTAAGGCCTTTCACCATTTCTCCAAAGGACTGACAAAGAATTTTTACTTCCTTACTAGGGCCAAAAGGTATTTTAGGAATTTCTACTTTTTCATAGTGTCCTTCAGCAATAGGCTCCGTTACTTTTGCCAAATGCGAAATAGGCTCCGATACTTTTTTAGCTATATTATGCAATAAGGCCAGACTGATTAAGAAAGCAGCTACACCTATCCCCCACATAGAATAGGTCACTTTGCTGATTAAATCAGTTACTTCTTCAATAATATAATTAACAAAAGAAAAAGCTTTTGATTCCAATTCTAAAATATAAAAATCAAGGTTAGAGTTTTCATAGGGCTCTAATCGAAGGTAATAGTAATTTTCGCCATCTACTCTTACAATCCCTTTATCTTTTTTTAGATCTTGAACATCTATTCGATAAAAAGGAGATTCTCTTAAATGGGTTCCTCTAGGATTATATACCGTCAAAATCTTATTATTATGCACTAATAAAGCTGTTTCATTTGAAGCTAAAGACAGTTTTTGCAGCGTGTCTGAAATATCAATTGCTAAAGTTAAATAACTTTCCTTATTAAACATTAAAGTATTACCCAAAAACAACCTATCTTGGCTGGGATTTTTAATTAAAGCGAGCGAAGAAGGAATAGGATAAGCATTTTCTTTAGGTCTATTTTCATTGAAGTATTTGGCACTATCAAAAACATTCGTGTTTGACATTACTTGATAGCTAAAAAAACCTGCTCCAGAATTTTTATGGGAAAAGGTAGAGACAAGGCCAAGAGGGGCCCTTGTGCTTAAAGGATTATCATCAAAAATATCTAAGCTTAAAAAGATGCAAAGTTTCCAAATTTGTCGAATGATCTGATCTTGATATATATTTTCTGTAAGTGATTCGGCAAACTCCTGGAAAACAATATTAGAAAGATTAGGATCCATTCTGTCTAAAAAATGAGGAGGGAAAACAGGTTCATCAGGTTGGTTTTTAAAATATTCTTTTTCGATAGTTCCTACCCAATGGGTCGACAAATAATTCTTAGCTTTTTCAATTTTCTTTAAAAAAATCTGCTGAAAATCTTTCATTACAGATATTTCTTTTTGGGAGAATATTTTTGACAGGTCCTTTTGCCCTATTTTGAAATCTAAAGAAAGGAGCTTTTGAGGCTCGTAAAATAAATACTCATCTGGTTGGCTTTGTGCTTCAAAATCAGCCAAATAAGGAATATATTTCTCTATCTCTTCGGAAGTAATACGAATGCCAATATATGCTTTGTCATTAGGGTCTTCATAAAAATGAATCCATGCCAAATCTTCATCAATCACCTTTTTTTCACAGGAAAAAAGGGCTTTGAAATTAGGCATAATGACTAAAGAGGAATCAGAGGTAGAATTTTGAAGAAAATCAATCCACTTGTTTTCCAGTAATAACAAGGAAGAAGGTATCCAAGCTCCATAAGGGCCCCTTTTTAGAAACTTAGCCTTCAAGGCCGAATACTCTTCCAGCCTATATAAAAGGGCGTCTACTTGCGCTTGAAATTCTGATAAAACAATTCCTAAAAAGCCTTCAAAATGAACTCTTGTTTGCTCTTCTTTCTTTTGAATGGCAACGTTCATTTCCTTTTTAGATTCTTTTAAGTGCCTATAGACTAAAATGTTTTCCATGCCATAACTAATAAGGGCAAATAAAAAGAATAAAGAGCCGATCCAAATAAATAGTCTTGTTCTAAGCTTCATTTATATTGATGAATAAAAGTTTTCATAGCCATCTTGTGTAATCAAAATCATATCTTCATAACGGGCGCCGCCTACTTTTTCCTTATATAGCCCAGGTTCGATAGTAAAAACCATGCCTGGCTTTAAAATAAGGTCTTTGTCATCTCCGTCCCACTTAATGCGAGGATATTCATGGACCTCTATCCCAATGCCATGGCCTAAGCTGTGCAAGAAAAGTTCTTCCATTTTCTCTTCTGCCATTACTTCTCTTGCTACCCTATCAAGATCTCCTAGTTTTACTCCCGGCTTGCATAAGGAAAGAGCTTTTTGATGCGCTTTTTTGACAACAGAATAGTACTTCTCAATTTCAGGGTCAGGTTTCCCTACGAAAATCATCCTAGTCATATCAGAACAGTAGTGATCTAAAACTATACCGATATCTATGAGAACAGCGTCATTTGCTTTTAACGCCCTTTTGCTGCTCTTATGATGGGGATAAGCTGTATTTTCTCCAAAAGCAATGATAGGAGAAAATGCCATGCTGTCTGCTCCATTCTTGCGACAAAAAACTTCAAACTCTACGGCAACTTCTGTTTCCTTTACCCCTTCATTTAAAAAAGAGCAAATATGCTCAAAAGCTTTCCAAGTTAAGTTGGCCGCCTTTTTCATTTTTTGAATTTCAGTAGCATCTTTAATAAGTCTAAAAGGCTTCAAAGGGTTTTCAATAGCTACAAGTTTAAAATCCACTACTTTTCTTTGTTGCTTAATCCTTTCTATGAAATCATTAAATTTTAGATATGAACAGTAACTAGTCTTCGAGCTATTAAAACCAATTTTTTTTGATAAATTGGATCCATAGGTACAAATGGTTTCTGAAAGAGCCTCCTGACTCAATAAATCGACCTGAAAAGGACTATTTTCTCTTGCAGTAGCAATGTATCTCCCATCAACAAAAAGATTGGCATTTTTTTGCGTAATTAACATTAAACCGGCACTTAACTGAAGGTTAGTTAAGTAAAATAGTGAATCAGGATCATCAATCAACAAAAAATCCATATCTTTAGAAGATAGCAATCTTTGCACGTTTTCTAATCGTTTTGATAAAGACATAAAGGAGCCCCTTTAGCATTGAATAATTTTTGTATATCTTGTGGACGGCATTGAATCAAGGTTGGTTTTCCTTTCGGTGAATAAAAAGGATCTTTACACCCTTTTAGTTCTTTTAAAAAGATCCTTACTTCTGCCGGAGTAAATGAGGTTTTCTTAGCTGCAGACTTAGCAACATTATCCATTAGTCTTTTTGTTCTATTATCGGGTATCTCGTCTATGAGAAGATCGGAAAGGAAATTTTCTAAATCTTGTCTTTGAAAAAAGACAGGCATTGCATCTACAGCTATCGTGCTATCATCAATGGCCCTTATGTCTAGTCCAAGTTTTTGCAGCTGCTTACTATCTTCTTCCAGTATTTTTACTTTCAGTGCCCCTACTTCTAAAACTATAGGCACAATAAGAGATTGGACTTCGAACCCCCTATCTTTACAGGAAAAAAGTTCGAACAATAAAAGCTCATATATGCCTTTTAAATCTGCAATAACGACCCCTTCAATGAAAATTTTTTCGGATAAGGTCACATTTTGTAAAAAACAAAATCTGTCTTGAATAAATATAGGACCATGGTAGTCATTATCCATAGGAAGCACTTTTTGAACTGCTTCTTCAAGGTCAAATATTAAAGGCTGTGTTTTTTTAGAGAACAACGGAGGTACTTCAAAAATTTCTTTTTGGGGAATAGGAATAGGGACATCGAAAGCTTTTTGGACTGCTTTAAAAAATATCTCCTGGAAAAGCCCTTCCTTACTGAAGCGAACTTCCTTTTTTTGAGGATGGACATTCACATCGATTTCATGTAAGGGAACATCTAAAAATAAGATGGCAGAGGGGAAGCCCTCTTCTGCAATCCTCGTCCCATACGCTTTTTTTAAAAAGTTAGATAAAACTGAGGAATGAATTTTTCTGTTATTTACATAAAAAAACTGACTCGATTTATTTCTCTTATAAAACTTTGGAATCCCTAAGAAGCCCTTAAGTTGAATGTTTTCAAAAGATATTTCCACATACTTAAGTTCATTGGCAAAAGTTTTGCCAAAGACATCTTGAACTCTTATGAAAGGCGTGCTTTTTTTATGAAAAAAAGCTTGTTTACCATCTATTATTAAGGTGAAAGAAATCTCAGGAAATCCTAAAGCGAACTGCTGAAAAACCCTAATAACTTCCTGTGTATTTCTTGCAGGAGCTTTTTGAAATTTTTTTCTTGCGGGAGTGTTGAAAAAAAGATCCTTAACTTCAATGGTTGTTCCTTTTTTTCTGGCTGCATCTTTTATTTGTTCTATTTTCCCTCCACTAACAGATAGTGAGCAAGCTAGAGCTCCTTCAAAAGAAGAAGTAATGCTCATCTTAGCGATTGAGGCAATTGACGAAAGAGCTTCACCTCTAAAACCCATTGTTTTTAAAGCAAAAAGATCGGATAAACTGGTAATTTTAGATGTTGCATGTCTTTGAATGGACAATTCCAAGTTAGCTCTTGTCATACCATGGCCATCATCTTCTACCTTTAAAAAAGTAAGACCACCCTGTCTTATCTCTACTAAAATATGCGAAGATTTGGCATCTAATGCATTGTCTACGAGTTCCTTAAGGGCTGAAGCTGGATTTTCAATTACTTCCCCTGCCGCAATTTGATTGATAACATTTTCACTTAAAAGATATATTTTTTTTTCCATTTGCTATAGTCAATTTTGAGTTTAGGGGGCCTTTTGAAAAATTTTTTTGCTATTTTTGTGTTATTCATTTCTTATTTACAAGCAACCTATGTAGGAAATATTGCCTCACCAGCTATTTTGGAAAAAGGGCTTTTTAGTGAAGAAGATCCTTGGATAAAGGTACAAACAGGATATTTAGCCGATTTTGTAAGTGATAAAAAATTGATTTCTGAAAGTACAACGGTTGACTTTGGAGATAAGAAAAGGGTCAATAATTTTGAAATTATCTCAAATATGGGCAACATATCGGTTACTTTTCGAGAGCGTTTAGAGCTTTATGGAAATTTAGGGCAGTCGAGCGCCAAAATTCTTTGGTTTGCCAACTCCCCGAATGATATTTTTCCTGAAGGGAAATTTTTAAATATTGAAACAGAAAATCATTTTTCCTGGATAGTTGGTGCTAAAGTTATTTTACTTCAGTTCGGCAAAACCTATTTTGGAACAGACTTCAGCTATTTCCGGATCCCTACAACCAAACGATCTATTTTTTATCTTAATGAAGAACCCACCCCCTTTAATACAAAACCACAGTTTTTTTCTTTAAGAGAGTGGCATCTGGCTTTTGGATTGGCCAGCTCGATGGGAATGTTTACGCCATATTTAGGAGCTAAATATTTAATAACTCGTATCCGTTTTAAATCAGATAGCACCTTTACTTTAAAAAATCGCCTCAATATTGGATACTTTTTAGGAACATCTATAAGTGTTCATCAAAAATTTTTCCTGAATGCAGAAGCCCGCTTTTATGATGAGCTTGCCTATTCTGTTTCAGGATCTGCCGCTTTTTAAACTATGGAAGAACATAAAGAAGCCAGATTTATCGTAGATACATTAACCAAGCATGGTTACGTGGCATACTATGCTGGTGGATGGGTTAGAGATTTTCTCTTACAAAAACCATCAGATGACATAGATATTGCTACAAGCGCTTCTCCAGAAACAATACAGCGCCTTTTTAAAAGAACCGTACCTATAGGCATAAGTTTTGGGATTATTCTGGTCATTATTGACGATAAGCAATACGAAGTGGCTACCTTTCGAGAAGATATAGAATACAAAGATGGCAGAAGGCCTACCAAAATTGCTTTTTCAACAGCTGAGCAAGATGCCCAAAGAAGAGACTTTACCATTAACGGAATGTTTTATGATCCCTTAAAAGACATGGTAATCGATTTTGTAGATGGGAAGAAGGATCTGGAAAAAAAACTTATTAAAGCTATTGGAAACCCCCACGCAAGGATAAAAGAAGATCGCTTGCGGATGATTCGAGCTGTTCGACTAGCTTGCAGGTTTTCCTTTGCTATTGACCCTGATCTAAAAGATGCTATTTACAAGCATGCAAAGGAGCTTTTTCCTGCTGTTGCCATAGAAAGAGTCGTTCAAGAATTTTCTAAAATGACTATGTATCCAAGCTTTTCTAAAGCTATGCTTGCAATGCATGAGCTCAAACTTCTAGAAGTTATTTTTCCAAAATTGCAAGATGTAGATCTCAAAACTTTAGAAGATAGACTTAAAACCATGGAGAATTTCCCAAGAAACTCTCCCTTAATTGTCTATGTTAATGAGCTTTTTGATAATAATTCTATGGATGAGGCTATTGCTCTTTGTGAGTATTTAAAACTATCCAATCAGGAAATCAAGTTTATTAAATTTCTTTATGAAGCAAAGCAGCTTCACCAAAATTTACAGACGGAGGACTGCTCTTGGGCCCTTTTCTATGCCAATTCACTTTCTGACCTTTGTCTTCATATAATTGGGGCTAAAGTCCCAGCACCTCAAAGAGTTGAATTTTTCCAACACCACGAGCAACGAAAAAAAGAACTCACTCCATTTATTGAGCGAATAGAAAAGCAGACTCCGTTAGTGACAGCTAATGACCTTATTGACTTAGGTATTAAACCTTCTAAAAAATTAGGGGAGCTTTTACATGAAGCAGAAAAAATTTCTATTAATAAAAGACTTCTTGATAAAAACGCCGTTCTTAAAGAACTACAAAAACACTTTTCACTTAACTAGTGATCTTTAGAAAAACTTGATGAGAAGCATGGTTAGATCATCTGGAAATTCATTACTAGCGCAAAAGTTTTTTGTTTCTTGTAAAAGGCCGTCTAAAAGTAATTGAGCTGAAGATTCTTGTGAAGATTGCAAGTATTCTTTAAGACCATTAATTCCTAAAAATTCATGATTTTCATTTTCAACTTCAATAACTCCATCCGTATAAAGTATTAAAGTATCTTGTTTTTCTATTTGTACAGCTTGTATTTCAATGTTTGGAGTATCATCTACGCCTAAGGCAATTCCGACAGTGTTCAGCTCTGTAACTTGGCTGTCTTTCTTAATAAAAGCAGGAAGATGTCCCATATTACAAAAAGTAAGAGTATTGTCTTTAGGTTCATATAGTCCTGCCCAAAGAGTGACAAACATTCCAGAATCTTTTGTATCTAAACAAAAAAGGGCATTTACTTTTTCTATGATCTTTTTTAAATCGTCATAAGTAGAGGCAAAAGAACGAAACATGCTTCTAATAGTAAAAGAAAATAAGCAAGCTGGAATTCCTTTGCCAGCAGTATCAGCGATAATAATAAAAACTTTTCCATCTTTTCTAACAAAAAGATCAAAGAAATCCCCCCCTACTTCCTTTGCTGGAATAAAATTATTAGCAATTTCCAAACCAGGAAGATCCGGCAGCTTAGAAGGCAAAAGAGCTAGTTGAATGTCATAGCCAATTTTCAATTCTTGCGCCATTCTTTCTTTATGGGCTTTTTGAACCTCAGCTTCCTTTTGATGGCGGACAATAGAATCGATTGTTTCATTAAAATCTTGTCCTACTAAATTGATTTCAAATCCCATTCTATCTTCTTTAAACCTGGCTGATAGGTCTCCTTTAGAAACTTTGGCCATGGCCTCATGAAGGTTCTTAAGAGGCCTCGCCATTCGAAAAATAAATAGTAAAGAGCCACCTCCTCCAACTATAACAATCAAAGCGAGCAAGCTGATAACTTGAATCAAATATCGTTTTGCTTGCAAGATAATGACTTTGTCTTCATTGACATCTAAAAGAACTGAAATGGCAGATTCTTTTACAGGACTTAAAGCAGCAAGGCTGTTTTCCTTTCCCTCTAATTCATAAGCTTTCGAATACTTCTTGATCTTTTTTAAGGTATATTCACCTTGGACAACATGAAAATTCCCTATTTGCCCTGAAGCTTTAAGTTTTTGAACAAATAATGGACTTACATTTTGCATCGACTGCATCTCAAGATTTTCATCAGAACTAGCGAAAATAATTCCTTCTTCCATTAAAAGGGAAATATCAATCTGGTAAGGAGAGTCTACAAAAGAAGATAATCTGGTAACTAGAGCCTCAGCAGGAGTAGTTGCTAATAATAGCCCAATCTCATTACCTGTTTTTTGATCATAAAGGGTTTTTCCTACAAACAGCCTTTTTTCCTGAATAAAAGGAAGCACTCCAAAAATAACAAAATTATCTTCGCCAAACTTACTTATTAAAAAAAAATATTTTGAAAAATCTTTTCCCAATAAAATTTCATTAGAAGAATTTTTACAAAAAAAAGTATCTGCTTCTAAAAAAAATATTTCTGACAATTTGAATTCACTGGCAACTTTTTTCAAATAATTTTGCACGGACTCTTCTTGATTGTCCCCTTCAATGCTTTGAATAAATTGAGAATCATCTTCGATTAAGTTTAAAAGCCCTTTTTTATCGTCGATGATCTCATAAATAAATGATGACCTTGTTTCCGCGAGTATATTTAGAGAAGTAAATAATTCCTGCTTTCTTTGATCTAAATCACGCCTATACATCCAAAATGAATGTAATACCAGAGGAAGTACAATAAGAATCAAACTAAGATAAAAAACTCTAAAAATAATTGATGTGTTTATTCTTTTAATTAAGGGCTTTTTTGTTATTTCTTTACCTGACATAATTGAGTTTTTAAAGTAATTTAATTTTTATGCTAGCAAAACAAATCCGCTCTCTACAACACCCACTTGTCAAAGAGTTCGTTAAACTTAGAAAAGATAAAGCCTATCGCTATGCGAAAAAAAAAGTTTTTCTTAGCGGTAAAAAAATTATTCAAGAAGTAGCTTCTCTCTTTCCTATTTCTCTGCTTATCTTAAAAGAAAAAAAAGACCAAGGTAAAATTAAAGCTAAAGAAATAATTACTGTTACCGATGAAATTTTAAAAAAAATTTCAGGAGTAAAAAATCCTGAGCCTTTTGCTGCCATAATCGAGCTCCCTGAATATAACTCTATTGACACTTCAGGCTGCATTTTAATATTGGATAATATTGCTGACCCTGGCAATTTGGGCACATTATTCAGAACAGCCTTAGCCCTTGGGTTCAATGGTGTTATTCTAACGCCAAATACAGTAGATCCTTTTAACGATAAAGCAATAAGAGCCTCCAAGGGAGCCTGTTTCTCACTCCCCTTTCTTACACAAACGAAAGAAGAATTACTGACTACTTTAAAAAAATCTTCTATTTATCTTGCTGATATGGATGGAAAAGATATTGAAAAGGTCACCTTTGAAAAGCCATGCGCTCTAATTTTAAGTAATGAGTCATTAGGAGCCGGCATTTGGCCTGCCCCAATAGACATTATCAGTGTAAAAATGAAAAAGAATGTAGAATCCTTAAACGTGGCTGTTTGCGGCTCTATTATTATGTATAAAATGGCTCATGGAAAATAACGAATATTACGAAGAAGATTTTTTTGCTAAACACAGAAAAGACACAAAAAAGCAAAAAAAATACTATCAAAGCAAAGATCGCTCTAAATATAAAAAAACAAATCTCGAAAAAAAAGTTACTGAAAAACCTCTTCCTAAGGAAGCCCAAAAAGCAAGAGTGCTAAGCATCACTGGAGAAAAAGTTGTTCTTGATTTTCAGGGAAAAGAATACTTAGCGACCCTTAAGGGAAGTCTAAAGAAAGAAAAAACAAAAAATAAAAATCTCATTGCGGTAGGCGACTTTGTATGGTTTGTTTTTTCTGACCTAGAAGGTCAAATCATTAAAATAGACCCTAGAATAGCAGAGCTTGCTCGAGTAGATGTTTCAGGCAAAAAAAAACAGTTGATTGCTGTAAATATTGAGCAGATTTTTATTACAGTGTCCGTTGTGATGCCAAATTTAAAACCCCATCTTGTAGATAGATTTTTAATTTCTTCCAAAAAAGGAAACATGCATCCAATTGTTCTGATCAATAAAATAGACTTATTGGAAGATGCTGAAGAAAAAGAAAAGGAGCTTTTCAATGATTTTGTAGCTTCTTATGAAAAAGTCTTTGTTCCCATTCTTACTGTAAGTGTTACAAAAAATAAAGGCATTGATCGACTCAAGCAATTTATGAAAAATAAGTCTTCCGTTTTTGCGGGACAATCTGGTGTTGGAAAATCCTCTTTAATTAACGCAACTACCTCACATAATTTACGAGTGGGCTCTATTGTGCAAAAAACATATAAAGGCTCTCATACAACCACTAAAGCAGTTTTACTGCCCCTAAAAGAAGGAGGATTTTGTATTGATACTCCAGGCATTAAAAGTTTTGGTGTTTGGGACCTACAAAAACAAGATATTATTGATCATTTTTGGGAAATTAAAGAAGAGGGAAATAACTGTCATTTTCCTAACTGTACTCATATTGACGAGCCAAAATGCAAAGTTAAAGAGGCTGTAGATATTGGTAAAATCTCTTCTTTACGTTTTGCCTCTTATCATAGTTTAATGAAAGAAATACTAACCTAATTTAGGCGGACTATGGAAAAAATAGAAAAAGTTCATGCTATTGAAATTTTAGACTCTAGAGGAAACCCTACTATACGCGTTTTTGTACAAAGTACATCAGGCCTTACTGCCTATGCTTCAGTTCCTTCTGGAGCATCCACCGGAGAGTATGAAGCACTGGAATTAAGAGACCATGAACCAAGCCGCTATTTTGGAAAAGGTGTTTTAAAAGCAGTGGAAAATGTAAACGGTCCTCTTCAAAAAGCTTTAATCGGAAAAGATCCAGTTCATCAGGAAGAAATTGACAAGCTTATGCTTTCGGTAGATGGCACTGAAAATAAATCTAAAATGGGCGCTAATGCCATTTTAGGGATATCTTTAGCAAATGCTAAATTGAAAAGTCTGATAGAAAAAAAACCTCTTTTTGCCTCCATTCGAGAGCAAAAAAATTATATCCTTCCTATGCCCATGATGAATATCATCAATGGTGGAGCTCATGCTGATAACATGCTAGATTTTCAGGAGTTTATGATAAGACCAGTTGGTGCCGCAAACTTCCAAGAAGCTATCAGATGGGGAGCAGAAATTTTTCACACTTTGAAAAAGTTACTACAGAATAAAGGATATGCAACTTCTGTGGGAGACGAAGGTGGTTTTGCACCTCCCTTAGGATCCAATGAGGAAGCATTAGAATTTATTGTAAAAGCTATTGAAAATGCTGGCTATAAACCTTTTGACCAAGTAACTATTGCACTAGACCCTGCCGCATCAGAATTTTTTGAAGCACAATCAAAGCAATATATCGAAACAAAAAAACAAAAGAAAAATAAAGAGTTTAAATCGAGATCTATAGAAGAAATGGTTTCTTACTATTCTTCATTATGTGAAGAATACCCTATTGATTCCATTGAAGATGGCTTAGACCAAAACGATTGGCAAGGGTGGAAGCTTTTAACGGAAAAGCTAGGCAATGAAATCCAATTAGTAGGAGATGACCTGTTTGTCACAAATCCAAAATTTTTGCAAAAAGGGATCGATCAAAAAATTGCCAATTCAATTTTAATCAAGGTAAATCAAATTGGAACCCTTACAGAAACCCTGCAAACAATTGATCTAGCTCATCAAAATAACTATACGACTGTCATATCCCATAGATCAGGAGAGACTGAAGATACTTTTATTGCCGATCTTGCCGTAGCTGTTAATGCAGGTCAAATCAAAACAGGATCCCTTTCGCGCTCTGATAGAATTGCAAAATATAACAGGATACTAGAAATCGAGGATATGCTGGGTAAAAAAGCTACTTTACAAGATTCAAATCCTAAGACAAAGAATAATGCTTAACTTTTTAACCTTAAATAAGGTAATCTTTATTACCTTATTTTTTCACAGAGGCAAAAATGGCATCAATAGCAACTGCTCCGTATCAATTATTCCATGCAAAAGATTTTAATATTGAATGTCCCATTTGCTTGGATCCCATCAAAAATGAAAAAGTATCAGCAGGACATTTTGTTAGCTATGATAGTACCTCAGATGATCTTGTCACCCATATTTTTCATAAAACTTGCTTGGACGGATGGATGGCTCGTTCAAAAAAATGCCCTTCCTGCAGAATAAGATTACATAAAGGCCTTGATGACCCCAAAGTTATTTCAGTTTTATCTTTTAAAAAAACACCCTCTTCCACTGGTTCGAAGTTTTCTCAGTCCACCTCCTTAAAGAACATTGCCAATATAGGCGGAATTATCGCAGCTGGCGCATCTTTACTCCCAATATTTAAGCTAATCCAAACAGTTTTCTCAATAGCCTCACCAGCCTTTGCTATGATTTCCTCTATTTTCGTCATATTTCCTTTAGGGGTTGTCTCTTCTTTTTATGCTGGCGCTTACCTAACAGAAAATACAGCAAAGTACCTTCTTAGCTAAAAGAGCATACCTTGCTAGATAGTTAGCAAATTAGCACTGCAGCTTTCATATCGCCTTGAAAAAAAATTCAATGCTAGCCTATTTGAAAAGTAAATTGAGATGTTTGTAATGCTAAAAAAAATAGCTATATTTGGAGAAGCAGAAAAAGGGATGTTTCAACAACCTTACCTTTGCGAGTCTTTAAGTAAGCTTTTTGATAACTTGGGAAATCCAGTCGAGAAAAGCAGCAGCATAGCCTTTGCTATTCAAAGTCTTCTCTCTCATTACGGCATTGTATACTTTAGAGTACATGAAGAGGGCTTTAGTAAAAAAGATTACATGAAAGGATTACAATATCTTGAAGAAAGTAATGAGCATATGCCATTAAGCTTAATTACTATTTTTGGAGTGGGTGATAAAGAAATTATCACAGCGGCCCGCAAAGCCTGTAAAAGCCATAACTGTTATATGCTCATTCAGGAAAAAGATTTATATGACTATTACACTCATTAATTGAAGTAATTTTCTAAACCTTCTTGAGTAGGTGTCATTGCCTTTTTTCCTTTTTCCCAATTTGCCGGACAAACTTCGCCATTTTT
Source organism: Chlamydiae bacterium CG10_big_fil_rev_8_21_14_0_10_35_9 (assembly GCA_002773835.1). Taxonomy (GTDB): domain Bacteria; phylum Chlamydiota; class Chlamydiia; order Chlamydiales; family SM23-39; genus 21-14-0-10-35-9. The sequence continues at coordinate 34,094 of PFAC01000037.1, read as the reverse complement.
CTCATGATAAATAAGAGCATCAAGAGTACGAAGGGCTTCATCTACCGATCTGCCAAGAGGAAGGTCATTAATTAGCTGATGACGTACTACGCCTTCTTTATCGATTAAAAATAAACCTCTATAAGAGACGCCATCTTCTTCTTTGAGCACTTCATAGTCCTTGGAAATACTCTTATGAATATCAGAAACAATCGGATAGCTAACACCTTGGATCCCACCTTTTGATCTTGGAGTTGTAAGCCAAGCAAAGTGCGAATACCAGCTATCAATAGAACATGCTACTAATTCAGCTTCTCTAGCTTCAAACTCTTGAAGTTTTTCCTGAAAAGCATGCAGCTCTGTTGGGCAGACAAAAGTAAAATCTAAAGGATAAAAGAAAAATACCACATATTTTCCTTTTAAAGAGTCTAAGGAAAAATCTTCTACAATTTTTCCATTCTTTACTGCTTTAGCACTAAAGTTGGGAGCTTTTTTTCCAACAAGAGTCATTAGGATACCTCCTTTTTTATGTTAAATATTTATGGGCATCTGCAAGCCATTTTTCCTTACCAATAAATGTTGGTTCTCCATGGCCTGGATACACTTTAGTATTTTCAGGCAATTTTGCAAGTTTTTTTAGTGATTCGATCATGTCAAACCTATTAGAAGAAGGAAAAGAGACATTACCAAAAGAACCTTTAAAAAGGGTGTCCCCTGAAATTAATACTTCCCGATTTTTCTCATAAAAGCAAACAGATCCAGGAGAGTGGCCTGGAGTATGAAGAATGGTAAAAGAAAGCTTGCCAATGTCAATTTTTTCATTGTCTTGTAAAAATCCATCAGGAGCCATTCCTTGAACTGGAGCAATCATCGGAACTCCATCAACACCTGGATTTGTTAAATTTTCAGCATCCTTTTCATGAACATACACAGGAACTTGAAGAGATTTTTTTAAAAGAAGACAATTTCCTATGTGGTCCCAATGGGAATGGGTAAGATAAATAGCCTGCGCTTTTAAAGATTTTTCTTTGCATAAATCAATAATTGCTTCACAACTTCCAAATGGTGCATCAAAAATAGCGGCTATGCCTGTTTCTTTACAGGCTATGACTATTGCATTAGTGTCTAAAGGACCTGTTTTGAAAACTTCAAGAATCATAATTAAAAAAATAGATAAAATTGCACCGGAGAGGAGTCGAACCTCTAACCTCCTGGTCCGTAGCCAGGTACTCTATCCAATTGAGCTACCGGTGCACATTTCGGATAATAATGATCTATTGAATCTAAGTTTAAATCAAGTTCTTTCTAATAGGAGGCGTAAGAGGTAAAAATCGCTGAAAGCCTTTTCCTAAAATAGCGAAAAGCTCTTTTTGAGTAACTCTGTAAACATTTTTTTTATCTGAAATAGATTTTTTTTGAACTTTTTTTTCTACATCGATTTTAACAAAAGGATCAACTTCTTCAAATTCATAGCCATGTATAAAATCAATCCCGTTAAATTCCCTAGAAAACTCTTCTTCTACTAAATCAACCCAGTTTCTTTCTTTGCGATGCCCCCAAGTAGTTACCTTTCTAAGCATTTCCTCTTTGGTCCTAACCCAACTATAATGATGAATGAACGGACAGTTATCTTCACCGGTGCAGTGACGTTTAGTTTTACCTTTTACATGATTAAAACTGGCAAAGCGATCTCCTTCTTGCAGTAGCGTTTTTCTAGAAAGAGCTTTTTTTCTAACCATCACTACTGAATCCTCCCAAGTTTTTGCCCTGTATTTTGACTCTCGAAAATACCAGTAGTTAGAAAGTTTTACAGCATCAAATTGAGAAAGAGGAAATACCTTCAGCCAATTATTAAACTTGTCTGATTCAACTATTTCATCCGTATCTAAAAAGAGAAGATAGTCAATATCCTTTTTAGTATAAGAAAAGCCAATAGCCCTAGAAAAAGTACAACAGAAGTTATCCCCTATTTTTTTTAAAAGTTTTCTAGGAACTTTATCTAAAATATAAGGATAGAATAAAAACTGACAGTTTGGAAACTCTGAAAAAGTCTGCTCTAAAGCATTTAAGTCTTCTGAAGAACCATCAAAAAAATGATCGCAAACAGTAATCAAAACCTGTTCAGAAAATTTAAGAGCCTCATCAACACAAGACTTTAAAAACCTATACTCATTTGTGCAGTAATTAATAACCGATGCAATTTTCATAGAGAAAAACTTTATCTTCAATCTTTTGTAGAAGCAACATTTTTTTCTAGAAAATAAAAGTTATAGCTTAAGGAAAAATTAAACAAAAATAGACAAGATGAAAAAATCATCTTTTTTGTCTGTCAGCTCTTCTTCTCCATAGCCCTTTATTTCTTAAGTCAGGTTTTAGTTCTATCGCTTTTGGAATAATTACTGAGTATTTTTCTTGATCGCCTAAGGCGTAATAGTAGCTATAAGCAGCTTTGTAGCCTTTAAATGTCACTTTATTTTAAAGCTTCCTATCGACAAAAATCTAAGTAAATTAAACAATGACATTTTCAATAGAATAGAGAAAATTATGGCTTCTTACCCGACTGCTTTAATTATTTTAGATATGCAAAACGACCTTTGTCATGCGGAAGGTGTCTATGCCAGAAATGGTCTTGCAGCAACTCATGTCCCTGTTATTCTTCCTAATATTATTAACACTGTTCACTTCTGTCATAAAAACCGAATTCCAGTTATAGCAACCCAGTTAACTGTCTTAAGTGATATTGATGGCAATGCTATGGGATTAGGGGTTTACTCCAAGCTCCGCCCTTTTTTAGAGAAAGAAGGATTTAGACCGGAGACTTGGGGATATGACTTGTTAGATGCAATCCCTAAGGTCGACTATAAAGTAAGGAAGTGGAACCTTTCCGCCTTTTATGATACTGAACTAGAAAGATATTTATCCTCCCTTGATTGTGTAGAGCTAGTTTTGGTGGGCTTTACAACTAATGGACCTATCGAAACAACTGCTAGAGAAGCAATAAGCCGAAATTATAAAATTACTACATTAATAGACTGTGTAGCTAGTTATAGTGAAGCCCTTCATCAAGCCTCAATTACTAACTTAAGCTCTTTTGGCCAAGTACTTAAAAGTGAAGAATGGATGCAAAATTATATAAGCAACAATCCTTAAACCTCGCATGAACATCGTTATTTTGGGAGCCGGCACATTAGGCACCTATGTTAGTTCCATTTTATCTTCAGAAGAACACAACGTTGTTTTAATCGACAAAGACCTAAAACGCCTTAATGACATCAGCCGAGAAATTGATGTGGCAACCATCCATGGCCTTGGCTCTAATTGGAAACTTTACGATGACCTTTTAGAGAACAAACCTGAAATTTTTATAGCAATGACCGGAGATGATGAGACAAACTTAGTCTCTTGCGCCATGGCTAAAAACTTGGGCTATCCAACCACGATTTGTCGAATAAAAGATTTAGGATACCTAGCAAGAAGCAGGCTTGATTTTGCTAAACTTTTTTTCGTAGACCATTTTATTGCCCCTGAAATATTGGCTGCCCACGACATTTTTAAAATCCTTCTTTCTACAGGTGGAGAAGGCATTGAAAATTTTGCCCATGGCGCTATCCAGATGCGCAATATTCACATCAGCGAAAACTGGGATAAATCAGAGGTTCCCATCCATTCCTTAGGCTTACCGGAAGAACTGATCATAGGAGCTATTAAAAGACAGACGCATGAAGGAACTAATATTATTTTCCCTCATGGAGAAGATACCATACTTCCCAATGATGAAATCACAATTGTTGGTGAAACTAACATTATGTTAGAGCTACCTAATTTCTTTGGGCTTAATCCGATCCATTTAAATTCTATCATTATAGCAGGTGGATCCACAGTCGGTCTTCATCTAGCCAGGATTTTAGAAAGCCAACACGTTTCTGTAAAAGTAATTGAAAAAGATGAGCTTCGCTGTAAGAAATTATCAGATCATCTCCCAGATAGCACTATTTTGAACCACGATGTTAAAGATTACTCGTTTTTGCAATCAGAAAATATCCAATTAAGTGATGCTTTCATTACATGTACCAAAAAAGATGAGCTCAATATGGTACTATCCTCTCTTGCCAAACAGATTGGTTGCAAAAAAGTAATAAGCTTAATTTCCGATACGCATTTAAGTCAGACTTTAAGAAAGTTAGAAATTACCCCTTCCCTTTCTGAAAAGTTAAACATTGCTAATAGGATATTGTCTTTAATACACGAAGAAAAAGTTTTGTCTATTACTTCCTTATACGACAATCAAGCTAGAATTATTGAAATGAGAGTATCAGCGGAGTCGAAATTGATTGGTATTCCCTTAAGTCAGCTAAAAGGAAAAATACCTAAAGACCTCATCATTGCTGTTATTGAAAACAAAGGAAGGGTCATGATTGGAAAAGGAAATAGAGTACTTTCTCCACATGATACTGTCATCATTATTTCTTCACCTAAACATATTCAAGAGCTACAAGAGCTTTTTTAGGAGGAAAATAGTGCAATACCGAGAGCTTTTTAAAATAGTTGGCAACTACCTTTTCTACTTTGCTTTAGTTTTATGCCTTCCTTTTCTTGTCGCCCTTTATTTTGATTTTGGAGTTCAATCTGTTTACCCCAATTCCTATCTACAGTTTTTAGAAACTATTGGTATTTGCCTTTTACTAGCTGGAAGCTTTCGCTTTTTAGGAAGAAAAGCCAAAGGAAATTTATATAGAAGAGAGAGTATCCTTTTAGTAGTAGCAATATGGTTTCTAACATCTATCATCAGCGCCCTGCCCTTTTACCTAACCCGTACGCTAGAAAACCCTGTAGATGCCTATTTTGAGTCTATTTCAGGGCTTACTACCACAGGAGCATCTATTATGTTCCCTAAGTCTTTTAATGAAAAACAAGAAGAGATTCCTATTCATCTTACCAATGTTCATGTCCCCGATAAATCATATGACTTTTATGGCACGATCAACCCTATCAGAAATGAAGAAGGTCAAATTATCTTAGAAGGATTGGAAGCTGTTGCTAGGCCTCTTCTTTTTTGGCGTAGTTTTATGCAATGGTTAGGAGGTTTGGGAATTGTTTTAATCTTTTTAACTGTATTGCCTGCTTTAGGAGTGGGAGGAAAATTTCTATATCAAATGGAAATGACAGGCCCTTTAAAAGAATCCATAGCACCAAGAATAAAAGAAACTGCCTCACTTCTTTGGAAGCTGTACCTTGGTCTTACCTTTATTGAACTTATTTTACTAGAACTAGTAAATCCTAAGCTTCCTTTTTACGACGCCATTTGCCTCACACTATCTAATGTTTCGACTGGAGGCTTTTCTATAAATTCAAACAGCATAGGTCATTATAACCATTCAGGGATAGAGTGGGTTGTTTTACTTTTTATGATTCTAGGAAGCATTAACTTCGGTTTGTACTTTCATATTATTCGCCTTAAATTTTATAGAATTTACTCTCCTGAATTTTCCCTATTTGCTGCTTCTTTGTTTTTAGGCGGCTTATTAGTCTCCGCCTTTTTATTTGGAAGTCCTTTATATTACTATGCCGACACTTCAACAACATCTTTTATGGAAACAATTAGGGTAGGTGCTTTTCAAGCAGTAAGTGCACAAACTTCCACTGGATTTAGTACAGCCAACTATGATCTATGGCCTTTCCCCTCTCAGATGATTATGTTTATTTTAATGTATTTGGGTGGCATGGCAGGGGCTACTTGCGGAGGTATTAAAACAACACGGTTTTATATTCTTTACAAAATGATCCTACATAAAATTGAGGCTATATACCGTCCAGATAAAGTTAAGCTCTTAAAAATTGGTAAAGTAGAAATTGACGACTCTACCACAATTACTTCTATGGCTTTTTTTGCCGTCGCTATTTTTTCTTCCGTCTTTGCTGGAATGGTTTACATTTTAGATGGCGTTGACCCTGAAACGGCTATTGCCGCTGCTTCCAGTATGTTAAATAATACAGGTATTTCTTTTAGAGCAGCAGGGCCTACAGAGACATTTGCTTTTTTATCTAATTTCTCTAAAATCATTTCTTCTTTTTGGATGGTATTAGGAAGACTGGAATATTTTGCCATTATTCTCTTATTTCTTCCCGTTTTTTGGAGATCAAGATGAAAAACATTCTTTTTCAAGTTAAGGCTGAATTTAGCTTAGAAAGTGCTTTGGCAGAGAGTAAAAAATTAGGCCTGCAAGATCACTATGTCATCGAAGATATTGCTGCTGAAGATTTCTGGATTGGAGGACTAATCAAAGAGGTCCCCGATGAGTCTGAGCTAATCTCTCTGCACTTAAAAGGCCCAAATGATATTGATTGGAGAGTACAGTGGGAAACTTTTGCTGAAAACTTTCAAAATGGAGTAGCGCATATCGATCTATCCCGTTTTGGTTCAAAAAAGACCCTTCACCTTCTTCCCGGGGAAGGATTTGGAGATTTATCTCACGCCACAACATACTTAATGCTAGAGTTAATGCAGGATAGAATAGTAGGAGAAAGTGTCGTTGATATTGGGTCAGGCAGTGGTATTTTATCATTAGCTGCAAAACTGATGGGAGCTGAAAAAATTATAGGTGTGGAAATTGATCCTGCATCCTTTTACCACGCCCAAAAAAATGCTTTAAAAAATAAGTTAGATGTAAAGTTTGTTTTCCAACTTGACATTACTAAAATTCCCCCAAAAAACCTTTTCTTAATGAACATGACAGTACATGAGCAAAAAGAGTTTATTAAGTCATGTCCCGAAGCATTAAAAGCGGCTCACAGCTGGATTGTATCGGGTATTTTAAAAGAACAAAAAGAACAATACCTTGAAATGATAGGCTCATGGGGATTCAAAGCTACAGCAATTAGGCAAAAAGATAAATGGCTCGCCATGATCTTAGAAAAATAAGCTTATCTTTTTTTTAATTTTTTCTTAACATGCGAACTCTAAATAATGGAGTTAAAGCATGCTTACTACTTACCCTGCAGCGCTCGCAGATATTGAATCTCAACAGCCCGTCCAGCATGATGATGAATGTGATTGTGAAAGGCTAGAAAGAGCTGCTAAAAGATCCCTATACATGATAGGTATTCTAACAGTTACCTTTGTCACATCTTCTATTTCTACAATGGCCTTAATTATTTCCACAGAGGAAGATTGTGTTGATAAATCTGGGAAAATTGCCCTTTGGAGCGCTATGTCCACTTCTATTATTACAGGAATTTCCTTGGGAGGCTTTTGTTGTTCAAGGGCATGGAAGGGAATAAAGCTTATAAAAAGACATATGGATAGCTGACAAAACATTATCAGCTATCCTCAAAAAAGAGAATTTGAGCTTACATCATTCCCATTCCGGGCATTCCGGGCATTCCACCCATTCCAGGCATGCCGCCCATGCCACCCATTTGGTCCATACTAGGAGCATCTGACTTTGGCGATGGTTTTTCTGTAATCATAGCAGCTACTGTAATTAACAGTCCTGCCACAGAGGCTGCATTAGTTAGTGCACTTTTAGTGACTAAAACAGGATCAATAACACCGTCTTTTACAAGATCAGAATATTTGTCAGTGATTCCGTTATAACCAAAAGACCCTTTCAAATCTGCAACTCTTTCTGCAACAACATCACCACTCTTACCACAGTTTCTAGCAATATTGATAACAGGTGCAAAAGCTGCTTTTCTTATAATCTCTACACCAACTTGTTCATCATGCTCCAAGCTAAGCGACTCTAATTCTTTTACTGCACGAATTAAAGCAACTCCTCCACCAGGAACAATCCCTTCTCTTACCGCAGCTCTTGTCGCATGAAGAGCATCATCAACACGATCTTTTTTCTCTTTCATTTCAGCTTCAGTAGTAGCTCCTACATGGATTACTGCTACACCGCCTGAAAGCTTTGCTAAACGCTCTTCAAGCTTTTCCTTATCGTAATCTGATGTTGAAGCATTAATCTCAGCTTTAATTTGATTTTTACGTTTTTCGATTTCTTGCTTATTGCCACTTCCATCAACTATGGTTGTGTTGTCTTTGTCTACAGTAATTTTCTTAGCAGAACCAAGTACATTTAAATCAAAATTGTCTAAGCTCATCCCAGTCTCTTCTGAAACAACTGTAGCTCCAGTAAGTGTAGCGATGTCTTGTAACATTGCTTTTCTTCTATCTCCGAAAGCAGGAGCTTTTACAGCACAAATAGGAAAAGATCCTTTAATTTTATTTACCACTAAAGTAGCTAAAGCATCTGAATCAATGTCCTCTGCAATAATGAGAAGAGGAGAAGATCCATTTTCTATGACTTTTTCCAAAATTGAGACAATCTCTTTAGTGGAAGAGATCTTTTTGTCTGTAATGAAAATATTACCATTTTCAAATTCTACATTCATCTTTTCTGCATTGGAGACAAAATAAGGTGAAATGTATCCTTTATCAAACTGCATCCCTTCGACAACTTCCAAAGTTGTTTCGATACCTTTTGCTTCAGCTAAAGTTACAATGCCATCTTTTCCTACTTTTTGCATGGCTTCCCCAATAATGGAGCCGATTTCTGCGTCGTTATTCGCAGAAATTGTAGCAATTTGTTTGATCTCTTCAGGACTGCTAATTTGTGTGGCCAATTTATCTAGCCCCATGATCATTTTATCGACAGCTTTTTCAATACCCCTTTTAATGCTTTGTGGGTTTGCTCCTGCTGCAACATTTTTCACGCCCTCGGAGTATATTTCCTCAGCTAGAACAATGGCAGTGGTCGTGCCATCACCTGCAACATCAGATGTTTTAGAAGAAGCTTCTTTAACAAGCTGAGCGCCCATGTTCTCGAATTTATTTTTTAATTGAATTTCTTTAGCAACGGATACTCCGTCTTTAGTAGATATAGGTGATCCAAATTCTTTAGAAATAACTACATTTCTACCTTTAGGACCCAGCGTAACAATTACTGCCTTTGCTAAAGTTTTTACACCTTTTAAAATAGAGTTTAGTGCTTTTTCATTAAATTGTAGTAACTTGCTCATTAGTTAACCTCCTCTAAAATTCCTAATATGTCATCTTCTGAAAGTAGTAATAGTTCTTCGTTTGACTCTATTTCTCTTGGGGCATAACTAGAAAATAATACTCTGTCATTTACTTGGACTGTTAAGGGCTGTAAGTTGCCATCTTTATCTTTTGCCCCAGGACCTACTGCCAATACAATCCCCTCTTTGGGTTTTTCCTGAGAAGTTTCAGGAAGTAAAATATTTCCCAAACTTTTTTTATGCTCAGCTCTTTTCACTAAAACATATTTGCCAAGTGGCTTAATGCTATCTTTGGTTATCATCTCTTATGACCTCCGTAAAAATTAAAAAGGCCGATCGTAGTTCTGCCTTGAAATTTTGTCAATATTTTCAATGAAAAATTAGCAAATAAAGCGATTAATTGCTAAAAGATTTTTGTAGAAAATAAACACACCTTAACAGCTGCTGAAAAAGCCTTTGTCTAGAAGAAGAAATAATCTTTTTTTTCATGCACCCCACGGAAGGGGCAAAAAAGGAATGGTGATGAATAATAATAAATGTCTCAAGAAACAATAAGCTTTTACGTTTTGCATGAGCCTACGTTGTCTCTATTTTCCTATGAAGAGCAGGAAGAGATAATTTGAATGGCAGACAAGATAGCTAAAATTCAAAATAAAAGCTTTATTTTAGCCCTTAGTGACATAGTCTTTGAACTAAGTGTAACTCTGGGTAGAAAATCTTCTTGATAAGCTAAGAATGCACCTTTACAACTAAAATCCCTTTAATAGTTAAAATAATTTCTGTAGTTGTGTTTTACAAACTAAAATCTTTAGTATGTCGATCTTAAAAATTTTAATACTAAAAGAATATGAAAGTTCACAATAAAGCAACTGAAGAATTTAGACCACCTACTAGTCTTTTTGAACTTGATCAGTATAAACCACTAAGTTTTCTTGATTATAAAATGGAGCAATATGGCGTGGCTGGTTTAGGTGGTATCATAATGGGACTTTTAGTGGGTGCTCCTTTGGCTATTGCTGGTGGCATAGGAGTAGGAGCTTCTTTGCATAGATCTTTTTGGGAAAACAAAAAAATTAATCATGAAAATAAAATGGAATCTCTTTCTGTTCAAGAAGAAGTAGAAACAAGCCGTATTATTAGAAAGCTGATTGAAGCAGATATTGATAATTTAAATAAACTACACGTATCAAAAATAAAAACAATGGAAATAGGAAATTATATTTTATGTGGAATTGGGTGTTCTATAGGTGTTTATTTTTTATCTGAAAGCGCTAAGTCATGGGAAAAATCTAATAGTTTAATAAATTATTCGATCACTTGTTTAGCTACTAGTGTAGCTTCTTACTTATCTATACAGGGATTTTCAAAAGCATTACAAAAGGTAGATTTAATATGAAAGTAGGAGATGCACACAACACTCAACAGTTTGCAGAACAACAATTAGAGAACCTAAGAATTATTTCTTCAGGAAGGCGAGCTAGAAAAACTTTTGTAAAAGAAGAAATGAGAAAAGTAGAAGAAAACGCTAATAAGATTCCAGAGGGTACTGCTTGGAAGGTTTTTTCCGTAGCTATGGATGCAATTTTAAGTGTAGCTAATTTTTTTAGATTAATAATTCTTGGATCATTAATGGGTATACCTTTTTTAGAAAATCTTACTGGAAAATTAACGTAATTAAAAAAAATAATTTGGAGTAAAAATGTCAGCTATAAATTTTACAACAACACCATCAGTTAATAATGTAGAAGAAAATAATAAACCAACTTTTAAAGATTCAACATCTTTTAAAATTGCTAAAGTGGCTTACAAGCTAGCTATTCCGTTTGCTGTTTTAAGCTATGCACAATCAATTAGTACTGTTAATGCCACTCCTTTTACAGACTGCATCGATTCATGCCGAGAAAATGCAAATGGAGCCCATCCTATAGCTGTTTTATTATGTCAAACCATGTGTTGGATTCTTACAGGCGGTAAATAATGCATGAAATGATTTATCAAATGATTCCATACTTGATGATATTAACATCAGAAATGATTTGCTCTATATTTCTTGAGCGAGGAATTAGTATTCTTCAGGGAAAAAAATTTTCATGGAAAAGGTCGTTTGCATTTTTTTGTATAATTACTGCTTCTGTTCCCATTATGAAAAGTATTTTAAATAGATGATTTTAACCAATTTTTAGACAAATCAGAAGCTATTAGAACGGTGACTTTTTATAGGCACCGTTTATTACCTCATAGAATGCTTTCTCGAGCATTTCTCTGATTTTATATCAAAGAAGTGTCAAAAGTTTCATTAATCTTAACCAATATTAAAAAAGAAAATAGCACTTACCAAAAGCCTTGATCCAAATATTACCAGAAAGAAACTAACTATTCTTTTAAGTGTAAAAAATGGATGAAGCTTTTTAAAGTCAAAAAGCCCAATTCCACTACATAAAAAAATAGAAGATAAAATCATTCTCAATATAAGGATAAAAGAAAGACCTATGGGATTAGTTAAAAATTCACTAACTGTCATTTTTCCTCTTTTTTTTATTACTTAGCAAATATAGCACAAATGGCATAACAAATCATCCTAGGTAGTCCTCCATCCGAATTTCTATCGCAATTGTCAATACACTCTCTAAGTGAAGGCGCTGCATCAGCTGTTGGTATATTAGATAAAGCTAATAATACTGCCACTGTAATTGCAACAGTAGAAACTGTTCTTGTTAGTCTTTAAGTATTACCACTCCAAGTTTGTGTTTTATTTGATCGGTATGATTCTTCATTTCCTACTTGAAATGTTGCTGTTGGAGTATTTGTTGAAAAAATATCTGATATATTTTTATCTCTATTTTTATAATTAAAAAATTTAAAAACCAGCACTTTAAATTTTTAATCAATAGACATCAATTTAGGATATTATTTTAATGCCTTGTGTTTTGAACATTAGGATAATACCAGATCTAAAGAGAATTCAGGAAAAAGCGATCTACTCTCAAAGAGAGTATCTAATCTAGGATTAGATCTCTTTCTTTCCATCCCTTGATAACTATTTAAATTTTCAAAATCTAACTCTTTGTGGTCTGGAACAATTACCATTAGCTTTCCCCCTCTCTTCTTAAACCTCAAGAGTATTATAAGAAGCACTTTTGTGATGTTTTAGTTTTTCATCACAAAATTAATCCTGTTAGGTTATTGTTTATGGCAAATAACAACCATTGAGAAATATGATGAAGACATTCGTTTTTTGTTCCTTTAAGGGCGGTACAGCTAAAACATCCACCGTATTACATCTTGGCTCTGCATTAGCAAAATATCACAATAGAAAAGTTCTACTAGTAGACTTTGATGCACAAGCAAATTTAAGCACAGGCCTTGGCATAGGGCCAGATTCTTTGGATACAATGGTTCCAGTCTTAAAAGAAGAAAAAGAAATTCAAGAGGTTATTCAACCTACATCCATTGATAATTTGCATATAATTCCAGCTAACACATACTTGGACGGCATAGAGACTCATGTTCCTTTAGTTTCTGACTTATATGCCCATGAAAAATTAAGAAATAAACTCACTAATCTTAACTATGATTATTGTTTTATTGATACTCCCCCATCACTGCAATGGCTTACTAGATCTGCGTTTTATGCTTCTCAATTTAGTATAATATGTTCCATACCTGAGCCATACTCAATTCTTGCTTTAAACAGACTCAAGTCGTTCCATGAACTCGAAATAGGAGCCCACCATGACATTGTTTGCGCCGGCGTGGTGCTTTCTCTTTGGAATAGCCGATTAACTACCAATGAAGCTTTTGTTGAAGCTGTTAATGACGCCTTCCCGGGGTGTATGTTTAATACAAAAGTTCGAAGAGATATATCTGTCTCCAGAGCCATCTTTGAGGGAAAATCCGTATTTGAGGTCGATGAAAAATCAAGAGCTGCTCAAGACTTTCAAGACTTAGCTAATGATTTTATAGCTAGAATGGAGTCTAAAGATATCCTTGAAACTTTAATGAAAACATCTAAGGAGAGAGTATGAGCAAGACAAAGGACCTGGCAAAAGGATTCTTAAGAAGTGCTAAAGAAAAATCTGCAGCTCAAAAAGGATTAGCACCAACACAAGTTAATCCTATTAACGTTTTTGACAGGATGTTTGAGGTAAAAGAACTTTCTGAAAATGATTCAAATGCTATCGATATGCTAATTGTTGATAATTACCAGTCTGAGCTTATCGATGAAAGTAAAGTTGAAGCTGACATGATTGGCTTAAAAAAAATAACAAAAGAAATCAAAGCAATTGGTAGACAAAGTACCATTCTTTTAGGTGAAAGAATCCATAAAGCCAAACAACTTCTTCAAAACTACAAAGATAGAACTTTCAGAGATTGGCTAAGAATAGCTATTGGAAGTGTAGCAACTGGATATAGCATTCTTTCTTATTACGAGCTTTATGTAAAACTCCCCAATGAGCAGTTAAAATCCAAACTTAAGGAAATACCAAATAAAGCTGCTTATATTTTGGCTCAACGAGAAGCTCCCTTTGATGAAAAGGTTAAAATCATAGAAGATCATTCAACAGATAAATCTTCTGATATAATCAACTTAATCAAGGGAAAGTTTCCAAGTAAGGACATTTCTCCAAAAACAGAAAATGATAGGTTAATTTGCTCCATTGAGAGAAGTGCTGCTATTCTCTTAAAAAACCAAAAAGACCTGAAAATCAGTGACATTGAAAGAATCAAAATGTTAATCACTTCTTTTAAGCAGATGATTGAATGTGTCTGACGCGTCAGACACATTTTTCAAATCTAATTAAAAAGAACACAAATAAATTAAGCTCTAGATAAAAGCTCTTCAGAGTCCTCTAAGCCTAGATCTGCAAAGACATCTCGCAATCTTTTTCTTTTTTCCCATAAGCCTCTTTCTTTACTTTTTTAACCTCATTTTATTCTAGAGATTTTTCTTCATTTTTCTAGCAGCAAAATCGGACGTTATTTTTCAAGATTATTAAAAACAACCAACCAATGGTTGATTTTCAACCATTGGTTGGTTATATTTCAGATATGAAATACCGAAGATTTATTCAGAAAAAAATTTTTACAGCATTGAAAGATACTCCTGTGGTCTTTTTAAATGGCCCTAGACAAGCTGGAAAAAGCACTTTAGTAGAAAATTTAAAATTCAAACAATCTCATTTTACTACCCTAGACAACCTATTAGAACTTGAGCTCGCTAAAACCAACCCTGCTGCCTTCTTAAATAGATTTAATAGCACTCTAATTATTGATGAAGTACAAAGAGCCCCTGAGCTTTTCATAGCTATCAAACAACAAGTAGATAAAAACAGAAAGCCTGGCCGCTTTTTACTTACAGGGTCAGCCAACGTTTTATTGCTTCCTAAAATATCAGAATCATTAGTAGGTAGAATGGAAATATTAACGTTGCAACCCCTTTCACTTGGAGAAATCCATGACAATGAAAGAGATATTATTGATCAGTTGTTTCAAAAAAAAATAGGCATTCCCTCTAAAAGGATAAAAATTTTTGAGCAAATTATAAGTGGAGGGTTTCCAGAAGTTCACACTCGTTTAAAGTATGAAAGAAAATCTGCTTGGTTTAACTCTTATATAACAACTCTCATCCAACGAGATATTAGAAATCTTGCTAACATTGAAGGATTCTCAAAAATTCCTAAATTGTTAAGCTTATTAGCTGCAAGGTCAGGCTCATTATTGAGCTTCAATGAGCTAAGTAGATCAACAGGAATTCCAACATCTACCTTAAAAAGGTATTTTATTATCTTAGAAACTGTATTTCTAACCTATACAATTCCGGCTTGGTCTACTAATAAAGGTAAAAGACTTGTAAAATCACCGAAGGTATATCTCAATGATTCTGGAATGTTATGTTTTTTATTGGGAGTTAACTCTGAATCTTTAGAACAAAACCCATTGTGGGGAAGAATTTTTGAGACTTTTGTTATCAATGAATTGAGAAAACTGGCAACTTGGACTTGTCAACTTATCAATTTTTATCACTTTAGAACACATTCGGGGATAGAAGTTGACCTTGTTTTGGAAGCAAGGAATGAAAAAATAATTGGTATAGAGATAAAGGCCTCTAAAAATTTACAACTAAAGGATTTTGAAGGCTTAAAATATCTTAAAGAAACATACCCGGACCGTTTTCAAATGGGGGCGATAATCTATCTTGGCTCTGAGATTATTCAAGTGGATAAAGAAATAGTTGCTCTCCCTGTTTCTGTTCTTTCTTAATTATAGTCTTCTATTAGGTACTTTTTTCTTTTCTTTTTAAAATCTTCGATTTCTTTTGCTTGATATTCAATCATTTTCCAAGCAGCGTACTTCTCTTTTTCTAAAATTTCTAAAATTTTAGTGCTACCGACAGCTTTGGAAAAAAGTGTTTTATTAAGTCCTTCAAAACTCTTAGCAAACTTTTTGGGATACAGAGATTTTAAAATTCCTAAAATAAGAAACTGCACTGCAATTGGTCTATATTTCTTCTGATCAGTAATCTGTATTTTTACTCCATGGCAGTCTTTTCCTTTGTACATTCCATAAAAAGGTTTAAAAGAAAAAGGCATGAAATATACACCTGGGAGTTTTTGCATATTTAACATACTAGCTAGTTTTTCTGAATCTATCCAAGGAGCTCCAATAACTTTAAAAGGAAGGGTATAACCAACTCCAATACTTAAAAGCTGCAATTCCCCTAAAATCCCTGTGGAAGGATAGAAAAAGGGGGTATCAGGCTCTGGAATATGTGGAGAAGGGGGAACCCAGTGCAACTTTGTATCAGCAAAAGACATTTCTCTTTTCCAACCTTTCATAGGAATCACATCAAGATCGCATCCAATTTTATACTCCTCATTAAAGTACCTTCCAAGCTCTCCTACTGTCATGCCATGACAGTAGGGCACGTTAATATAGCCAATAAAAGAACGTAGATTCTCATCTAAAAGAGGGCCATCTACAATAACCCCTCCAAGAGGGTTTGGACGATCTAGAATAATTACTTTGATTTTCTTTTTAGAGGCTTCCTCCATTACATAAAAAAGTGTTGTGATATATGTATATGACCTTGACCCAATGCACTGAATGTCATAAATCAACACATCAATGTTTGTTAACATTTTATCAGTAGGCCTTCTTGTTTTACCATGCAAGCTGTAAATGGGAATTTTATTTTTATCGATGGAGTCATCCACGGACTCAAAAGCATAAGCACTACCATTGATTCCATGCTCCGGAGAAAATAGAGCAATAATCTTGTACTTGTCTTCATTATCTTTAAATTTTTCAATAGTTGTTTTTAAAAGGCCATCAACCCCAGTATGATTAGTAATGATGGCAATGTTTTTTCCATGGATTTTTTTTACATATCCTTCATCAAAAAAAACATCTAACCCAACGCGAACATTTGAAAATATTGGAAAAGTTATAGATAAAGAAAAAAAGATTAATAAATTTTTTATAAAAGTCATATGTTTATAATTAGCAAAGAAGTGAATTATGAGTAAACAAGCAGATTCCCACTACATTAAAGAAGCTTTTCAAATAATAGATTCAGTTCGTGGTAAACCACAAGAAATATCTGAAAGAGGAAAAATTGCCATTGATCTTGCTGCCTTGTTACTAAAGGAATCTAAAAGAATCAAAACAAGAAAAGAAAAAAAAGAACAAAAGCTTCTTGCAAAAATGATGAATGACAGCAAAGGAAAGGCTTTCACCACCGCCTTTGCTGATGAGATTTTACGTTCCAAAAGTAAGAAAAGAATAGCCAATCATATTAGTCACCTGCTTCAACTATATGGCATCCCCAAATATCTTAATTTTTTTCAAAGATTAGGCCTCCAACTGTTCAGAGCTTTTTCTCCTACAATTACCAAATTGCTAGTTCCCTTTGTTACTAAAATCGTAAGAAAGCAAATGCAGGAGGTTATCTTACCAGGGGAACACGAAAAGCTCATTGAACACATAAAAAAAAGAAAAGAAGAAGGTGTTAGGCTAAATATCAATCACATTGGCGAAGCCATCTTAGGTGAAAAGGAAGCTAAAAAAAGACTACAAGTTTATTTGGATGACCTTAAACAAGATGAAATAGATTATGTTTCCATTAAAATATCCTCTATTTTCAGTCAGATCAGCCTTTTAGCATGGGATTTTTCTGTAGCAAAAATTGCAGAAAAACTAAGAAGGCTTTTCAGAGCTTCTATGGATCACCCAAGAAAAATGGGAAACGGCGAAGAAGAGTATAAATTTGTCAATTTAGACATGGAAGAATACCACGACCTTCATCTTACTGTTGATGTGTTTTTAAAAGTTTTAGAAGAACCTGAATTTCATGAATTATCAGCTGGTATCGTTTTACAAGCCTACATTCCAGAATCATTTTTATTTCAAGAAAAAATCACTGAGTGGGCTAAAGTGCGCATTAAAAATGGCGGAGCTCCTATTAAGGTTAGAATAGTTAAAGGAGCCAATTTGGCAAATGAACAAGTAGAGGCCTCTATAAAAAATTGGCAGCAAGCTCCTTATACTTCTAAGGCAGACGTCGATGCAAATTATAAAAAAATGCTTCAATATGGTCTTATTCCTGAAAACGTAAGGGCAGTTCATTTAGGTATTGCCTCTCATAACTTATTCGATGTTAGCTTTGCCCTTCTTCTTAGAGCAGAAAATCAAGTTGAAGCATATTGCGAAATAGAAATGCTAGAAGGGATGGCAAGTCATATTCGAAGAACAGTTCAGAAAGTTACAGGAGAAATTTTGCTTTATTGTCCTGTTGCTAAAAAAGAAGACCTGCCTCACGCCATTTCTTATTTGATTAGACGTTTAGATGAAAATACTCGAGAAGATAATTTCCTAAGACACCTTTTCCATCTTAAAGTAGGATCGGAGGAATGGGACGCTCAAAGCGCAGCCTTTCTTGAAAGCTGTGAAATGGCATCTTCTGTGTCTAATATACCTAGAAGGACGCAAAATAGGAATAAGCCATTGCAAGGGCTTGAATTATTCAGTCCTTTTGATAATGAACCAGACACCGATTTTTCATCTCCAGAAAATAGAGCATGGGCTGAAAAAATTTTAGAAAGATTTCAAAGCTACAATCCGGATGATATTCCTCTTATTATTGGAGAAGAACACCTTTTAAAAAATAAAGAAGGAACAGGTTTCAATCCTGCACGTCCAGGTGAGATTTTTTATTCTTACTGCTTAGCTAAAAAAGAAGATATTCATAAAGCAATTGAAATTGCCAAAGACTTTGAAAAAATATGGGGTAAAACATCTCTTGAAGAAAGGTATATTCTTGCTAAAAAAGCGGCTGCAATCTTTCGTAATAATCGAGATGAATTACTTGGCCTTATGATGCTAGATACCGGGAAAAGTTTTTTAGAATCTGATCCTGAAATATCGGAAGGCATCGATAATATTGAATACTATTATAGGCAACTAAAGCGTTACGCCCAGATGAAAGATATTTCCATTTCGCCTAAAGGAACTGCTTTAGTGACTCCCCCTTGGAATTTTCCTTTTGCTATTCCAGTAGGGGGGATAATAACCGCCCTTTTAGGTGGAAATTGTGTTATCTTTAAGCCCGCTCCACAAGCTGTTTTAGTGGGATCAAAAATTATTCAACTGTTGCATGAAGCTGGCTTTCCTAAAAAGGCTCTGCAGTTTGTAAACTGCCTCGATGATCCTGAAGGAAGTTTGCTTGTTTCTGACAAAAGAATTGACAAAGTATTTTTAACTGGCTCCACAGAAACAGCTAAAATCTTTTTAAAACTAAAACCTTCTATTAATTTATCAGCAGAAACGGGTGGTAAAAATAGCATGATTCTTACGGCCCTTTGTGACAAGGACCTAGCCATTAAAGATTTGTTACACTCCGCATTTAGCCATTCGGGACAAAAATGCTCAGCTGTATCAGTAGCCATTTTAGAACAAGAACTCTATGATGACGTTGAATTTCTGAACCAGTTAAAAAATGCGGCTAAGAGCTTACCTGTTGGACCTGCCACTAAATTAAGCTCTAAAATTGTTCCTTTGATTGAAAAACCTAACAAAAATTTGCAAGCAGTTCTTACGAAATTAGAAGATGGCCAAAGTTGGCTTTTAGAACCCCAGCAAGATGAAAATAATCCTAATTTATATTCACCTGGCATTGTTCTTGGTGTAAAACAGGGCAGCTTCCTACAGCAAACAGAGTTATTTGCGCCTATCTTAGCCCTTGTCAAAGCCAAAGACCTAAACCATGCGATTGAAATTGCCAACGCAACCCCTTATGGCCTTACCGCCGGCATTCATAGCTTGGATTTAAGAGAGCAGCATATTTGGAAAAGCAAAATTGAAGCGGGAAACCTCTATATTAACAGAACAACAACTGGTGCAATTGTACAAAGGCAGCCTTTTGGAGGCTGTAAAAACAGTAGTTTTGGGAAAGGAATTAAAGCTGGTGGGCCAGATTTTATTTTAGAAGGACTTAGTATCGAACAGGTAAGTATTCCCAAAGAAAAGCAACCTGTAAATAATTGGGTAAACAACCTTACCTCCTTTTTAGAAAATATAGAATTAACCGCAGAAGAGTTAGGGATGTGGTATGCAAGCGTTTCTAATTATTCTTATTGGTATCGAAGGTTAAGGCATGACCGTGATGCTACTAAAATCGTCGGTCAGGACAACTATTTGAAATATGTCCCTATAAAAGGAGTTGTCTTAAGAATTTCTAAAAATGATAATCCATTTGACGCCTTGCGTTCATTGGCCTGTGCATTAACTTGTGAATGTCCTTTAGAAATTAGCTTTGATAGTAAACTTACTAAATCTCATAGTTTGAATTGGCTTGATCTGGTCCCTATTTTAACTGTAGTAGATGAAAATGAAGATTCTTTTCTGCAAAGAATTAGCAGTGGAAAAATTAAAAGAGTTCGGGTGCTTTCGACTCCTTCAGCATCTTTACTAGAGGCTGCTGCAGATGCATTTTGCCATGTAGCATCTGACCCCGTTTTAGCAAATGGAAGAATTGAGCTTCTTCACTATTTAAGAGAGGTAGCAACTAGCATTAACTATCATCGCTATGGCTACTTAGGTGGAAGGGAAAATGAACTTAGAAAGCCTATTTTTTAACAACTTCTAGGGAAATTAGAATGGAAAGCTTCCAAAAAGCGCCCTTTATTTTTGTTCTTAACTTTGTTAGGATTGCCTGAATTTTAAGTAAAATTAGAAACTATGTCCCTTTTTCAAAATCTTAATGACCATCAAAGACAAGCTGTAGAGCATGTGGAAGGACCCATGCTTGTTTTAGCTGGAGCGGGCTCCGGAAAAACAAAAGTAGTTACTTGCAGAATTGCCAAACTCATTGACTTGGGGGTTTTACCTTCAGACATTGTTGCTGTTACTTTTACGAATAAAGCAGCTGAAGAGATGAGATATCGCATTAAGAAAATGAAAAATGTACACGTGTTAACGAGCACCTTTCATAGTTTAGGCGCAAAAATCTTACGAGAATCTATTAACGCTTTAGGATATTCCAATGATTTTTCCATTTATGATGAAGAAGATTCCCTGAAACTACTAAAGAATTGCTTTAGCTCCCTTCAATTCAAAGAAGAAAAAGGATTACTTAAGGGAATTAAGCACCGCATATCTTCTGCTAAAAACGACTTGATAGCCCCTGATAAAATCCCTGCTACAAGAAAAGGGGGTAAAGCTGACATTCTTTTTCCTCAAATCTATCCTTTATATCAAGCAAGACTTAAAGAAAGCAACGCCCTCGATTTTGATGATCTTTTATATTTAACAGTAAAGTTATTACAAGAAAGTGAATCTGCCAGAAAAGAGTATCAAAACAGGTGGCTCTTTATTTTAATCGATGAATATCAAGACACTAATTATGCGCAGTATACTCTTACAAAAATACTAGCAGACAAGCATTCTAACATCTTTGCTGTAGGGGACCCAGATCAATCTATCTATTCATGGAGGGGAGCCAGATATCAAAATATTCTCAATTTTGAAAAAGATTTTCCTGGTGGCAAAGTTATTACATTAGAACAGAACTACAGGAGCACAAAAACTATTTTAGATGCCTCCAATGCTGTAATTGACAACAACAGCGAGCGCTATGAAAAACGACTTTGGTGTGATCGAGATGAAGGCGAAAAAATAAAAGTTTTTCTAGCACAAAATGATCGCATGGAAACTGATTTTGTAATTAAGCAAATTGAAGAAATTTGTTTAAATCATCAGCTTTCTTTAAATGAAGTTGTTATTTTCTACCGAACGAACGCACAATCCAGACCTTTTGAAGACGCTTTATTATCTAAAGGCCTGCCTTACAAGATTATTGGCGGCATTTCTTTCTATCAAAGAAGGGAAATTAAAGATATCTTGTCCATTTTGAGAATGGTCACTTCAAATGCCGATTATATTTCATTTTCAAGGTCCGTCTCCTTTTTAAGGATTGGCATAGGGCAGACAACCCTTACCAAGCTCATTCATACAGCACAAGAAAATGGGGTTGCCATATTGGATTTGTGCCAACAAATTATTGACGGCAAAACATCCATTATAAAGCTGAATGTTAAACAAGCTGAAGGACTAAGAAGATATCTAAAAATAATTCATCAAGTACGAAAAAGCACCTCTTTAGTTTATGAACAAATAAAAGAAGTAATTGATGCGACTCATTATTTAGACTTACTGAAAGATGATCCTGAGTCATTTGAGGACCGAAAAAGTAATTTGGAAGAGTTAATTGCCAAAGCAGCTGAATGGCAAGAAGAAAACAATGGCTCTCTTTCTTTATTTTTAGAAGAAATTACCTTAAAAGCAGACACTGCCACCTCTCAAGAAAATGAAACTATAAAATTAATGACAATCCATAACGGGAAAGGATTAGAATTTGAGTTAGTATTTATTGTTGGACTCGAAGAAGACCTTTTTCCACATGTGAATTCTAGAGACTTTCCTGAAGATTTAGAAGAAGAAAGAAGACTTTTTTATGTAGCAATGACACGTGCTAAAAAGTTTTTATACTTGTGTGGCGCCTATTATAGATACTTATGGGGGACTGCAAAGTTTATGCAACCTTCTCGATTCTTAAAAGAGATCCCCTCCGAATACTTAGAGAACTTAAGCCCTGTTACTTTTGAAGCTAAAAGAACTTTTATTGAAGAAGAAACTCCAAAATCTGGCCTTAGAAAAGGGGATAGAGTACTTCATAAGCAATTTGGTTCTGGAACCATTCAAAGTACTTATGAAACGTCTTATGGACCAACATACGACGTCTATTTTGAAGCTACTTCTTCCACTCGCTCCTTAGTAGCAAAATATGCTAAACTTGAAAAAATAGGCTAAGATAGCGTCTGATAGAGCTTTTCAAAGGCCCTTAATACCTTTTTTACTGAAACAAAGCTTTTCCATTTTCTATCACGAATTCTAAGTCCTCTTATATTAGGAATGAGAGAACTAGGGTTGACTATAGCTCCTTCTGTCCAAGAAGGTCTCCAAAACCTAGCCACAGTTTTCCTTCTGCTGATTGTAACTGTGGGGACTGACAAGCAAGAAGCTAAATGCCCTAATCCTGAATCGTTCCCAACAAAAAAACCTGATTCATAAATGTATTGAGCAATCTCATCTAAATTTGAAAACATAGGACAGGCAAAAAGAGTGTCTTTTAAATAGTCATCCCAATCTCCTCGATCCTTAGGCCCTCCTAAAATAAAAGATGGTTCAAAGCCTTCATTTTTTAAATGTAAAGCAAGTTTTACATACTTCTCCCTGGGCCAGTTTTTACCATCTCTCGAACTAACTGTATGTAAGATCACTCTTTTAGCATACTTCTTATGTATAAGCCCTCTTGGCGGCAAAAATCCATTATGTTTAGTAATATGAGGAAAATTAAGAATCCTTTGACAGAACTTTTCGAGATTCTTAACTATTGGTATGCGAGGGTCAATATAGCTGTCTTTATAATATGGTTCTAAAACAATATTCTTAGATGGATAGGCATAAATAACTTTTACTTTTTCTGCACAAACAGCTTTTCCTTCTTGGATAAGTCGTAAAACAAAACTGCTGGAATCATTATGAAAAACAATTATTTCGTCATAAGTCTGCAAAATTTTAGAAATTTCAGTTTCATCGGGATATTTAAGAATAGGTAAGTGGGGCACCCAATTTTGAAGTGAATCCATATTATTATGGAAAGTATCAATTTCCCAACCATTTTGATGAAAATTATTGGAAAGTACTAAAGAAATTATCCCATCTCCCAAGCCATTATGGCAAAACACTGCTGCTTTTCTTTGCATTTGTTCTATCTACGTTTTTTTCTGAAACCATAGCAAACTTTCAAGAATAAATTCACCTATATGCTATAGCAAAAAAAGAAGGGAGGGAGGATTAATGCATCAATTTTCAGTAAAACATGCTCAATCTCAATCTATCATTCTATCAAAATGCTTAAAACAGGGCCTATCGATTCTTCAAATGCCACTGCCTGATTTGGAAAATTGGCTAGAAGATCAGATTGCTAAGAATCCCTTTTTAGATAATCTCCCTCGAACTCCTTTACAAGGTATTGCAACGGTTGATTTACCAAAAAAACCTTCGCGCTATGAATATTTAATGAAACAAGCCTCTTTGCATTTTCAAAATCAAGAGCTTAAACTTGCTTGTGAAATTATTGGAAATTTGGACGAAAAAGGGTTTTTTCAAAAAACCAATTTAACTGAGAAAGAAGCAGAGATCCTTGAGGTAATTCAAGGATTTGATCCTCCTGGTATTGCAGCTCAAAACCTCCAGGAATGCCTATTAATTCAACTTAAAATAAAAAAAAAACAAAAAAGTTTAGCTTTTCAAGTTATATCTCAAGCGTATTCCTTATTATTACATCAAAAGTGGGATAAAATTTGCAAAACATTCAAAGTTTCTAAATCTGAGCTTTTAAAGGTCATTCATCGAGATATTTCCTCTCTAACTTTAAACCCTTCTCATATGTTTGAATATGAACCCACAAAACTTGTATATCCTGATATTTCTTTTGAAGAAAAAGAAGATGGTTTAGATCTTAAAATAAAGGAGGTCATTCATTTCAAAATTACGAATCCCTATAAAATTAAAGATAAAGAATCTGAAAAATGGATCGAAAAAAATATTAAATCTATCCAGTGGCTTCAAAAAAACTTAAAGACACGAGAATTCTTTTTGCAGAAAGTCGGTCAAATACTTTTAAAAACCAACCTTATGTTTATAAAAGGGGAAAAAGACATTACTCCTATAAGCATAAGTGACATAGCTAACAAATTAGGTATTCATCTAAGCACAGCTCATAGAGTTATTTCTAATAAATACGTAAGTACGCCCAAAGGAATTTTCCCTTTAAAGATCTTTTTTAAATCAAGCATGAGGAGCACAAAAGGGGAAAAAATTTCTAACTTAAAAATATTCAATCAACTTAAATTGATTGTTCATGCAGAAAATAAAAACCGACCTCTTTCTGACCTTGAAATCGTTAAAAAGCTGCAAGCACAAGGGATTAAAATAGCTCGCAGAACACTTACTAAATATCGCGAAAAATTAAAAATCCCTTCAGCAAGAATGAGAAAAGCTAAAAATATTAATTAGCTAGGCTTGAGTCAGTCATAGTCCATCCTACAACTCTTTCTAGTATAGAAATAGGGGCTTTTTCAGGACTTATTAAGCCGTCTCGTGGCAAGATGAAAGTCTGCTCTAAGGCATATTGTCCTTGCATTGCTGCGTGGGTTACAGAGTCTGTAAATACAGCCCAGCAAGAACCTGGAGGAAACTCCCAATGATCTTTTGGCCCCTTCGATTGAAAATCTTCATTTTCCTTAAGAAAATGATGGAGATTCAACATAAATTGATCATAGGGTGATCTAAGCGAAACTGGAAATCCAATATTTTTAGCCGTCTTTTTAAAAAACTTTCCTAATCTTGCAGCCATTTTTTGATTGATAGGAGATGGAAAAGGCAAATTCTCAGTGCCTCCATATTTTTCTACTAATTCTTGAAAAGAAAGAGAGGTCATCCACTTTCTACCCTCTGATGGATTAATGTTCATAAAAAACCTGAGTATTCTATTTCCATGCATGGGTCTAGAAGGGAATGCATCAGTATGAAGAAGATCGTTTCTCGCCCGAATTCGAAGCTTTCTTCCTTTTTCTTCAAATGGTCGAAAACTAGCATAGTCAACTACCCACTTTGATCCATAAGGTGTAAGCAACTTACTTAAAAAAGTAGATGATTTTTGAGAAAAATTTTTCATAACCTCAATAAGCCTTTGCATTTCTTCATGTGTCTTCACATCAGCATTCGTCAATCGATCATGATTTGGCTTGTAAGCAATATTTTTACGATTTTTTGCTTTGTTTTGTTTTTGTTTTAGTAAAAAATCAATGTCTTGTTGGGGAAAATCAAAAGGGCAGGTAGGAAAAAATAAAATATTGCCATCTTCTAGCTCAATACATAACTTTTTTGCACGGTCTATACACTCGCTAGCAGCTGATGGACAGTCAGCAAATTTAATATTTTCTATAGTAATTTTTTTTGCCATATAACCCTTGTTAATGATTTTTTGTCGTTATATTAATAATCCAAACATGTTTTTTTTTTAAAGATTAAGTCTTGTCACAACATCTTTAAAAAAACATTTTTTTAGTTAAAATAAGCCAAATTAATTACCTTCCAGCGAAGATTTTTCTTTGCTTCTTCAGTTATGAAAGAAGAAATTTTCTTATGAGACCACTTAGAAAAATTTTCGATTTCAAAATCAGTTAATCTGAACAATATTGCTCTTGCTTTATTTTTTGATGCAGTAAGAGAAGAAATTTTCAGTAATACCTTGTTTATTTTTCTTCTTCTTAAAAAAAGGCGAAACAAAAGAAAACTTACATATCCTACAGGCAGTAAAAAAGAAAAAAGTGATAAAAATGGGTTTAGCGATAACTGCCCTAAGAAAAGTAAAGACAGTAGCAACATAAAGATATTTGACTCTTTAGGGGATTGAAATAACGGGCCAAATATTTTTCTAAACAAGCTGGTTGCAGTCCAGTATGCAAAAAATTCTTCAAATTTACTGCTATTTAACCCAGCTCTTACTGCATGAACTGCTTCGTGCGTTAAAATTTCATCCTTATCATAAATTTTTAAATACTTTCCTTTTTTCAAAGAAGGTCTGAGCTGAATAAGATAAGTAAAATCTTTTAAAATCCATGTCATAGCGCCATGCCATGGGGCTAGTTTTTCTTTACTATAATATCCTCTTACCCAATCAGGGGATACATCAAAAAGCTCTTTCAAAGTAGATTTTGCCCAATCCCACTCATGCCAATTTATGGGGGTTCCTAAGGAAAAGGGGGCTTCTATTCTTACATCAGGTTGCCCCTCGAGTTTGTCTGCTCTCTTTAAAAATGATATTGAATCTTCATGATCGAGAGGTAAAAGTCCTCTTTGATTGAGAATCAAAAACTTGTTTAAATTATTTTTCAAATATTTCTTAATGTTAATTCATTTACAAGCATAAAATATTACGACTTGTTAATTTTTTTAAGGAGAACTTTTATGACTCAACAAATTACTACAAATTTTTCTACCTATATTGAACCCTATATTGGCCAAGAAATTACTGTAAAAAACCTTTTAGATAAACTTGCTAATTTTTTAGAGGTCCAAGAAGAATTATCTACCTGTTGCCGACCTCTTCATCTCCATGGTAAAGAGGAGCTTTTATTTGAACTCCTGTGTGTGCCGTTAGTTGATGAAGAGACTGATATTGACGAAGATACCATATTTAAAATACATAAAACCGCAGATAGCTTACTGGCTTTAGAAAGAGTTTCAAAAAAATCTGAAGCCAACTGCAGGAAGTTAAAACTTGAATTTTCCACCCCCTAGCTGAACGAGAAGTTTTTAGGGGATAAATGAAGAAGTAAGGGCACAACTGCATGCCTTAAGACGCTTAATTGAAGAAGAAGGGGAGCGGTTATATCCACCCAATAAATCAGTATGAAACTTTAATTTCTTTACAAGAGTGAATAATTTTCTTAGTATTAAGCGCTTTATAACTTCAAATTGACGCAAACAAGCTAAAACTGTTAGTAAACAGATAATGGGAAAAGCCTTAATTATAGTTGAGTCTCCTACGAAAATTAAAACCCTAAAAAAATTTTTGGGTTCTAAATTTTTATTTGAGTCTTCATTAGGACATATACGCGATCTTCCACAAAAAGATTTTGGAATTGATATTGAGCATGATTTCGAGCCGACCTATGTCACCATGCCAGACAAAAAAGATGTCATCAAAAAGCTAAAGGATGCCGCTAAAAAAGTAGACACGATTTACCTCTCTCCTGACCCTGATAGAGAAGGGGAAGCCATAGCTTGGCATATAGCTTCTATTCTACCCAAAAATGCTAATATTAAACGGATGGTGTTCCACTCTATTACTAAAAAAGCGGTACAAGATGCTTTAGAGAACCCAAGAGAAATTAACCAAAATCTTGTGAATGCTCAGCAAGCAAGGCGACTTTTAGACAGAATGGTGGGGTATAAAATATCTCCTATTTTAACTAGGAAAGTTAAAAGGGGTAAAAATGGAACATCTGCTGGGAGAGTTCAGTCAGTTGCATTAAAACTGGTTGTTGATAGAGAAAAAGAAATTAATGCTTTTAAACCTGTTGAATTTTGGACTGTTAAAGCCACTCTTCATCCTGAGGATACTGAAAAATCTTTTGAAGCAACTGTTATTAATGTTGATGGCAAAAAAGTAGAAAAAGAAAAAGGAGAGCAAAAAAATGTTTTTCTTATTCCTGATGAAAAAACGGCTACAGGCCTAAAAAAGCGATTGGAAAGCAATCCATTTGCTATCTCTGAGATTGAAAGAAAAGAAAAGAAAAGAAATCCCGTCCCTCCCTTTATTACTTCTACTTTGCAGCAAGAAGCTTCAAGACACTATGGTTTTGCTGTTGCAAGAACCATGAGCATAGCTCAAAGCCTTTATGAAGGTATAGATATGGGCAAAGAAGGAACAGAAGGTCTTATCACTTACATGAGAACTGACTCAGTTCAAGTAGCAGGTGAAGCTATTTCTTCTGCAAGAGAGCATATTAAATCTACTTATGGAAAAGATTTTTTACCTGAAAAACCCAAACAATATACCAGTAAAAAATCTGCTCAAGAAGCGCATGAAGCTATCAGACCTACTAACTTAGACCACCCACCTGAGCTTATCAAACCTTATTTAAATGAGGATCAATATAAGCTTTACCTTCTGATTTGGAGAAGATTTGTAGCATCTCAAATGAATCCGGCAGTTTATGATACAGTTTCCGTCGATGTTACCTGCGATAATATTATTTTAAGGGCCAATGGCTCTATTTTAAAGTTCCAAGGATTTCTAGCTGCGTATCAAGAAAAATTCGACAAAGACGATGCTGAAGCAATTATTGAAGGGGCACCGCTTCCTGAAATAGAAGAAGGACAGAAACTTGAATTGGAAAAAGTAACCACGCAGCAAAGTTACACAAAGCCACCACCAAGGTTTACAGAAGCCTCCTTAGTAAAAGAATTGGAAAAGTCTGGCATTGGAAGACCTTCGACCTACGCAACGATTATGAATAAAATTCAAAGTAGGGAATATACGGTCAAAGAAAATCAAGCTTTAAAACCAACAGAGCTCGGGCAAGTCATTGCTCAGATGCTAGAAGAAAACTTTAAAACGATAATGGACGTCGGTTTTACAGCTTCTATGGAAGATCAGCTAGAAATGATCGCAGAAGATGAAAAAGACTGGAAAGAGCTGCTAAGAGACTTTTGGAAAGATTTTGAGCCAATGGTTGAAAAGGCTGAAAAAGAAGCTACTGTTCCTAAATTAATGACAGATATCGACTGCCCAAAATGTGGTCATAAATTGCAAAAGGTCTGGTCTCGTAATAAATACTTTTATGGATGTAGTAATTATCCTGACTGTGACTTTACAGCCCCTATTGAAGCTCTTAATTTTAAAAAAGAAGATTATGCTGAAGATTTTGATTGGGATCAAAAATGCCCTATTTGTGGCTCTGACATGCAACTAAGACATGGAAAATTCGGTCCTTTTTTAGGCTGTAGCCGTTATCCAGACTGTTCAGGTATTGTAAATATCCCTAAAAAAGGGGAGAAAGTAGAAAACATGCAAGACATGCCTGATTGTCCTGCCATTGGCTGTGATGGAAAAATTGTTTCTCGCAAATCACGATATGGGAAAACTTTTTATTCATGCTCAAATTTCCCTGATTGTGATGTGATTGTAAATGATTTAAATGATTTAAGTTCCAAATATAAAGACCACCCTAAAACTCCCTATAAAAAACCTAAAAGAGGTAAGTCCTCTACAGGGAAAAAAGGAAAGCTCCTTCAGTTAAGTAAAGAACTTGCTGATGTAGTTGGAGCTAAAGAACTAACAAGGGGAGATATTATAAAAAAGATGTGGGAATACATTAAGTCTCATAATTGCCAAGATCCTAACAATAAAAGGAATATTGTCCCTGATGATAAACTCGCAAAAGTTTTTGGATCTAAAGAACCTATAGACATGATGAAATTAGCGGGAATTATTAAGCCTCATATAAAGTAACTTGTGATTGTTTTTCGAATACCCAAGTCCTTTACAAGTCCCCAATTTTTAAGAATATCTTTCTTTTTCTTCAGCTGTTTTTTACTCATCTTTCCTAAAGGAGGAGTAAAATTAGGCAGTATACCAATTACTTGGGGATATCTCTTTTTAGGTTTAACAAGTCTTACTTTAATTTCTAGAGATCTTTTTAAAATTTCTAAAATGCATTTTTATGCATTTATTTTACTGCTGCCATTTCAAATGGTAAGCCTAATGAATTTTGCATTAAATGGGATTAAAAGTTACGGCTTTGCTATTTCTTTTTTTATTAGCTTTTTTATTCTCCCTGTCATTTTCTTTTTAATTTTATCAGAGTACCTCTCAAAGTTGGATCTGCAATTTTTTGGCAAAATTTTAAAAAAGGGGATATTTTTCTTATCCGTTTATGGAATTTTTTTATTTTTTTATAAAATTGTCACAGGTAAGTTTTTTGCTATTCCATTGCTCACAATGAATTTAGGTGACTCAATGGGGTTTGAAGATAAGTGTATTTCTAGAGGTTCTATATCCAAACTCATTTCTACTTATAATAATGGAAATATTTTTGGCATATGCATATTAATGCTTTTGCCCCTTTATCAGTACTTTGAAAAAAACTTTTTTAAAAGAAATATCACAAAGCTAGCCCTTGTACTCACTATCTCAAGAACTGTCTGGATTGGACTTATTATTCATGAGTTTATCGATTTATTTTTTCTACAAAGAAAAAAAATATCCAACTATTTTAAAATAACAATCATTCTTTTCAGTATCGTTTTTTTGATTGTTTTTTTACTAAAATCCATCAATGTTTCGTTGCTATTTCTTTTTGATTTAACTTTAGGCAGCCGAATTAATCAATTTGAAGCCATTGTGACATCTGGCTTGTTTGCTGCATCTCCATTTTATGCCATTACCGAAATCGTTTATTTAGGGATCTTAAATAGTTTTGGCTACTTTGGCCTTTTAACCTTTTTAATAGCGATAACTGGACCAATACTTCTTTATAAAATGCAAAGAAAAAAAGATTTGTTTTCCAAATCCGTTGCTTTAGGATTAGGCATTTATTTAATTATTTCGCTATCAGATGGAGCTATGCAGTTTATTCCTGTTATG
The DNA here is from genome assembly GCA_002773835.1 of Chlamydiae bacterium CG10_big_fil_rev_8_21_14_0_10_35_9. GTDB lineage: Bacteria > Chlamydiota > Chlamydiia > Chlamydiales > SM23-39 > 21-14-0-10-35-9. The sequence continues at coordinate 3,316 of PFAC01000037.1, read as the reverse complement.
GCATTTTACTGGTTTTTGGCTTCCCTATTGTTAGGTAGACAAACTGCACCAGCATTTTGTTCTGATCATGCTCAGAACAAAAAATTTTATAACTAATGATTTAGATTAATATATTTGGAATATGCTTCTAGCAAACGAATAACATACAACTCTACCATATCCTTTGAAAAAATGGCTTTACCTAATTCCTGCCCTTGATCAGCTATTTCTTTGGCAAGGGTATCATTAGAAATTAAAAAGTTAAGATGTTTTTCCAAATCTGCAAGGTCCTGCTCAACAGGGACAAAATGAACCCAAGGCTCTAATGCTTTGTAGTACCACTGGCTTTTTTGAGACATCACCTTAACTAAAGTAGAGTTAGAAAGCAAAATCCAACGACATCTGGTAGAAGTAGAATAGTTGCCATCAATATCTAATAAATATTTATACTTATAATGATCATAAATAGCGGCACCAGCAACACAACTTCTAATAGAATTTAGAAAATTCATTAGTTCTGGTTGAAAAACAACATTAAACGCTACATCTGCAAGATGCGGGTGTTTATGGCTAAATATTACTGCACGTACTCGATCATTTGCAAAGTCAAATTGATTTGGGTCAAATATTCCGGTAGAAGCGCCCCTAAAAAAAGCACAAGCCTTTTTTACTTCCCATGGATACTGCTTAGACCATTTTATACTTTTGCTAATCCATTCTCTACTCATATCACTAATTTCCCAAAGCACATCAAAGTCAGGAAAAAGCGCAGTATTGTCTGCTGCAGAACTTTTAGAAAAAGCAAAAATTGGCATTTCTAGATGGGCTGATATTCCATCTTCAGTTAAAAGAATAAAATCAACATCAGGCAAAGAATATTTAGCATTCAAGGCAGCAATAAAACTAAAAACATGAGCGTTTCTCCAATCATCAGATCGTGAGGTTTTTTTCCAGGTCACATTATGATTTCGAATTTTGCAATAAAGCGCTTGCCCACCCTGTATAGATAATATTTCAAACCACCTCTCTAAATCGATTGAATTAATCGGATGAGCTGAAAGATATTCTAAATCTTCTTTAATTTGCTCATCAATCCATTCGGTATTATGTGCAAAACAGCTTAAAATAAAGAAAAACAAACTAAAAAATTGCTTGTTCATTTTGTTTACCTCCAAAAATTTCTACTACTAATTACTTCTAAATTATTTTCTGAAGCAAACCTGTTAACTGCATCTCGAACACAACCAGTCATCACCATATAAAATTCCATGTTCTGTAACAAAAGAAAGAAATTATTCATAACGATACGGAAGGCATGGGTACTGTGCATTTTGATTCGGTTGATGTTCACTAGAACCAAGCCAATGATCAATGATATAAATCACGCCGTCTTCTGGAAGGTATTGAGCCAAATCCATAGTAGATAGCCCAAGCCACGCACCTATTTCCACAATTATTTTTATTTGGTATTGATCTATTAATTGATATGGCTGAGGCACATCTTGATGCCAACCATGATTTAGAAATGGCTTCAATTCTTTTAATGTATCATAAGGTGCTGGCAACTTTTTTGAAGAAAGACGGGAGATTGCTAATAATAAAAAAATGCCAATTAATTTATTTTTCAACAGTAAAGCTCCTTTTAAAAAAGGAAATCTTTTGCCATGTCTGAAAATAAAAATCTAGCTTTTTAAAATTTTAATTTTACATTAGATAGATCTAGATTGGATAACTTGTTGACTAACTTTTTGACTTCTTGTGACTTGCCTTTCTTAGATAGAAAAATAGCATCATCAGTTTCTATAAAAATAATGTCTTTAAGTCCCAGAGTAGAAACTAGCTTTTTATTCCCAATAATTAAGCTATTTTTAGTGTCAATGGCCACAACATTACCAATCTTTACATTTTGGTTTAAATCCTTTGGCATTACGTCATAAACACTGTCCCACGAACCCACATCAGACCAGCTAACATCCATAGGACATACTAGCGCTCTAGTTGTTTTTTCCATTAATGCAAAATCAAATGAAATAAAAGGCATATTGGAAAAGTTACTTTGCATAGTTTCAAACGAAGATAAAAATTGCTGAAAAATATCAGGTGCATATTTTTCCAATTCTTTAGAAAAAGTAGCTAAAGAAAATAAAAACATTCCTGAATTCCAATAAAAATTAGATTCACAAATATATTTTCTAGCTGCTTTTAAAGGGGGTTTTTCAATAAATCGCTCTACTTGGTAAATGGACTTGTCAATTTTTGAACCAGATTCTATATATCCATAACCTGTTTCAGGTCTTGTTGGTTTTATGCCAAATGTTATTAGGCAATCTTTACTTGCCGGTGAATTACTTACTTTAAACAAATAAGATAAAAAAACCTCTTCAGGCTCAATAAAATGATCTGAAGGGATGACTAATATAGGCTCATTGGGCTCTAGGTTCATTTTTTCTTGAATATACTTTACAGATAGAGCTATAGCCGGAGCTGTATTCTTTCCTTCTGGCTCTACAACAATATGAGGTGCAAGTGACCCTAGTTGTTTTTTAACTAAAATGGCATAGGATTCATTTGTAGAAATAACGATGTCTTTTTCAGATAAAATGGAAGAAAAGCGTTGGATGGTTTTTTGTAAAAGTGAACCATCTTCTTCAAATTTTAAAAACTGTTTGGGGAAAGTATCTTTTGAAAAAGGCCAAAGCCTTTTTCCTTTGCCACCTGCTAAAATAATAAGCTTCATGATTATGTAGAAAATTCAAAATATTTTTGTAAAACGAATTCTTCCATTTCTCTTTTAAAACGGTCAACACAAAATCCTTTTGCATGCTCTCTTATTTTGTTCAAATCAAAAATGTCTTGTTTTTTTTCAAACTTATGAACCGCTTGTATTAAGCTTTCTATATTTTGCTCTTCGAAAAAAATACCCGTTACATTTTCAACTACGGTTTCTTTTACCCCTCCTTTTTTCAAGGCAATCACAGGAGTTCCGCAGCTTTGTGCTTCTAACGGAAGAATCCCAAAATCTTCGATAGCTGCAAACACAAATGCTCTTGCTTTTTGTAAATATTGTTTAAGCTCTAAATCTGATAATTGACCTAGTAGCTCCACATTTTTGCCAGCTTTTCTTTCAATTTTTTTTCTATCTGGGCCATCTCCGATAACAATAAGTTTTAAATGAGGCATCTTGGTAAATGCTTCGACAATCATGTCAATTTTCTTATAAGGGACAAACCTCGAGGCAGTCACATAGTAATTTTCTTTCTTTGAGCAGAAAGAAAAATACTCGGTATTTACAGGAGGGTAAATAACAGACGCTGTTTTTCCATAAATTTTTTGTATT
>PFAC01000012.1:56633-72549 GCA_002773835.1 Chlamydiae bacterium CG10_big_fil_rev_8_21_14_0_10_35_9 | reverse complement strand
TCGGAAAGTTTGAGTTTCTATCAGGAGAGTTATTCAATAAATTTTCTAAATGCAATAGCCTATTTTGAAGGTCAGAAAACATCTGATAAATATTTAAGTCAGGACTTACAGGAACAGGGCTATTTGAAGGAAAAAATCCATAACCACGTGGGCCACACATGGATTGGATAAGTTTTTCTATATTGTCTAACCGGTGATGGATAGCATCTAAGGCTCCTTTAGATAAAGGGGCACCCTGCTCAGGCAATCTAGAAACGGATGTTGGAGTGTTTGGAGATGTATTGGTATGTGGTCTGGGAACATTTTCATCAGGACCAATTATTCTTTGAGCAATGTTATTTAACCCATCTCCCAATCTTTTAACCCAGCTTCTTTTAGGAGAGCTTTCAGGCTGAGTAGGGGAAGGCATAGAAGAAGGTGCATTTGGTTTTTCCAAAGAAGCAAAAATATTGGCTACAATATTTTCCAAAGGAGAGCCAGAGGGGACATAAAACTCTTTCCCATTACCTTCAATGATATAACTTTGCTGAGAATTATTTTCTTGAGTATCTCTTCGGAAAATATGCCCCCCTTTTTTGGGGAAAGCAGCTTGGTAGCTAGGGTCATTGTCTAACTGTTGTCTCAATTCTCCAATTTGATCCCAAGAGCTATTTATTGAATTATTAATTACTTCTTTCATTATTAATTATAACTAATTATATTATCTTATAATTATTATTATAACAAATTTTTTACTAAAAATCAAATAAAAAGGGTAAAATTTTTACTTGAAAAACAATTCTTTTTGCCTTTTTTTAAAAGAAAAGAGAATAATATAAGGCACCTCTATAGGTATTTTGGATGGTCGGGATGGTAACTAGTTGGTTTTCAGACAATTATTTCCTTAATAATACGATTGTAACAGTCCTTTTTGGAGCTATCTTCTTGATAGCTAAGCGTTTACTTGTAAGAGCTATTAGAACGTCCAATAAGCCTTGGACAGCTGAACAAAGGCTTAGATGGATTGGGTACTTAAAAAGCTTTTCCTTTGGGATACTCATTTTAGGGATCCTGTTTATATGGGGGGAGCAGCTTCATAATTTTGTTGTCTCTGTTTTTGCTATAGCTTTTGCCCTGGTTTTTTCTGTAAAAGAGCTTTTTATGTCTCTTAACGGCTCTTTAATGCGCCTTAGAGGAAATGTCTATAATTTAGGGGATAGAATTGAGGTCAATGGAGTAAGAGGAGATGTTATCGACTTTAACCTTCTTTCTACTACTATTTTAGAGACAGGGCCGGGTCATAACTCTCACCATCATACAGGAAGAACGGTAACTTTTGCCAATAGCCTGTTGTTAAATAACTTTATGATAAATGAATCCTTTATGGACCACTTCTTTTTGCATAATATTACTGTTCCTATGAATTTAACGAGCGATTGGGAAAAGGCAAAAAACCTTCTTTTGAAAATTGCACAAGAAGAATGTAGTCCTTTTTTAGATCAGGCGAGGAAAAGGGTTAAGGAGGCATCGCGTCAAAAAGGTATTCAGCTGCCCTCTGTAGAGCCAAGAGTAACTATTCAAATGCCAGAACCTGATAAGATTAATCTTACGCTGCGAGTGCCAGCTCCTATGCATTTGAAAGGTAGGCTGGAACAGACTATTTTAAATAAGTTCTTGCAACAGTTTTATGCAACAGAAGAAGAAGATAGTTCCTTGTCAAATGCAGCTTTGCCATAAGCAATAAAAAAACTTCTCCAATATTTTTTTAGAAAAAAATTGGAAAAGTCTACTTTTAAAACCTACAATTTCTTCAAAAGAAGAGTTAATCACAGGCAACTAAATCTTCTAAAAGAGTAATACTATCGCTAATAAAGGTATTCAGATTTTTGGGGTTATACTCTTTTTGTCCAAGTAATGTAATGTCATAAATATGCTTTACCAGCTTTTTACTTAATTCAGGTTTTTTATCTTTAAGTTGAAAAGCTTTTTCTACAAGCTTATGGTTCGTATTAATGATAAAGCTTCTTTTTAATGGAAATTGAGTATCTGCAGAGCTCATCATCATGTATTCTTTCAATCTTCTTGACTTTTCATCATAAATGACCATAGCAGGGATTTTGTCCAAAGCAAAACTTTTAGCTTCTACTTCCAGTTCTTTTTCATTTAAAAGCGACTGGAAATACTGGGCCATCTTGCCAGCAAGTGTTTTACCGTCTTGGTCCAAAACTGTTTTTTCTTTAGATGGATCTAAAAGGGAGTCATTGATTTCAGAATCAATTCGTTGAAAAGAAGTATCGCTAAGCTTCGCTTCTAAAAAACTAATCAAAGCGGAGTCTAATTGGCCATGTGCCAAAAGAACTTCGATCCCTTTTTCTTTATAGAGGTCTAAAATAGTAGAAGAGCTGTCCATCGAGTAAGGGATTTTTTTCAGCTTAGTGTTTTCTATATATTCTTCTACTGTAAGCCAGTTGTCTAAGGAAGTAGGCCATAGTAAAAATTCTTTAGACTTCTCGTAAAATTTTTCGTCTTGAAGAACTCCCAATTTCACGATTGTTTCCACTTCTTTAAAAGTTTCAATGAATTTTTCCTTGTCAGATTTAAAAAGAGAAGAAAGTCGATCCGCAATCTTTTTAGATATGTGGTTCCCTACTTGTTTTACTGTTTGATCACTTTGCAAGTACGATCTGGAAACATTTAAAGGGATATCAGGACTATCAATAGCTCCTCTCATAACTGTCATGTAATCTAAGAAAAGATCTTTGCAGTTATCAGAAACAAAAACACGGTTACAGAAAAGTTTGATGGCGCTTTTGTTAGCATCAAATTGTCTGTGGATTTTGGGGAAATATAAAATTCCTTTCAAATGAAATGGATAATCTACATTCAAATGAATCCAGAAAACAGGATCTGGTTCTAGTGGGTACAGCTCTCTATAAAATTCTAAATAATCTTTATCTGAACAATCCTTGGGGTTTTTAAGCCAAAGAGGATCTTTGCTGTTGATTTGATTGCCATTCAAGAAAATAGGATAGGGTAAAAACTTGCAATATTGATCTAAGATTTGGCGAATTTTATTCTCTTCTAGATATTCTAAACTGTCCTCTTGTACATGCAGAGTAATCTGTGTACCGACTTTTTCTTTTTCAGCGTAGTCAATAGTATACTCAGAAGATCCATCACAAACCCAGTGGACTGCCTTTTCTTCTTCTTTATAAGATTTTGTTAGAATTTCAACAGGCTTTGCAACCATATAGGCAGAATAAAAGCCCAACCCGAAGTGGCCGATAAATTGATCTTCACTTTTGTAGTTTTTTACAAATTCTTCAGCTCCTGAAAAGGCAATTTGAGCAATATACTTTTCTACCTCTTCTTTTGTCATGCCGAGGCCAGTATCTGAAATAACTAAAGTTTTCTTTTCTTTGTTAATAGTAATATCAATTCTCATCTCACTTTTGCTACTGTCTAAAACTTTTAGTTTTGAAATAGCGTCGCAAGAGTTAGAAACTAATTCTCTAACAAAGATGTCTTTGTCAGAATAAAGCCATTTTTTAATGATAGGTAAAATGTTTTCACTATTAATAGATAAGGTACCTTTAGTCATGCATTTTCCTCTGGTTTTAAAATAATTTTGTAAAATCTATGATGCCACCTTGCTGTAAAAGAATAATAAAAACAGCAATAGGTGCAATCCATTTCAGTAAGAATATCCAAATTTTTACTAAAAATTTTAGGGAAGATCCGCTTTCAAATCCTGCTTTTGCAATTTGTCTATCAAGGCGCCACCCTACAAAAACAGCAGCTAAAAGACCTCCAAGAGGCATCATCCAGCTGGCAGTAATATAGTTAACGGTATCAAAAAAGTCTCCTTGATACATTTCCTTCCATTGGGGAAAAAGCCCTCCGGAGCCAGATAAAGCTGTTGGAACGCCCAGTATAAAGGCAATAGAAGCACATACTAGAACAGCTTTTTTTCTAGACCAATCAAAAAGCTCCATTAAGTTAGATACTAAGACCTCAATGATCGAGATCGAAGAGGTTAGAGCTGTAAAAACAAACAAGGTAAAAAATACTGTTGATAAGACAAGTGTTCCTGGTAGCTGTGCAAAAAGGACAGGTAATGTTTTAAATACTAACCCAGGGCCTTCCTCTGGTTGAAACCCAAAAGAAAAAATAATAGGGAAAATCATAAGCGCAGCAAAAAGTGAAACGCTAACAGATACTGCCCCGATGATAAATCCTGTTTTAGGAATGTCTTCATCAGGCTTCATATAGCTTCCATATGTCACTAAAATACCTAAACCTACGCTTAATGTAAAAAAGGACATTCCGAGTGCATTTAATATTCCATTTGGACCAAGTTTAGAAAAGTCTGGATACAGTATGAATTTAGCCGCCTCAGGAAAACCAGGCAAAAATACAGAGAATATAAAAAGGCCGACTAATAATACTAATAAGGCCGGAGTTAGGATTTTACTCCAGTATTCAATCCCTTTTCTTACTCCACCATAAACAACACCTGCTGTAAGTGCCATAAAAATAAAATGGAACAATAAGTTCATGTCGCTTGATTTATATAAGATATCAAAAATAGAACGTATTTGTTCGGGTGTTTTTCCCATTGTGAAGTGATTTAAGGACATAAGGGCGTAGTTTACACTCCAGCCTGAAACAACACTATAATAGGATAAAATTAAAAAGTTTGTGATTATATTAAGCCAACCAATCATTCTCCACTGGCTGCCATTAGAAAGACTGCTATAGGCATTGACAGGACTTTTTTGAGCTGTCCTTCCGACAATCAACTCACCTAAAAATACAGGAATTCCAATAAGAAATGTAAAAATTAAATATAGAAGAACAAACGCTCCTCCTCCATTTTCTCCTGTTACATAGGGAAATCGCCAGAGACTTCCTAAACCAATGGCAGATCCAGCTGTAGCCATGATAAAGCCCAGCCTTGATCCCCAGTGCTCTCTTTGTTTAGCCATTTTTGGAACCTTGAAAAGAATAAAAAGCCTTAGATAAAACCTTAAAATCTTATTCTTGTCAAGGGATCGGAGCTGTAAGTTTTTTGGAATTTAAAATATTTCTTTTAAAAAAGCTTGAAAAAAGCTCCGTCTACTGAAATAAAAGGGTTAAGGGATAAAAGATTATGGTAGTTCTATATTTTTTATTTATTAGCCTAAAGTTGAGCTTCTTTGCCATCATTGCCTTTGCTTTTATAGGTGTGGTCTTGTCTGGCATGATTCTATTGACTCGTAACAAGTTAGTTGGAAACAAACCTTGTCAAATTATTATCAATGAAGACCCTGATTTGACCAAAATAACAAAGGTAGGCTCCACCCTATTAGAAGGGCTACTATCTCATGGGATAGCAATCCCTTCGCCTTGCGGAGGAAAAGCTACCTGCAAGCAGTGCAAAGTAGTTGTTAAAGAGGGTGGGGGAGAGCCATTAGAGACTGAAAAGTCTACTTTTACGCCGCATGAAATTAAAGAAGGGTGGCGCCTTTCCTGTCAGTGTAAAATTAAAGGGGATATTAAAGTTCATATCCCGGGAGAGCTTTTAGAAGTAAAAGAGCTTATAGGAACTGTAAAAAGCAATGAGAACGTTGCCTCTTTCATAAAAGAACTTGTGGTGGAAGTTCCTGTTGAAGAAACTATTGACTACAAGTCTGGGGGATACTTGCAGTTTCATGTTCCTTCTTACAAAACAAATACTAATGATTGGAAAGAGACCATTGATCCAATTTACTATCCTGAGTGGGAAAAGTATGGACTTTTTGGTGTGACAATTGATAACTCCAAACCTATTGAGTCAGTAATTAGAGCCTATTCAATGGCATCTTATCCCGACGAAAAAAATGTTTTAAAATTTACTGTTAGAATTGCAACACCACCTATCATTAAAGGAAAAGTGGCCAATAAGCCATGGGGGATTTGCTCCAGTTATATTTTTTCTTTGAAACCAAATGATCAGGTCAAGCTCTCTGGCCCTTATGGCGAATCATTTATGATCGATGACAATCGAGAGCTAGTTTTCTTAATTGGAGGTGCCGGAGCCTCTTTTGGTCGGTCTCATATCATGCATCTTTTTTTAACAGAAAATACAAAGAGAAAAGTCACTCTTTGGTATGGTGCAAGATCTTTAAAAGAAAATATTTATGAAAATGAGTTTGAAGATCTAGCCAAAAAATATGATAACTTTACTTATCACCTAGTTTTATCTGAACCTTCTAAAGAAGATCATGATAAAGGCTGGCCTACTAAAGATGAAGACCCAACAAAAACTAACTTTGTTTTTAAAGCTTTTGAACTGGCTCAGTTAAAAAATATTGAAGAGCCAGATGAAGTGCTTTATTACGTGTGCGGCCCACCTATGCATAATGCGAGTGTTATGAAATTGCTTGATGACTATGGCGTTCCAAGAGAGAATATAGTTTTAGATGACTTTGGAAGTTAATAATGCGCATTTTTGTAGCACAGCTGAACCCTATAGTTGGCAATTTGCAGTCTAATACTGGAAAAATTATTGAAACTATTTATCAAGCTAAGAAAAAAAAAGCAGATATTGTTCTGTTTCCTGAAATGGCCATTTGTGGCTATCCCCCAGAGGATTTAGTTTTATATTCTACTTTTATTGATGAGATGCAGGCAAAGCTCCAAGAGATTGCAAAAGCATCTGATAATATTATGGTAGTGGTTGGACTTGTCAGAAAAAATCCAACTGGTATGGGTAAGCTGCTATATAATTCAGCTGCTGTAATTATTGATACTAAGATTGTTGGATTTAAAGATAAAACTCTTCTGCCAACTTATGATGTTTTCAATGAGTCGCGATACTTTGAAGAAGGAGAAGAACAAAAGGTTTTTCATTATAAAGATAAAAATATTGGAGTCATGATCTGTGAAGATACTTGGCAGCATGCAAAAGGGGTTGAACAGGTTCATTACAAAAGGGATCCTATTCAAGAAATAGCTCCTTTAAAGCCTGATGTGCTCGTGAGTATTTCAGCATCACCTTATTATTTTATGAAAAAAGATAACCGATTAAAAATTTTTGCTCCTTGTGCATCTTTTTTAAAATGTCCATTTATTTGGTGTAATCAAGTAGGTGGAAACGATTCTTTAATTTTTGACGGACATAGTCTGTATATTAATGAAAACGAAGAGCTTATTCAATTAGCTAAAGGGTTTGAAGAAGATACGCTAATTATTGATCTCGAAAAAAAAGAAAAAGCTGTTTCTTTTCCAGATCATCCTTTAGAAGATCTTTATCAAGCTTTAGTTCTTGGGGTAAAGGACTATTTTGCCAAACAAGGATTTTCTACAGCTGTGATTGGATTATCAGGAGGAGTAGATTCAGCTCTTGTTGCCTGTATTGCCAAAGATGCTTTGGGTTCTGAAAATCTTTTAGGTGTATCCATGCCTTCAAGATTTACCTCTTTGGCCAGTATGGAAGATGCCAGAGCACTGGCAGAAAATTTAAATATTTCCTTGAAAGAAGTTCCTATTGATCATTTATTTCAACAGTATTTAGATCTTTTGTCACCCTTATTTCATGGATATCCACCTGACGCAACAGAAGAGAATCTTCAAGCAAGAATTAGAGGCATGGTTTTAATGGCGATCTCTAATAAGTTAGGTTATTTAGTATTAAGTACAGGAAATAAAAGTGAAATGGCTATTGGATACTCAACACTATACGGTGATCTTTGTGGCGGGCTGGGCATCATTAATGATGTAAGTAAAACAAAAGTATATGAGCTTTGCCGCCTTCTTAATAAATCAGAAGAAGTTATTCCACAAAACATTATTGAAAGGGAGCCGTCAGCTGAACTTAAAGCAAATCAAAAAGATCAAGACACTCTTCCTGACTATGCTATTTTAGATGCCATTTTAGAGGGGTATGTTGAAGGGCATATGTCTTCGCAAGTTATTGCTAATAAATATGATCTAAAGGAAAAATTTGTCGAAGAGATGATCCATAAAATTCATTTGGCAGAATATAAAAGAAGGCAGTCTCCGCCAGGTCTTAGAGTTACGAAAAAAGCTTTTAGCAAAGGAAGGGTTTTTCCTATTGTTCAAAAATGGGCTTAAATTTTCTTTTTTTATAAAACAGTTTTAAAATTAAAAATTTATTTCTTTTTTTATAAAAACGTTTTTTTTATTTAATTTAAATCTATTGCTCTTTATTGTGTTCGTTTATTGTTTATTATAATTTATTCCAAATGAAATTCCCAAACTCCATTAGAGTGTTCAGACGTTATCTATGAATTTCTATAAAAAACTGACAAAAGCAGAAGCTTGTGGTAACACTTTTTTAATATTTGAGGGAAACTGGCCTCAACAAGAAATGATTCAGGAAATCATCTTGCAAAAGGTTGATTCAGGTCTAAAGTTCGCTATTGAAAAAGAAATTCCTGAAGCCATTTTTGTTTCTATGAAGGTACTTGAAAAAGATGGATCGATTTCAGAGTTTTGTGGGAATGGAGCCCGCTGCATTGCAGCCTATCTGAAAACAAATCAACTGGCGCCAAATAAAAAATGGTATTTGATAAAAGAAAATAAACTTTTACAGTTGGGGGTTTCTCAAAACAATTATTTTGTAGAAGCATCTTGTTTTCCAACTTTTCAAAAGTTTACGAAAAATGCTTTTGCCCTCCAAATTCTTGGGAGTCATTTTTTCTTCACTCAATGGTTTAATGAGCCCCATTTGGTAACTTTTGATAATTTGGGCTATGAAAAATTATATGAGATTGGCAAACTTGTTAACTCGTTAAAATATCGACAGGTTTTTCCTAAAGGAACTAATATCAATGCAGTAGCTGTTAAAGAAGAGCAGAAAATCGAGAACACAACCTTTGAAAGAGGGGTAAATGCAATTACTCGTGCTTGCGGTTCAGGATCGGCTTGCGCTTCTTGGCTTTTTCATTATTTTTCTTCCATCCTTAAAAATAATGAACAGTATTCTATTCAGGTCCTTAATAAAGGTGGAACCATTGAATTTTCTTCTTCTGAGAATAATTTCTGTATGAAAGGAGAAGCGTTAGTTTCTTAAAAAATTTTGGTAGTTATGTTTATTTTTGAAGTTTTAGATAAGTTAAATTATATTTTTTGGAGCTATTTTGGTTTTTCCATAATCGCTCTTTTAGGATGTTACTTTACTATAAAGACAAGGTTTTTTCAAATTAGAGAAATGCCTTCTCTTTTTATTCTTTTTTTCCGTTTTCTAAAATTTCGAAAAAAAACAAAAGTTGGCACTCATCCCTTACAAGTCTTTTTTGCCTCAGTCGGAGGAATGCTTGGAGTGGGGAATATTGTTGGTATTGTCACAGCGCTGCAGATAGGCGGCCCCGGTGCGATACTCTGGGTTTGGGTAGCAGCGTTCTTAGGATCGATTTTAAAGTATTCTGAAGTATATTTGGGCTTGAAATATAGAAGGAAGAATAAAGAAGGGGGGTATGACGGCGGCCCTATGTACTTTCTACAAAAAGCATTTAATAAAAAATGGATTGCTTCTCTCGTTTGTATCCTTCTATGCATTTACGGAGCCGAAATTTATCAGTTTTCCGTACTGACTCATAGCATTTCTACAAGTTGGCATATTAATCACAGTTTGGTGGTTTTACTCCTTTTAGCTCTTGTTTTATATTCTGCTATAGGAGGAATCAAAAGGGTTGGTAAAATTTGCTCGGGTGTTATTCCTGTATTTGCGATCGTTTATGTATCAATGTGTTTTTACATTATTGGCAGCCATATTCAAGAGATTCCAGCACTTATTGCAAGCGTCATCCGCGCTGCCTTTACTGGCTCTGCAGCTACAGGCGGAGCTATAGGAGGTGGTATCCTTTTAGCGCTGCAACAGGGAATTTCTAGATCCGTATATTCATCCGATGTTGGTGTTGGCTATGATTCTATTATTCAGAGCGAGTCAAGTGCAGATCAAATTGACCATCAGGCTAGATTGGCTATGCTAGGTGTGTTTTTTGATAACTTTATTTGCACATTAAGTTTACTTATCGCTCTTATCACAGGGTTTTGGAAAATGACTCAGGCTGATCCTTATTTAATAGTAGAAAAAGGACTTTCTTTATACTTCCCAGGCCAGACTGTTTTTCTTCCCATGTTTCTATTTGTCCTGGTGTATACAACTTTGATTTCCTATCTTTATGTTGGCATGAAATGCGCTCATTTCTTGAATGACAGATTTGGGAAAAAAGTGTATCTCTTTTTTTCCAGTGTCTTTTTCTTGGTATTTGCTTTCTTTGACTCTTCTAAGGCTCTTTTGATTATGTCCCTTTCCGGCTGTCTTTTACTTTGTATAAATCTTTTAGGAGTATGGAGACTAAAAAAGGAAATTGATTTTTCTTCATTTGCTTTTCAAGAGGAAGAAAGTAAAAAGTTATCTCTTCGAGAAAATGAGGAAGAAGAAGTTATTCTTCAAAAAGAAAAAGAAGAGTGAAGTCAACTTAAAGCTGATCAAAAGAAAAGGGAAGAACAGACTCAATATTATCTTGATTAGTTGACAGCATTAAAAGTCTGTCGAATCCAACGGAGACTCCGCTGCATTCAGGTAATTTTTCAATGGATGCAAGAAGTTTTTCATCTAAAGGATAGGCTTTTTTGCCCATTTGTTGACGAAGGAAGTTCTCTTTTTCAAATCGACGGATATGTTCTTCTTGATCTGTTAGCTCAAAATATCCGTTAGCAAGCTCCATTTTTTGGAAAAAAACTTCAAATCTTTTAGCTTTGTCATTAACAATTTTAGATAAGGCGGCTTGTGATGGGGGAAAGTCTGTAATAACATAGTATGTATCCATAGCCATATTAGGCTCTATTACATGACTAAACAATAAATTGAGCCAACCATCAAAATCCAAATTATCATCAATAGATACTTCATTTAACTCAGCTGCTTTTTGCAAGCCTTGCACATTAGTATGCAGTGGGTCAATTTGCAAAAAGTTAATAAATAGATCTTGGTAAGATAAGATTTTTGTTTCAAAAGTGCCTAAAAAAGTTTGCAAAAACTCTAAAGTCTCTTTAATCATTTCTTCATAGGCAAATCCAGTATGATACCACTCAACCATAGTAAACTCAGGATTGTGTTTTTTACCTATTTCTCCTTTTCTAAAAACATGACCTATTTGATAAATTTTATTCATACCTGCAGCCACGAGCCTTTTCATCAAGTATTCTGGTGAAGTATGCAAAAAACCTAGCTCTGTTTCAATAGGGTCAATATGCTGGTCAATAGTTGCCCTTTTAACAAGGGAAGGACAGTCTACTTCAATATAACCAGCATTTTCAAAAAACTGACGTGCTTTTTTTAAAGCAGCAGCCCTTTTTCCTAAAAGGTCAACTTTACAAGTAAGTGAGGAATCAAACCCGAGAGACATATTCACAAGTTCTAGTATCAACTTTTATTTTTTCCCTCTCTTCAATAAAAATAGGGACCTGGACTTTAGCTCCTGTTTCTAAAATGGCTGGTTTCATTACTCTACCTGAAGCCGTATCACCTCTAACACCTGGTGCAGTTTCAGTAATGGTGAGCTCCATAAAAGTAGGGGGTATTAAGTCGACAACCACTCCTTTATAAAAAATAAGATCATAAACAAGGTCGTCTTTGAGCCACTGTTTATTGTCCTTAATAACAGAAAAAGGGACTGTGACCTGCTCAAAAGAGTTATCATCCATAAAAACAGCTCCTTCTTGCTCTTGATATAAAAGCCTTAGCTTTTGTTCCATGACATCGGCAAGCTCCACTTTTTCTGTAGACTTGAATGTTTTTTCAATGACTCTTCCTGAAAGTAAGTGTTTGAGCTTAATGCGGTTAAATGCCTGTCCTTTTCCTGGTTTGACAAATTCTGTGCCAACTACAGTATAAGGTTCATTATCCATTTCAACTTTCATGCCGCCACGAAGGTCGTTCGTTGGAATTTGTGCCATGATTTTCTCCTAAAATAAAAAGAACTATTTTCTAATTTTTGAGTTTAATTTGCAATTGATACTAAAAACTTGCTATATCAAAGGAAAAACTAATATTTAGAATATATGTCGCCTATTGAAGAACAAATTGCTAAAGAAACATTAGAGAGATATTCAGGATCTGATGCAAAAGAGTTTCAGAGTAATTTAATTTTAACAAATTTTCCTAGGTATGTTCAGTACTTTGCAGAAAGTAGAAACGTTCCAATAAAAGAAGGCTCGGTTTTTAAAGTGGCGCATTGCAAAGAAGAAGATGTGTCAATTTTGGATTTTAAAATTGGATCTCCAGCAGCAGCTCTTACAGTTGATACATGTTCTTTTTTATCTTTTAAGTCAGCCATTTTTTTAGGGATGTGTGGAGGTCTTAGAAGAAGATACCAAATTGGAGATTACCTAGTACCTGTGGCAAGCATTAGGGCTGAAGGAACATCTGACTATTACTTTCCAATAGAAGTACCGGCTTTGGCCAACTTTTTAATGCAAAAAGCTGTGACAGATGTACTAGAGGAGGAAAAAACTCCCTATCACATAGGAATTACATATACTACTAACATGAGGTTTTGGGAGTTCAATGTCCCATTTGCTGAAAGACTTAAAGCTACTAGAGCTCAAGGGATCGAAATGGAGTGTGCTACCTTATTCACTGGAAGTTATAAAAGAAAGTTTACCTTAGGAGCTCTTTTATTAATTTCAGACCTTCCTTTAGAAAAAGCCAAAACCAAAAAAGATGCTGCTATGGTTTTTGACAAATTTACCAAAGATCATGTGGAAAAAGGAATCAAGATATTAAAAGTTTCAAGGAAAATGCAGGAAAAGAAAATTAAAGGGGCCTATCATCGTAATGTGGATAGCCCCTCATCGGAAGAAGATTAAAAATCGAGTTTTATAGAAGCAATAAGACCCTGCATTGCCAGCTTCCTATTCCAAGCAACATACCCACCATAAATTTCTGCGTTAGTTGTGTCGAAATTCAGACTTTTAATAAATTCAGGCCAAGTATTCATTTCATATCCAGCTTTTATGCCAAGATAACACTTATGATAAAATGTTGCTCCCCAAAGAAGGCCTAAAACAAGCTGAAAAGAATTTTGCATGTCAGCAAACTTATAAGCAGCAGTTGATGTTCCATTAACTTGAGCTGGATCGTTAGTAGCTCTATTTAAGTCATTTCTATTTCTTAAATAGAAAGTACCTACCAAACTAGAAAAGGCGCCTTTACCAAACACTTCAAAACCACTATTGCCAAGAGCCCAGTTAAGCTTAAAGCCAGCTCGAAGACCATAGCCTAAAAAGTTATTGTTCAGGTCAATGTGATTAGTGCCATAAGGTGGAAAGGCTCCAGATACTAAATTATCATCTTGAAATTCTTTAAAGTCTATTCTTGTCCCTAGGGTAATTCTAGCATACCTGAAACTAATAAACGGATCGAAGGTAAAGCAGGATCTGGTGATGAAAGTTTTTGCCAAGTCAGCATCAATGATTTTTATGCCCATTCTTTGTTTAGCATTTACTTCGTAAGGACCATTGCTATCAGTTGCCGGGGCATAAGCTGCCCAAGGCACTTGTATATCCACTAACTCCTCGACAGGGGAAAAAGCTGTAGCAGAACCTCTTCCTTGACTATCTACTGAATCAACTCCTTGCGCATATAACTGTGTATATTCCACATCCAAATACCAAGTAGGTGAAGGAAGATAAAACCCAAGTTTTGCTCGATAGCCTGAATTGGCTTTTAAGCTTACATCTGCCACTCGGCTCACTTGAAAATTATCAAAATTTCCGTTAGAAAGAGGAAACGTTTGCTTTCTTATTGCATAAGGAATGACAGCATAAGGCTTCCAGAAAAGATATTCACCTTCTATATATACGTGACCTTTTTTCAAAGGAAGTGTAAAAGATCCAGGCTGCCTTTGGTATCTAGGTTTTTTCTTTTGGTGCATCATATCATTGACATATCTTGCTACAGTATCCTCAATTAATTCTCTATCATATGCAGTAAATGACGTGTTTTTTTCAGTTTGTATATCAATGTTGTTTTCAGGTTCAGAAGAAGGAATATCTAAAAAGGAATCTTCTGCAAAAATAAAAGAGAAAAATAGAAAGCAGGATATAATTTTCCTCATAAATACTTCCTCATAATTTGTATTAATTAAGTTATAACTAAATAAAATGAAATGAATCTTTTCAAGAAATATTTTCAACTTTTAGAGAAAATAAGAGGGACAATATGTGTATTTGTTAGTCTGGTTTTTTCATTTCCGATAAATGCGTGAATAGGCAATTATTTACCGCCTTGAAAATATTATATTGATTGGAGATCTGAGCTTCTATGAAAAGTAAAAGTTATCAGCAATGGAATATGCCATCTATTCACTTAAAGTATGTTTTATTTTTGCTTTTGTTATCAAACTGCGCCGAAAAACCTCTTCCTTCAGGGGGAGGATGAAAGGCGCCTTAGTCCGGAGTTTTCTGTTCTTCGATGTATTTTCGTATGAGGTCAACCGGGGCACCTCCACAGCTTCCGGCAAAGTAACTGGGAGACCATAAGTTGTTTTTCCATAAGAATTTGCTGATATATTTGCCGTGATCTCTTTTAATTAGACGGTAGGAAACACCTTTTAAACTATTAACAAGTTTTGAAATAGCCACTTTTTTCGGTGGATAGTTAACCAGCAAATGGACATGGTCTGTTTCTCCGTCAAATTCGATGAGCTCAGACTCAAAATCATTGCAAACATCCGAAAATATTTTTTTTAAATCATGTAAGATTGTTTTGTTAAAGACTTTTCGACGATATTTAGTAACAAAGACCAAATGTATATGGAGGTTGAAAACGCAGTTCCTGCCTGTTCTAATAGTTGTTGATTTTTTCATAGACCAAATCTCATGATGAAATCATGATCATTCGCAAGGCATACAAATTTAAACTGAAGGCTAGTCATGAGATTGAGGAGAAGCTATCTCAGTTTTCAGGTTGTTGTCGTTTTGTTTGGAACAAAGCATTAGCGCTTAATATGAAAAGGCTTGAAGAAAAACAGCCGATAATGTGGTATCAAGAACTTTCATTTTGGCTGACTTTTTGGAAAAGTACAGAAGAACATCATTTCCTAAAAGATTGCCACTCACAAGTGCTGCAGCAAACTCTGAAGAATCTTGAAAGGGCTTTTAAGGATGCTTTTGATAAAACACAAAAAAACAAAAGGCTTCCAAACTTTAAGCGGAAATTTTGCTCTGACAGTTTTCGTTATCCTCAAGGGTTTAAATTTGAAAACAGGCGAGTATTTCTTCCGAAAATTGGCTGGGTTTCCTATCGCAAAAGTCGCGAAATAGAGGGAACCCCCAAAAACATCACTGTTAAATGGGAAAGTGATGGCTGGTATTTTTCCGTTCAAACAGAATTGGAAGTTGAAGACCCGATCCATTCCTCGAAATCGATGGTCGGCATTGATATGGGAATTTCTCGCTTTGCTACACTTTCGACAGGAGAATATATTGAGCCGCTGAACGCACTAAAGAAAGAGCAGGTCAAGCTTGCTAATGCTCAAAGAAAACTTGCCAGACAGGAAAAGAAATCAAACAACTGGAAAATCCAGAAAAAGGAAATAGGAAAAATCCATCGAAAAATCCGAAATAGCAGAAACGATTTTTTGCACAAGACATCAACGGCAATTAGCAAAAACCACGGAGTTGTTTTTGTTGAAGCATTGCGCATTTCCAATATGTCGGCTTCTGCGAAGGGAACAATCGATGAACCAGGGAAAAACGTTAAGGCAAAAGCCGGGCTGAATCGTTCGATTTTGGATCAGGCATGGGGTCTTTTTAGATCTCAGCTAGAGTATAAGCTAGCCTGGCTTGGAGGGGAGCTTCGGTATGTAGACCCTAAATACTCAAGCCAGAGGTGTCCAAATTGCAAGACGATAGATTCAGAAAACCGGAAATCGCAATCTGA
>PFAC01000012.1:47014-56595 GCA_002773835.1 Chlamydiae bacterium CG10_big_fil_rev_8_21_14_0_10_35_9 | reverse complement strand
ATCGCGAGATAGTACTACCCTGGGCAAGATGAGCTCAGGAATCCTCTTCCTTTAGGGAGAGGAGGATGTCAACAAAAGTGCTCCCAGACTTAGCAAATACTGGCTATCAGAACTTTGCTAATTCTATTATTCAAGCTGTTAATGGTAAATTAATTTTGAATTTTCAAGAGTTCATATATGAAATTGAAAATGCTCAAGGTGAATTTTTAGAAATTACTACTTTAGAAGGACAAACTATCATTTTACACCCTGAAGAATGTAAGGCGGCAAGTACAAGGATTATGGAAAATTACCACATTTATCAATTGAGTCAAACTTGAGTTGTCTAATCAAAAGCATAAAAATAGATTAATACTTAATGCAAATAGCTAGAAAGTGATATAATTTTTTCTTTTAAAAAAATATTTGTCCATGACAAGCGCTGTTGCCACATCCCCAATAATTCATTTTCCAAATGGTCTTTATTCAGAAGACGATCATTTTAACTCTCACCTACTTAGTAGATGCACTAAAGTGTCTTTAGAAAGCTTGTCATTTTTAAAAGAAAAAATTAAAAAGCTTTCTTTTTCTTTTGAAAATAGGCTACTTCAATTTAATCTTGAAGGGAGTGCCAATAATAGAGCCTTTCAAATAAATGGAAAAATTCCATCTTCTTTTATCCCTAAAGCAAGTGAGGTAAATAGTAGCTTTGCTCTTATTTCGAGCCAGCTCACCTTATGTGATAAGTTGCAAGAAAAAGCAAAAATTTCCTTTGCTGTAGCTGCAGTTGCATATATTGTGCAATTTGTCTTTAGTACTACAATAGGCTGCCCTCTTGCTGTGAGTTGGATAGCAAGAGTGTTAATAATGGGCTTCCCTATTTCTGATGCTATTAGGTCGGTCCGTTTTACACAGAGGCTGAATGTTTGTGATAGGAACCATTCAGAAGCTTTAAGCAATTTAGAAAAAATAAAAATATCTGAGGCATCTTCTTCTTTTATAGGGGGAGTATTATTTGCTTTTTCTAAATTTGCACAAGGTTTTCAAAATATTGATCTGGCTAATATATTTTCCTTATTTTCTCTTCCTTATTATGCATTTTCTTATGGTATTGAAATTGTAGATAGTGGATGTAGTGCCTATTATTCTCATAAATTAGGAAAAAAAATATCGTCTTTTGAAAATAAAAATAGTCAGCCAAGAAAAGAACAGTTAGAAGAGGCTTTTATATATTTAAAATCTCTTTTTTGCTTATCAGATAAAAAAATAGAAGGGGTAGTTTCAGAATTTCTAAAAGATTCTCCAGATCCAAGTGTCGTTAATAAGAAATACCAGCAATTTAAAAATGAGCAATTAGCCGCTTTAAATGATTTGCAAAAGCAAATAGGAACTGAAGCTTTTAGCTCTCTTTTAAAAGATATAAATCAGGCATTTAATGATCTTAAGGAAGATAAATTAGAGAAAGCAGAAGCTCTATTACAGCAATTACAGAAAAATTGCTATCAACAAGTTTTAGCTGCACTAAAAGCTATCTTAGTTTCATTTGCTACTTTACTTGCCTTCATTTTATTCACCCTATATTCAGCGGGTATTTTAGTGATAGCTTAATGCACGCTTTCACAAATGAAATTTTTCTGTAATAAATTAATTATTTCTTTTTCTACTTTTTCAGGTTCTTTAAGTGAAACAGATAATAATAATGTTTTTTTCAGATCCTTTTTCCCTACTTTTTGTTCAGCGATCAAAGTTCTTTTACCAAGTTTTAATAAAGTAAATTTATTAGACGAGGAAAAAACTTTAATTTTTGATAAATGATATAGCCAGATAACTTCTTCTGGTGGCTTGCCAAACCTGTCTTTTATTTCCTCTAGCAGATCATCTAACATTTTAAAATTGACTGCTTCACCTAGCCGATGATAAAGCTCCATTCTAAGTTTTGACTCTGGAATATAGCTGGAAGGGATCTGGGCATCGAACGGAAACTCTATTTTTGTTTCTGTAAAATGGACAGGAGTTTTATTTTTAAGGGCTTGTACCGCTTTTTTAAGCAGCTTGCAATATAGGTGAAATCCTATAGAGGAGACTTGCCCCGACTGTTGCACGCCTAAGATATCCCCAGCCCCTCTTATTTCTAAATCTCTCATAGCAATTTTCATTCCACCACCGTAGCCTCCAGCTTCTAATAAAGCGTTGAGTCTTTTTCTGGAGATTTCAGGAAGCACTCTATTTTTGGGGACAAGAAAGTAGGCAAAAGCGCTTCTATTCCACCTTCCAACCCGTCCTCTTAGCTGATACAAATCAGAAAGCCCATATGTATCAGCTCTATCAATTAAAATTGTATTTGCATTGGGAATATCTATTCCACTTTCAACAATAGTGGTAGCTACTAAAATTTGTATTAGTCCCTCTTTAAATTTGTGGAAAATATTATCTATTTCATCACTGGACATTTGTCCATGGACAACACCTACTTTGGCATTGGGAACAAGTTTTTTTATTTTTTCAGACCATTTGAAAATAGTTTCTACTCGATTATGAATGAAAAAGGCTTGCCCTTCTCTTGCCAACTCTCTTTGAAGAGCGTTTTTAATAATGGAATCTTCTGTTTCTGTTATAATAGATTTTACAGGCAGCCTATCTTGAGGAGGAGAATTAATAACAGACATATCTCGAATGGTAATTAATGACATATACAAAGTTCTGGGGATAGGGGTAGCACTTAAGGTAAGACAATCAACACTTTGTTTCATTTTTTTCAAATGCTCTTTAGCTCTGACTCCAAAGCGCTGCTCTTCATCAATAATGATAAGCCCTAAGTTTTTAAAAGAGATATCCTTAGATAATATACGATGTGTTCCAATGACTATATCTAGACTGCCTTGCTTTGCTTTCTCGAGTACTTCTTTAGTTTGTTTAGCAGTTTTAAACCTTGAAAGCATGTCAATATTAATAGGGTACCCTTGCATTCTGGTAGAAAAATTTTCAAAATGCTGAGCTGCCAGCACAGTGGTAGGGACTAGCACTGCCACTTGTTTTTGCCCGTCTACAACAGCTTTAAAAGCAGCCCGCATCGCTACTTCAGTTTTTCCATACCCAACATCTCCACATAAAAGTCGATCCATTGCTTTTTCAGAGCGCATATCGCTTTTAATTTCTAAAATTGCATTTAACTGATCAGGTGTTTCAACGTAAGGAAACTCTTCTTCAAACTGTACCATTGCCTCTGAATCATGAGGGTAGGCAAATCCACCTGAATATTCCCTTTCGGCATGCAGATTTAAAAGATCGGAGGCGTAGCCAAGAATTTGCTTTTGTGCATTCAGTTTGGTTGTTTGCCAACGCTTAGTCCCTAACTTATGTAGTGTGGGTGGGCTTTCTTGCGACCCAATATATCTGCTGACTAAATGAGACTGGGAGAGGGGAACTAGTAGCTTACTGTTTTCTGCGAAGGCAATGGCCATATACTCTGTAGGATTCCCATCAATGCCTGTTTGCTTTTCAATGCCCAGGTATTTCCCAATACCACTATGAAAATGGACAACAAGATCGCCGGGAGAAAGTTCATGAAACTCTGCTGCAGGAATGTGATATGTTGAGCGCCATTTTTGCCGCCGTATGCGCGCTCTTTTACTAAATTCAGTAAAAGGAATAATAGCTAGGTTATCATCTAAAATAACAAACCCTTCCGGTAGATATCCTTGGTGGTATTTTTTTAAAAAGGTTGTGGTAGCTACCTTTTCTTCAATGATTTGTTGCTCTTTTTCGTTGCTTACAATGAAGTGAATTTTAGTGGAAGAATCTTCATGTTTATTAAGCAAATCAGCAATATCAGTTGAATTAGAAGAGTCAAAAAAGTCGTAAATGTTTTGAAAGGGATGAGTAAAACGCTGGGCGTATAAGCTTTGGTCGAACATCTCAAATGTTACATCTTGATACATATGATCAGAGGAATTGGTGTCTACATTTGTCAAGTCTTCTAGGGGAGCCTTTGAAAAGAAAAGTTTTTGAAAAGAAGAAACTTGAGCGAGAACATCTTGTAAGGAAAACGTTTTTTGCAGCTTTCCTTCTAAAATCTTTTTTAAAGAAACATAGGAATCTTCAATTTTTAAAAGATCTTCAAAAACGATGACTGTGTCATTTCCCAAATAGTCAATAATAGAGACTGGTTTACTTAAGTCTAACAGTTTCTTTTCACTAGCAGGGCAGATAAGGACTTCATTTATTTTGTTAAGCGATTTTTGGCCGACAGGGTCAAATGTTCGAATACTATCTATCGTATTGCCAAAAAATTCTATTCTATATGGGTCATAACTATGGTTGGCAAAAATATCTAAGATGCCACCTCTTAAAGCAAATTGCCCTTTATCAGTAACAAGCGCCTCTTGCCTATAGCCTAAACCTGTTAATAGTTCGGATAGCTCATCAAAAACAATATCAGATCCAATTTTCCAGTATTGGAATAATTTTTTTAGCAGTGCTTTTTCTGGTAGTTTTTGGAGTAAAGAAGAGTAGGGGCATACAACGACATGCTGTTTTTTATGCTCTATAATTTTTTCTAATGTCTCAAGCCGCTTACCAATAATATCAGGGCTTGGATCAATATCTTCTTCAGGTAAAGTTTCCCATGAAGGGAGCTCAAGGGGTGCTGTTGGCAAGAAAAACTGTAGACAGTCAAAAAGCTTATCTTCCTTTTCCTGTCTTGTAACTATTAAAATATTTTTATCTACAATCAAAGAAATCAAAAAAGCTTTAACAGCAGTGGATACTTGATCAACAACTAAAGAGTTATTTTCTTTAATTTTTTTGATAAAAGACTGAAGCCTTTTACTTTTTTGAAAGTCTATCACAATTCCTCAAGGATCTGCCGCAGTTTGGAAAGAGCAAAAGGAATTTGTCCAGGGTTTTTGCCCCCTGCTTGAGCACTTGTTTTTTTCCCGCCGCCGCCGCCTTCAATTAGAGGAGCTACTTCTTTAATCAACTCATTTGCATGGATTTTTTTATCAGTAAGATCTGGACTTACCCTTATAAGAAGCTGGCATTTTTCTTTATCTTTTCCACCAAGCGCTATTACACCTGTTTTAAGCTCGGACATAAGTTCATCAGCAAAGATGTTAAGGTCAGTTGGCGAGAGATTAGGCTCAACAGCAATAAAGGGGATTCCTTTAACATTTTCTATCTGATTTAACGCCCAAACTACTTGTTGTTTTATTTGAAAAAGCTTTTGTTTTTTTATCTCAGAAGATAAGTTTTGATTTTCTTCTTGGATCCGGTCAATGGACTCTAATATTTTGGGAACAGGAACCTTCAAAGTGCTTCCTATAGAAAAGAGTAAATCTTCATTTTGATAGAAAAGCATTTCAGCATATTGACCTGTTTTTGCCTCGATTCTTCGTATTCCTTTAGCTATAGATGATTCTTTGGCTATTTTAAAAAGACCTATCTCTCCCAGTCTATTAACGTGAGTCCCTCCACAAAGTTCTTTAGAAAAATCTATATCGACAACGCGCACTTTTTCTCCGTATTTTTCTCCAAAAAACTGCTTTATGGAGCTATTTTTTTGGGCTTCATCATAGGTAAGCTCATAAGAGGCGACGGGCTGATCAGATCGAATTTTAGAATTAATCAGCATTTCGAGCTCTCTAAGCTCTTGTACGGAAAGACTTTTATGATGAGTAAAATCAAAACGCAAGCGATTGTCTTCTACTAATGATCCTGCTTGCTTAATATGAGAACCTAGCAATTGCTCTAAGGCCCAATGAAGAAGATGGGTTGCTGTATGGTTGGAAGATATTTCTTTTCTTCGCACCAGATCTATTTTAGCATCGCAAACATCTTTTACTTTGATAGATCCAGTTTTAACAAATCCGACATGAGCAATGACTCCGGGAAAAGGAGAAATAGAGTTAGTCACTTGAAAAATACCGCTGGTAGTTGTGATTTCACCCTTATCGCCCATTTGTCCACCCATTTCTGAATAGAATGGAGACTCTTTTAGGATAACTACACCTTTTTCATTTTCCAATAAGGTGTCTATTTCTGTTTCATCTGAAATAATATGAAGGATAACTGTTTTTAGTTCATGTTTCTGATAGCCTTCAAAAACTGTTTGTGTTGTCTTGCCGATTTCCTGAAAAATTCCTGTGGCAAACTCTTGCTTTTGTTGACTATGGGCTTTTCTAGAACGTTCTTTTGCCTGCTTTTCTAAGTCTTCAAATCTAGCAAGATCAACTTTTAGATTGGCATCTTTAGCCATCAGGACAATTTCTTCAATAGGAAAGCCATATGTATCTTTAAGCTTGAAAGCATCTTCTCCGCTAATCGTTTCTTGGGACTTTCCCATGATTTGTTGCAGAATGTTACCGCCTCTATCTAATGTCCTAATGAAAGAAATTTCTTCTGTTTCCAAGATTTCTGCCGTTCTGTCTTGAGCGTTGACAAGTTCAGGGAAATCTTCTCCCATAAGCTCTGAGAGTTTAGGTAAAAGTCTGGATAAAAATGGCTCTTTTAATTCCAGTTGCCTTCCATACCTAACAGCTCTTCTTAAAATTTTTCTAAGGACATAACCTCTGTCTACATTAGATGGTTGTACACCATCTGCTATAGCAAAACTTAAGGCTCGTATGTGATCTGCAATAACATGGAAGCATGCTTCATTGTTTTTTTGATATTTTACTTTGCTGATTACTTCAACCTCTTTAATCAGCTCTTGTAAAATATCAGTATGAAATACATTTTCCACTCCCATTTTTAAGGAAATAACTCTTTCAAGGCCAGCTCCAGTATCTATGCTTTTTTGAGGCAGAGGAGATAGAGTGCCGTCTAAAGATTTTTCAAATTCCATAAAGACCAGGTTCCAGAATTCCAAGTACCTTTCACCTGAAAGATCTTCAAGAGGGGTATTAGCTGATCCATATTTTTCGCCTCTGTCAAATAAAAGTTCAGAACAAGGACCACATGGACCTACTTCTCCCATGGTCCAAAAGTTTTCCTTTTCTCCAAATCTGACAATTCTTTTTTCAGGTAAAAACTTTTTCCAAAGTTCAAAAGATTCTTCATCTTTTTCAAACACAGACGCCCAAATGAATTCCGGGTCAAATCCAAAAACTTCCGTTGTGAGCTCAAAAGAGTAGGCAATAGCTTCTTTTTTAAAGTAGTCTCCAAAAGAAAAATTACCTAGCATTTCAAAAAATGTAAGGTGTCTTGAGGTATGGCCCACATTTTCCAAGTCATTATGCTTGCCTCCCACTCGGATACATTTTTGGGAAGAAACAGCTCTTGTATAGTCTCTTTTGCTTTTACCAAGAAACACATCTTTAAATTGGTTCATTCCGGCATTGATAAACATTAAAGTGGGATCATCATAAGGTATAACAGGGGAAGAGGGGACAATCTTATGATCTTTTTCTTGGAAAAACTGTAAAAACTTTCGTCGGATCTCTTTTGATAGCATATTTTTACCTCATAACTTCGAAAAATGTATCTTATCTCAGTAGAGAAGTCAAAAGTTTTAGGTCTGAAATTTTTATTTTAAAAAGCTATATTTTAGAACTTAAACTAACAAATGCTTGAAGGATTTGTTTTTTACGGATAAGTTTTACATTTAAGTTTTGGAGAATTACAGATGGACGATGACCATAAAAAAATTTTAGGGAAGATTGCTAACACAATTAGACAGCTTTCAATGGATGCTGTGCAAAAAGCAAATTCCGGGCATCCCGGCTTTCCCATGGGCTGTGCTGAGCTCGGCGCGTATCTTTATGGACGTGCTTTAAGGCATAATCCCAAAAACTCACAATGGATAAATCGCGACCGTTTAGTTTTATCTGCAGGGCACGGCTCAATGTGGCTTTATTCTTGCCTACATCTTGCAGGGTTTAACCTATCTTTAGATGAAATCAAAAATTTTCGACAGCTCCATTCTAAAACCCCTGGACATCCAGAAAAAGGAGAAACAGACGGGGTAGAGGTAACAACAGGTCCTTTGGGACAAGGCTTTGGCAATGCTGTTGGTTTTGCCTTGGGATATAAAATATTGGCACAGAAATTTAACACAGATGAATTTTCCCTTTTTGATAATAAAATCTTCTGCATGGCAAGTGATGGAGATATTATGGAAGGGGTCTCTGCGGAGACTTCCTCTTTAGCAGGGCACTGGAAACTCAATAATTTAATTGTGATTTATGACTGTAATAATATTTGTTTAGACGGGCCTACCTCCGAATGTTTAACAGAAGATACAAAAGCTCGCTATCGTGCATACGGATGGGATGTTTACGAAATTGACCCTTACGATTTTGAAGTTATGGAAAGGCTTTTTCAGGAGCTTAGAGAAAACCAGGAAAAACCAGCTTTTATTTTAGCCCATACCATTATTGGGAAGGGAGCTCCTACCAAAGCGAATACTCATAAGGCGCATGGCTCTCCTCTAGGTGAAGAAGAAGTAAAAAACGCTAAAGAAGCTTTAGGGCTTCCTCAAGAAGAGTTTTATGTTCCTCAGGCGGTAATAGATTTTTTTAAGCAAAAGCTGGAAAAAGATGTAGAACATGAAAATAACTGGAATGATTTATATAGGAAATGGTCAAAGACCAACCCAAAACTTCATGAAGAATTTACTGCTATGAAAGAGCACAAAGTTCCCAAAGAATTATACAAAGAATTGCAAGAGCTAGAGATTAAAGCGCCTAATGCAACTAGATCTTCTTCTAATGCCGTCATTAATTTTTTAGGAAAAAAGCTTCCATTTCTATATGGAGGGTCTGCAGATTTGTCCTCTTCCGATAAGACAATGATGAAGGATTTTCCGATTATGCAGCCAGGCAACTTCAAAGGAAGAAATATAAAGTATGGAGTAAGAGAGTTTGGAATGGGCACGATTACTAACGGCCTTTCAACTATTGGTATGTTCAGACCTTTCTGCGGTACTTTTTTAACTTTCTCCGATTATATGCGTAACTCCATTCGCTTAGCTGCACTATCAAAGTATCCCGTTATATATCAATTTACTCATGACTCCATATTTTTAGGAGAAGATGGTCCGACCCATCAATCTATAGAGCACGTGCCTTCTTTAAGAGCTATGCCTAATTTGCATGTAATACGACCTGCGGATAATAATGAGGTGAAATATGCTTGGAGGGCAGCATTAGAATATGAAGGTCCTACAGCAATTATTTTATCAAGGCAAAATTTACCCCTTTTAGAGCGAACCGAAATTCCCTATGAAGAAGGTTTTGCAAAAGGTGCTTATATTCTAAAAAAAGAAAAGTCAAAACCTGACTTTACTATATTTTCAACAGGATCTGAGCTGTCACTTGCTATGGATGTGGCAGAAAATCTTGAGAAAATGGGTAAAAATGTTAGAGTCGTCTCATTTCCTTGTTGGGAGCTATTTGAAAAACAGCCACAAGAGTATAAAGATTCTATACTAAAAGGAGACCTAGGAAAAAGGGTTAGTATAGAAGCTACAGCAGATATAGGCTGGCATAAATATATTGGCCTAGATGGTATTTGCATTGGCATGGAAAGTTTTGGGCTTTCTGCACCTGCAGCCGATCTTGCAAAAGAATTCGGTTTTACAATTGACGAAATAGTACAACGATTAA
>PFAC01000012.1:0-47001 GCA_002773835.1 Chlamydiae bacterium CG10_big_fil_rev_8_21_14_0_10_35_9 | reverse complement strand
AGCAAGTTTTTAAATGCTCTTGAGGGTAAGAATACAGACAATTCTTACCCGATTTGGATAATGAGGCAAGCGGGAAGGTACCTTCCTAATTATCAAAAGCTCCGAAGAAAGCACTCTTTAAAGTGTCTTTTTACTAATCCAGAACTTGCAGCAGAAGTTGCCTGTCTACCTTTTGAATACTTCTCGCTGGATGCAGCTATTGTTTTTTGGGACATCGTTCTTGTAGCTGAGGCCATCGGTTTTGAAGTGGACTATATAGAAAATATCGGTCCAGTAGCTAAGTTCACAAAGAATAGAAAAGACATATTTTATCTCCAAGATACCGTAAGAAAAATCAAAAAAAAGCTCCAGGTCCCTTTAATTGGTTTTTGTGGAGGTCCTTTTACAGTAGCAAGCTATTTAGTGGATGATATTAAAAGATGGATTTATGAAAAGCCATTGGAGCTTCACTGTTTATTAGAAGAGCTTTGCCTGGCGTCTATTCAAATATTAAAAATGCAAATTGAGGCGGGAGTCAATGCAATACAAATATTCGAGTCTGCTGCAAATATTTTATCAAGCTCACATTTAGAAGAGTTTTCACTGTATTACATAAGAAAAATTCTTAGGTCTATTTCTACTTTGACCATTGTTTTTGCTAAGGGGAGCTGTCTTTTTCAAGAAAAACTTTCGATGTTGAGCGCAAATGCATTAAGTTTTGACTGGCACTATGATCTTTTAGAGTTAAGAAGAAAAATGCCAAATAAAATCCTGCAAGGGAACTTTGACCCTGATTTGCTGTTTGCACCTAAAAAGATGATTGAAAAAACCGTTGTCAATACTTTACAAAAGATGGAAGATGATCCAGCCCTAATCATTAATTTGGGGCATGGAATTAAACCTCATACTCCTTTAGAAAATGTAAAATGGTTTGTAGACTGTGTTAAAAACTTTTCAAAATGTTCCCTTAGAGTCTTATCTTAAATATGATAGACCAGTTCCTCGCTATACCAGTTATCCTACTGCTGTAAAGTTTCATGAAATAGAAGAAAGTCAATATAGTCAAACCTTAAGTCAATTAGATAAAAAACCACTCTCCATTTATATACACATTCCTTTTTGTCAGAAGATGTGCCTTTATTGCGGCTGCTCTGTCATTTTAAATAGGAATGAAGAACGTCAAGAAAAATATGTGCAAGCTCTTTTACGAGAAATTAAACAGGTTCAAGGACAGATTCAACACAAGGCAGAAGTTGAACAAGTTCATTTTGGAGGAGGCACTCCAACTAATTTAACAGATCAGCAAATGGAAAGAATTTTTACAACTTTGCGCGAAGGATTTACCATTTTAGATGAGGCGGAAATATCTATTGAAATTGATCCAAGAACAGTTGTTCCAGATGGAGGAAGAAAGTTAAAGTTTTACCATGAAATAGGTTTTAATCGGGTCAGTTTTGGTGTTCAAGACACAAACGACAAAGTGCAGGAAGCTGTCAGAAGAAGGCAGCCCTATAGTATGAGCTTGCAAACAGTTCAGTGGGCAAGAGCCATAGGCTTTCAAGCAATTAATGTGGATCTAATTTATGGGCTGCCTTTTCAAACGTATGAGACCTTTCAAGAGACAGCTGAAAAAATATTATCCATGGAGCCTGATAGGATCGCTTTATTTTCTTATGCAAAAGTGCCTTGGTTAAAGCCGCATCAAAAAGCAATACGAGATAAAGACCTTCCTTCCAAACAAGAAAAACTGGCCATCTATGCTCATGCCAGGTCTCATTTTATAGAAAACGGCTATGTAGCCATTGGCATGGATCACTTCTCCAAAAAGGATGATAGCTTATCTAAAGCATATGTAAGCAAAAGCCTTGTTCGGAACTTTCAAGGTTATTCCGTGCAGAAAGGACAAAACATGTTAGGATTTGGTGTAAGTGCCATTGGATATGTAAATGGTCTATATGTAGCAAATACTAAAGACTTATCTCATTACCAGCACTGCATTGATCAAAGCCTGCTCCCTGTTGAAAGAGGGTATTCGTTAAACTCGGACGATCATATTCGAAGTTGGGTCATCCAAAAGATCATGTGTAATTTTTCCTTGGATATGGAAGAGTTTTTTTCTACTTTTAAAATCCCTTTTAAAGACTACTTTCGAAAAGAACTTGCAATTTTGTCTTCTTTTTCTGAGCTGGCAAAGCAACAAGATAAATATATTGTCGTCACAGAATTAGGTGAGCTATTTGTAAGAATAGTTGCTTCTATTTTTGATAAACATTATGAATTACAGCCTGAAAAATTTTCACAAAGTATATGAAAGCAGCAATTATTGGAGCGGGGATTTCAGGCTTAAGTCTTGCCTGGTTTTTACAAAAAGAAGGCATAGATTTTACTGTTTTTGAAGCATCTCCAAGAGTTGGCGGCAAAATAGAAAGTGACCGCTCTTCAGGCTTTTTTTTTGAAAAAGGGCCAAGGAGCTTTAGTGTAAGTCGTTCCGACAACCTACTTGATTTAATAGAGGATCTGGGGCTTTCTAAAGATATTATAGGATCCGCTGATTCTGCTAAAAAACGATACTTGCTTCTCAATGAAAAACTAGTTGGCTTGCCTTCTTCTTTAAGCTCTTTATTAACCAATCCTTTATCTCGAAAATGCTTTTTTCCACTGCTTAAAGAAGCATTTGTAAAGAAAGGGAATGCCGAAGATGAAAGTATTTATAGTTTTGCCAAAAGAAGATTTAGCTCTGAAGTGGCTGACATTTTTTTTGATCCACTGACTTTAGGTGTATATGCTGGTAATTGTAAGGAGTTATCCATTCGCTCATGCTTCCCTGCTCTTTATGAAATGGAAAAAGAATATGGATCTCTTATAAGAGGAATGTTTTTTAAAAAAAGAAAGGTTAAAAAATATCCTTTTCCTCTCTTTAGCTTGAAAAAAGGGATAGGGTCACTTACCAGTGCACTGCATCAAAAGATGCAAAATAATATACAGCTAAATACACCTGTTCTTGGTGTAGAACCCCTTAATGAAGGGATTCTTGTTACCGCTGCAAAAAAACAAGAAACTTTTACTCATTGCTTTTTTGCTACAGATTTTTCCAACTGTAAAAAACTACTTCCTACTCTCCAAATTGATATACCTTCGATTAACTTGTTTGTGGCAAATGTAGGGTTTCAGAAAAAAGTTTTACGACAAGATGGTTTTGGTTTTTTGATTCCTAGTCAAGAAAAGAAAGACATTCTAGGAGCCGTGTTTGATTCTAATATTTTTCCAGACCAATCAGATCCTTTACAAACAAGAATGACTTTTATGATTAAAGAAAATTGCAGAAGTGTAGAGCAAACAATAACTAACTGTTTAGTAAATGCTCTTGGCATTTCCAATGAACCAGATTATTTAAATACTTATCTAGTTAAGAATGCTATTCCTCAATATGAAATTAATCACTACAAAAAAATAGAAGGCATTCAAGATAGATTCTCTAACCTTTTTTTATGTGGCAATTATCTTCAAGGAGCATCTGTAGATCAATGCATACATCAAAGTAAAAAATTAGTTAGTAAGTTAAAGTCTTTTATTTAGTTGACTTTTGTTGTTTTTTTCTATAAAATGATATAAGAACCTGAGGATTTAATTATGGGTTTAGTAGTTAGTTTATTTTCTTCTTTTGAATTTCATTCCATTTTAAATAATTATAAGAAAGCTCTCTCTAATTCTGCTATTACATTTATGCAAGTGCAAGAGATAGCAGATCATTTAGGTGAGATTATTCAGCAAGGGTCTCAAAGCCATTATACAGAAGATATTTTACAGGTGCTTTCCCAGATAGAACTTTTAGAAGAAAGCCGAAGGAAAAAAGATCATGAGCTGTTATTGCATTTTCAAAAAGTATCTTTGGAGTTGAAGCAGTTAGAGCTAAATTTAGATGTATTACTGCTTTCTGAAATAGAAGAAAGCATAAAAAATATGCATTTTAAAATTAATTCCTTACAGAAGAGTACTCCTTATCAAAATGACTTTTTTCAAAAAGAGGTTGAAAAACTTAAGTCTAGACTTGAGGATCTTCAACAAGTCTTTCAGCTCCGATATTTGGCTTGAAGTATTCATTCATTAATAGTTTTAGAGAAAAGAATGTTATTGTCGAATATTTATCTAATAAACATATTTAGTGATTCTAAAGTAAAATGAGATATACCTACTACTCAGTAGGAAAAAGCATTTTTTGGTTAATAATCCCTAAGGAAAGGGAAGTAAATTCCATTATGACGATAGGTGTTTGCAAAGCTCTAAAAGCTATGTTGTTTATTGCAGAGATTTTTCCAAACGTCAAGAAAGACAATAAAGCAGCGCCTATTCCAATCACTCCGTCAGCAACTCTAGTAATAACAGCAGTAACAGCGAAAAGCGCGACTGTAAGTCTTAATACTATGTGCCGTTTAAAAAAGCTTTTTGATTTAAAGCAATGCATTGCTGATTCAAAAGGTTTAGTTTTTAAGATTAGGTCTGAAATAATACCAGATGAAGTTCTAGATGAATCTTTTTTTAAATCAGGAATTTTTGCGTTTGGATTCAAAGTTTTTAATAGGCAGTTATAAGGATGAGCGATTATGCCACGAGCATTTTCTGCAAAGCCTCGTGAAGGACTAAATGTAGCTGTTAAAAGAGACTTGTCACATGTTGCAAAAGATAAAACTATGGCTCCAACTGCTATGGATGTATAAAAAATATTTGCAATTAGACTGATTGGAACAAAAATCGCAGATTGAATTCTTTTTGAAATTTAGTCTTCAAAAAATTTTTTTTCATCCTGATAAAATCCACTAGAGTAAGATACTTGGTATAAACTCGTCGTTGTCATAGTTATTTTAGCTATGATTAATAATATTAGTTATTAATACATTAATTGTTTTAAATAAATGATTATTTATTAACGTTTTTAATTTTTATCTAAATTAGTAGATTAGATAATTATAAAAAATTTGATACAATCTAGAATGAAATATATTTTCTGATTATCCAAATGGAGTGCCAAAATTTTTCATAATAGATTAAGAAATAATAGGGTGATATTCATCTAACAAGAAATCACCAAAGGTATAACCAAATTGCTTTAAAAAATGAGTATTGGGATCCAGCTCATTTTTTACATAAAGGGTTTTTACAGGGCAAAATCCCAGCATGTAGGTAACCGAGCCTGGCTTTTGCAGATCTTCTAGAGATAGAGCTTTATAGGGTTGAATAAAGGTGCATCCTAAGGGGCTATTGCTAAAAAGGGTGTTCTTTGAAAAGTCCGTCTCATTTGCTTGAATAAGGACCATACAAGCTAATCTCTTAAAAGAAAAATAAGATCCTAGCGAATCATTTTCTGAAAAAAGCTGATCTGCAAAATAAAGCTGATCAAAGGCTAATCGAAGTGAATTGATACTAGTTAGCTCTGAGGCTATTTTTGCTAGGCTTTTTTTAAAGGCAAAGCTTTTAAAAATAGAATTGGTCCTCCAAAGGTCTCTTCCTTTTTTATAAAGATCGCTGGAGGAAATGTCTTCTTTAAGACCATTTGCCTCTATATATAGTGCTTTCTTTTCTTTTTCAGTAAAAACATCCTCAAAATCAATGAAGCCGTGTTCTAAGAAAAAGTTGATGTGCTGATTAGTTATTGTGTAACGCATAATGAGAGCCTGTTTAATGCTTCTTTAATTATTTGTAATGGGGCAAATGCTGAAAAACGAACAAACCCTTTTCCTGCATGGCCAAAGCCTTCTCCAGGAATAGTTATAATTTGATGGTTTTCTAAGAGATCATCAAAAAATTCCCAAGAAGACTTTTGCGACTTACACCATACATAAGGAGCATCTACTCCTCCATATACTGTGAATCCTAGGTCGATAAGCCCTTCTCTCAAAACTTTTGCCTGAAGCTTATATTCATCAATGAGCTGTATAATTTCAAGTTGACCTTGGGGGGAATAAGTTGCAGCTGCAGCTTTTTGAATAGGATAAGGGACACCACCAAACTTGGTGTCTTGCCTTCGGCTCCAGTACTCATTAAGTTTTTGCCCTTCAATGATTAAATCATGCGGCACGATAGTATAAGAGGCGCGGATGTTAGTAAAACCACATTTCTTAGAATAACTTTTAATTTCAATGGCTACTTTTTTAGCATTGTCAATCTCGAAAATAGAATGAGGTACATTTTCCGATGTAATAAAAGCTTCATAAGCTGCATCAAAAATAATTAGAGCCTCATTTTCTAATGCATAATTTACCCATTTTTTTAGCTCTTCATAAGTAAATCCAATACCGGTTGGGTTGTTAGGGGAGCATAAGTAAATAATGTCACAAGGTTTCTTCGGCAAGTCTGGGAAAAAATTATTTTCTTCCAAACAAGGTAAGTAGATAATTTTTTGATATTGTCCATTCGTGAAATCAAGAGTTCTGCCTGCCATTACGTTAGAATCTAAATAAACAGGATAGGTAGGGTCGCATATAGCTACGCTGTTTTCCTGGGAAAGGATTTCCTGGATATTGGCAATGTCGCACTTCGCACCATTAGAGACAAAAACTTCATCAGCGGTGATTTTTAAGCCTTTATAGTCGTTTTCAGCAATGAGCTCACGTAAAAAGCCATAACCAGAAGAAGGCCCGTAGCCTTGCATGGTAGGTTCAGATCCAAGCTCTTTAGATGCGTCAACTAAAGCTGCGACAATGCTGGGAGGTAAGGGCTTTGTTACATCCCCAATTCCTAAATTTAAAAAAGTTTTCCCTGCATCTCTTTGCTTAAATTCAGATACTTTAGATTGAATTTTAGGAAATAAATAGGAGGAAATTAACTTTTTGTAGTGAGGGTTGAGTTTAACCATAGCCATCCTTGAAAAATTGTGTTAATTTTAATACGTATAATGAAAAGGAACAACCTATTTTTCTTACATGGCATCATTAGAAACTTTAAAAAAAAATAAAAAAGATATTGAGGATAAAATTGGTTATAAATTTAAAAACTTTGACCTTTTTTCTTTAATTTTTATTCATAGATCTTACTTTAATGAAAATAAATCAATAGTTAATGCTCACAATGAAAGAATCGAATTTTTAGGCGATAGTGTCTTAGGCCTTATTGTTGCAGATCTTTTATATAAACTTTTACCTGATAGCCCTGAAGGTGAGCTCTCTTTTTTACTGTCTAATTTAGTGAATGCAACTTCTTGTGCTGAATATATGAAAAAACTAGGCCTTGACCAATACATTTTATTAGGAAAGGGGGAAAAAAATAATACGACTCGTGGTAGAAAAACTATTATTGCAGATGCTTTTGAAGCTCTGATCGGAGCTGTTTATTTGGATGGAGGCTTGCAAAGCGCTAGAGAGCTTTTTGAAAATAATTTTAAGGCATCCATTTTTGAAAAAATTGAAAAACCTTCCCCTAATTTTAAGGCGCTGCTTCAAGACTACTCACAAAAGAACTATCAGCTTCCACCTCAATACAATCTTATTGAAGATAAGGGCCCTGCTCATGATAAAGTTTTTACTGTTGAAGTTGTTGTAAATAATCAAAAAATAGCAACTGCAGAGGGACCCACTAAAAAAATAGCTCAACAAAAAGCGGCAGAAAAAGCGCTAATCAAACTCAAGGAGATTAAGTGAGCAAGGTTAAGTCTTTTTGGCAATGTTCTGAATGTGGCCACCAACAATCTAGATGGACGGGAAGCTGCAGTATGTGTCATCAGTGGAATACATTTTCTGAAATGCAATCAGTGGAAGAATCAAAACCCAAGTTTGTTTCTCAAAAACCTTCTTCAAAACCTCTTAGGATATCAGAAATAAATATTTCCAGTTTTTCAAGAAAATCTACCAAGATGAAAGAAGTAGACAGGCTGTTTGGAGGAGGGATTGTCAGTGGGTCACTTATTTTATTAGGAGGCGATCCTGGCATTGGAAAATCTACCCTTCTTTTGCAGTTAGCGCATTTTCTTGCTGAACAAAACGAAAAGGTATTATACGTCTGTGCAGAAGAATCCATCGAACAAACTTCTTTAAGAGCCAACAGGTTAAATCTTGGGCAGGACAACTTATATTTATTCAACGAAACTTCTTTCACTCACATTAAGCAAGAAATAGATAAAATTAAGCCAACTGTTTTAATTGTTGATTCTGTTCAGGTTGTTTATAAAACGGAGCTTCCTTCCTCTCCAGGATCTGTTGTGCAAGTTAGGGAGATTGCTAGTGAATGCATGCATATTGCTAAGGGATATGGTGTTACCACATTTTTAATTGGCCATGTAACAAAGTCAGGAGAAATAGCAGGTCCGAGAGTTTTAGAACACTTAGTTGACACTGTACTAGAATTTGAAGGGGATCGACATCATGGATATAGGCTTTTAAGAAGTGTCAAAAACCGATTTGGTCCAACAGATGACATAGCTATTTTTCAAATGCACGAAAAGGGGCTAAAAGAGATTAGCAACCCTTCTGAAATTTTTTTAGAGCATAGGAAAGAAAATGTTTCAGGGTGCGTTGCAACGGCAACAGTGGAAGGTCTTCGTCCCTTTTTAATTGAAGTGCAGGCTTTAGTCACTACTAGCGCTTATTCTACTGCTACAAGAAAAACAACAGGACTTGATCAAAACAGACTCGCTCTTTTAATAGCCGTATTAGAAAAAAGAGTCGGCTATCTGTTACATCAATGTGATGTGTTTGTATCAGTTGCAGGTGGAATGAAAATTAAAGAGCCGTCCATTGATCTTGCCGTTCTTTTAGCTATAGCCTCTTCTTTTACGAATCGGTCCATTGATACGAACACTATTGTTATGGGAGAAGTTGGCCTTGCAGGCGAGGTAAGGGCAATCCCAAGAATAGAGAGTCGGATTAAAGAAGCAGTACATATGGGTTTTAAAAAATGTATTCTTCCTAAGAAGAATCAAAAAGAGCTCGATAAAGCCTTAGCAAGTAAAATTGAACTTGTTCCTGTCGATTTAGTCGATGAAGCAATTCAAGAGATTTTACCGTGAAAATTACCATTGCAGCAAGAGACTCCAACCTATCAAAAGCTCAAGTAAAGGAAATTGTAAATAAGCTTAAGAAAATCGCCTCTACAATTTCTTTTGATTTTCTTTTTCTTAAAAGTTCAGGAGATCTTGATTTAAAAACTTCTTTGAGAGTCTTAGGGAAAACAGATTTTTTTACTAAGGAAGTCGATCAGTCTCTTTTTTCCAGAAGAGCAAGGGTAGCCGTTCACTCGGCAAAAGATTTACCTGAAAAAATCCCTTCAGGCTTAACAATTGTTGCCATTACGGATAGTGTTGATAATAGAGACAGCTTAGTTTTAAGACCAGGGGAGTCTTTTCTGTCTTTAAAGTCTGGGGCTGTTATCGCCACCTCCTCTGAAAGAAGAGAAGAGATGGTGAAAAGATATAGAAAGGATTTGTCTTTTATTGATTTGAGAGGAACGATAGAAAAAAGACTTTCTTTATTACAGGAACATAAAGCAGATGGAGTGGTAGTCGCCGAAGCTGCTTTAATAAGGCTGAAAAAAACAGGATTGAATAGATTTATTTTTAATGATTCCACTGTTGAAGGACAAGGGCAGCTTGCTATTTTGGCCCGGTCAGATGATCAGGAAATGGTAAAGCTTTTTGAAAAAATCCACTAAAAGAATTCTATATTTTGGACTTTCTATAGAAAATTTTACCGATAAGAAATTAGCGGTCCATTATCCTTTGATAAAAATTGTGCCTCATAAAAATATAAAGCGGTTTTTATTGGAAGTAGAGAAATTCTCGCATATTATTTTTACTTCACAAACTACCGTTGATATTTTTTTCTCCCATATCTCAAAAATACAAAACCCTCAATGTATATCTATTGGTCCTCTTACAAAAAAAGCTCTTTTAAAAAGGGGAGTATTTAGCGAGTGCCCTCAAGAGTATACGCAAGAAGGGATCATACAATACTTAAAAACTTGTTCTTTAAAAAATAGTTATATATTTCTTCCGCGCTCCTCACTTGCCAGAAAAAAAATAGACAGTTTTTTATCTGAAAACAATATCAAGTTTGCAACCCTCGCATTATATACTACGAAGTTTTACAAACCTGATAGGGAAATAAACTTTCAAGATTATGAAGAGTTTGTTTTTACAAGTCCTTCGACAGTAGATTCTTTTTTTTACTTTTTTCAAA
This sequence comes from Chlamydiae bacterium CG10_big_fil_rev_8_21_14_0_10_35_9, assembly GCA_002773835.1. Taxonomy (GTDB): domain Bacteria; phylum Chlamydiota; class Chlamydiia; order Chlamydiales; family SM23-39; genus 21-14-0-10-35-9. The sequence continues at coordinate 36,859 of PFAC01000012.1, read as the reverse complement.
AAATCCCACCTCATATTAAGGTCAGACATATTGGCCCTATTACAAAAGCAGTGTATGAGAGCAGGCTTGAGAAAAACCGACTTGAGGTCTATGATAACCCCAAAACTAACTAGGAGTTTAATGAGTATGGCGCAACAAACAAACTATCAACTTCCAGATCTTCCTTATGATTACAGTGCACTAGAGCCTGTGATTAGCGCAGAGATTATGGAACTTCATCATGATAAGCATCATAAAGGTTATGTCAATAAGCTCAATGAAGCTTTGGAAAAATACCATGAAGCGGAAAGTAAAAATAATGTATCCGACATGATAGCCCTTCAGTCTGCCATTAAATTTAATGGAGGCGGACACATTAACCATAGTATTTTTTGGACTATTTTAGCTCCTGAAAAAGAAGGAGGAGAAGGACCTTCTGGAAAACTTCTACAAGCAATTGAAAAAGACTTTGGAGACTTAAGCTCTTTTCAAGAGAAGTTTAATACAAAAACTTCAGGTATTCAAGGTTCAGGATGGGGATGGCTCGGTTACAATAAGGCTACAAAAGAGTTGGAAATTGCTACTTGCGCCAACCAAGATCCTTTAAGTACAAAAGGGTTGATTCCTATTCTAGGTGTTGATGTATGGGAACATGCTTACTACTTACAGTATAAAAATGTAAGACCTGATTATGTAAAAGCTATTTGGAAGATTTTCAATTGGAAAGAAATCGAAAAAAGATTTGATCAGGCATCTTCTTAAAAATAACTAAGCTTTTTTACAGTATTGATAATACTGATTTTGATAATGAGAGATGGCACTTGTTTTATTTTTCCCAATAGTGCCATTTCTTACCATTTCTTGGTGCAAAGCTTGACAAGCTGATTCTTTATCATCTTTATGGGCTAAAAATATTTTCAAATACTTAGGGTTTTTAATATAGCTTTGAAGGTTTAAGTCACATGCTATTTTACATTTTGTGAACATAGCTTCAGACTCTACTTGTAAAACTGTACTTGCATACTGCTGAGCTCTTTCATTAGTTGGAGTTTCATCATGTAAAAAAGCCTCAAAGATTTTGGTAAACTTTTCTTTGTTTAATGCGTTAGTCAGTTCATATGCCAAAGAAATTAGACAAGTATTTATATCTTTATTGGATCGGATAAAAATTCTTCTTTTTATGGCATCTGTATTTGCATTCGAATCATTTAACGTGTCGCCACAATATTTAAATCCTAATTTAGCTACTCGATCAATTAATTCGCACAATAGATCTGATGTTTTACTTTTTTCAGCAAGGGCTGTGGCAAAGGCTCCCATACGACCTGCTACCTGAGTGCTAGAAAAGAAAAAATTACAAAAAGTCATATTATTAATTATATTTAATTATATTAAAATATATTATAACGTTTTTTGTTTTCTAATTTAAACATTAAAAAATAATTTATTATTATTAAGTAATTAGATGTTTTAATAAGTTCTTGGCTTTTAACAGCTTAAATTTTTTGTGATTTTTCGAGGGTTTCTGAAATTGGCTTTTAAGGTATAATTGCATGAAAAAAATATATTTGGTGAAGTATGGGGTTATTTTCAAAAAGTAAGCCGAAAATTAAGGTCCAGTCGACCAAGAAAGATGGGTTTAGTGGGTGGATCAAGTGTAGTGGATGTAAAGAGCTTATTCATGCAAACGAGTTGCAAGGAAATATTAACTGCTGTCCGAAATGTGGCTTTCATTACCGAATTACAGTAAAGCAAAGGATTTCTCTTTTAGCAGACAAGGATTCTTTTCAATGTCTTTTTGATGATATAAGGCCAGTTGATGCTTTACAATTTGAGGATACAGAGAAGTATCCTGAAAGATTGAAAAAAGCTACGGAAAAATCACATAACAACGAAGCTATTACTGTAGGCATTTGCAAAATTAATAAAAGAGATGTAGCTCTAGGTGTGTTGGATTTTTCTTTCATGGGTGGGTCTATGGGATCCGTTGTCGGCGAAAGGATTACTTTGTTAATTGAGCATGCCTTAGAGAAAAAAATACCATTGATTTTAGTATCTGCATCAGGTGGTGCCCGCATGCAGGAGTCCATTCTTTCATTAATGCAAATGGCAAAAACATCAGCTGCCTTGGCGAAGCTATCAGATGCAAAAATTCCTTATATTTCAGTTCTGACCAATCCCACAATGGGGGGAGTGACAGCCTCTTTTGCTTCTTTAGGGGATATAGTGGTGGCTGAGCCAGATGCTTTAATTGGGTTTGCAGGTCCTAGGGTAGTAGAACAAATTACTAAGCAAAAGCTGCCTGACAAAGCTCAAAAATCGGAATTCTTACTTGAGCACGGAATGATCGACTGTATTTTTAAAAGAGAAGAGCTTAAAGAAAAAATTTCACAATTGCTAGACTTTATGATGCCTGTTAATTTTCTTGCAGAAAATGCTGAAGAGAGATTACAACAGCTTATAAAAATGGCAAAAAAATGAAAAAAGAGACAGTCATCTTACAAGTTGAAAAAGAAGAACTGCTTCCTGTTTATGCCTCATCTGGAGCATCAGGAGCTGACTTAAAAGCTAATATTGAACAAGATGTCATTATTCCTCCTAAAGGATTCAAGCTTATCCCTACAGGCGTTAAAGTAGAAATCCCAATAGGTTTTGAGATTCAAGTAAGACCTCGCAGTGGTCTTGCCTTTAAATCGGGAATAACCGTGTTAAACACTCCAGGGACCATTGATGCTGACTATAGGGGCGATATTGGCGTAATTTTAATTAACTTATCTGATAAAGAGTTTACTGTGACTCCTTTTATGCGTATTGCTCAAATGGTTTTAGCTCCGGTTTATCAAGCTGAATTTATTTTACAAAACGAGCTCTCTTCTACTGAGAGAGGCAGAGGTGGTTTTGGCCATACTGGCACGCATTAACTCTCAGATTACTGATCTTCTTACCAAAAATAAGAGAAAGGATACCGTGAAAATATTCAATTATATTGATTTGGAAAATATCTTATTTCTTTCTGAAGAAAAAAGAGACGATGCCCTTCAAACTTTGGTAGAAAGTCTTTCAGCATCTGGGAAATTAAAAAATAAATCTGATTTTTTTAATGCCATTTTGGAAAGAGAAAAGATTGTATCGACAGGCATCGGGATGGGAGTTGCTATTCCCCATGCTAAAATGGAAGATTATCAAGACTTTTTTATTGCGATAGGAATACAACAACAAAAAGGATTAGAGTGGAACTCACTGGATCATCTTCCAGTGAAATTGATTTTCATGATCGGTGGCCCTGAAGATAAGCAAACACAATATTTGCAAATACTTTCCAAGCTAACTCTAGTTATACGGAATGAAAAACTGAGAAAACAAATTATTTATACCAATTCTTCTCAAGAAATCATCGATCTTTTCAAAGATTATTGAATTATTTAAAGAAATTACTTACTTTTCTACTCTTTAGACCAAAATGTCGTCAAGGGAGAATACCATGGACCTCAAAATAAAAGATTTAGCTGAGCTCCTAAATGTGTCAGAGACAACGATTAGGAGATGGCTTGCTGAAGGGAAAATTCCAGCTTACAGGTTAAACCATCAATTTCGCTTTTCGAGAAGTGAGATTGAAGACTGGGTGATGAGTTGTAGGATGAATAAAAATACAGACAAAGTTCATCCTGATGTTTCCATTCAGTCGGATACGATGAAAAATATTGTCGCGAAGTCAGGAACAAGACAATTTAGTCTCTATAGAGCCCTTCACCACGGAGAGGTTTTAAGTGATGTCTTAGGCAGCGAAAAAGAACAGGTAATTCGCGGCTCAGTAAAAAAAATAGCACAATCTATGAATTTAGATGGGGATGTCATTTCTGAGCTGTTAATGGATAGAGAAAGGCTCATGCCCACCTCTTTAAATTATGGCATTGCAGTTCCGCATACTCGAGATTTCCTTTTACAGGAGACTAATGACGTTGTGACAGTTGTCTATCCTCAAGAACCTATTGAATATGGCGCATTAGATAACCAGCCTGTGCATACTTTATTCTTTTTATTTGCTTGTGAAGATAAAAGACATTTGCATCTTTTAGCAAAACTGGCTCACTTTGCCAGTGATGAAAAATGCAGGGACTTTCTTCTAACCAAGCCAAAAAAAATAGAACTGCTTAAGTTCATTAAGGAATTTGAGTCTAAAATACCTGCTTTAGCAACTTAAACAGGTACTTTTGCTTCCTGATCAATAAAACGTAGCTCACCATCAACTACAGTTATAAGGAAATCTTTTCCTTGGGTAGGGCTACGAAGCAATGTTTCAGCAAGTGGATCTTCTAAGTACTGTTCAATCACCCTTCTTATAGGCCTTGCCCCCATTTCAGGTTGATAACCCTTATCAACAAGGAAAGAGGCAGCTTTTTCATCAAGAATGATATGAATGTTCTTTTCTTCGACTCTTGCTTTTAATTTATTAAACTCAAGTTGGATAACCTTCTCTAATGATTCTTTATCGAGAGGTTTGAAGATAACAAGATCATCCAAACGGTTTAGAAATTCAGGCTTAAAGTGCTTTTTAGAAGCGCCCATAATTTTTTCTTGAATAGAATTATAATCAAGGCTCTCTTTAGCTCCAAAACCTACTTCAGTAGACTTTTTAATTAAGTCAGCTCCAAGGTTAGAAGTCATAATGATGATAGTATTTCTAAAGTCCACTTTCCTTCCTAAAGAGTCGGTGAGTCTTCCTTCTTCTAGAATTTGAAGTAGGAGATTCATGACATCAGGATGAGCTTTTTCCACTTCATCAAATAAAACTACACTATAAGGTCTTCTTCGAACCCTTTCTGTCAATTGGCCGCCTTCTTCATAGCCAACATAGCCTGGAGGAGATCCTGTCATTCGCGAAATGGCGAATTTTTCCATGTACTCGGACATGTCAACTTGAATAAGGGCGTCTTCACCGCCAAACATATGAAGGGCAAGCTGTCTTGCTAATAGTGTTTTACCAACTCCTGTAGGCCCTAAGAATAAAAAGGCTCCAATAGGCCTATTAGGATCTTTAATATCAGCTCTAGATCTTCGGATAGCTTTGCAGACTTTTTTAATAGAATCATTTTGTCCTATTACTTTGTCTGTTAAAAGAGAGTCTAAATTGAGAACTTTTTCAGTTTCTCCTTGCGTAATGCGACTTACTGGAATGCCTGTTTGCTTAGCTACAATATTTGCAATATCTTCTTCATCAACTATAACCTGCTCTTGACTCTCATTTTTTTTGCTTTGCTCCTGCAGCGCAGCTAACTGATCGAGTAACTTTTTCTCTTTATCTCTAAGTCTTGCTGCTTTTTCATACTCCTGATTGCCAATAGAGTCTTCTTTGGATTTTTTTACAGCTTCTATTTCTTGTTCCATTTTCAGAAGCTCTGGTGGCTGGTGTAAGCTTAAAACACGCGCTTTAGCGCCTGCTTCATCCATAAGGTCTATTGCTTTATCTGGTAGAAATCGAGCGGGTATATAACGATCGGACAAATAGACCGCTTTTCGAATTGCTTCTTCTGTGTATGAACATTTATGGTGGTCTTCATATTTGGTTTTAAGACCTTGCAGGATTGCTTCGCTGTCTTCTAAAGAAGGCGGAGCAACTAGAATTTTTTGAAACCGCCTTTCTAGGGCAGCATCTTTTTCAATGTGCTTACGGTACTCATCTTGAGTGGTAGCTCCAATACACTGGATTTCACCTCTAGATAATGCAGGTTTTAAAATGTTTGAAGCGTCAATAGCCCCTTCTGCTGCACCAGCACCCACGATTGTATGGATTTCATCAATGAACAATAAAATATTGCCGTTTTTTCTAATTTCATCCATGACCGCTTTAATTCTTTCTTCAAATTGACCACGATATTTGGTACCAGCGATCATAAGAGTAAGGTCTAAAGAAATTAACTTTTTATTGCGTAAGTTTTCAGGGACTTCTCCTTTAACAATGGCTTGAGCTAACCCTTCTACAATAGCTGTTTTTCCCACGCCAGCCTCTCCGATAAGAACTGGGTTGTTCTTTCTCCTACGGCAGAGGATTAAAATGAGTCTTTCTACTTCATCTTTTCTCCCAATGACAGGGTCCATTTTTCCTTCTCTGACCATATCGGTGAGATCATGCCCATATGCTCTAAGAGCGGGCATTTTCTCGCTGCCTGTGCTGGATGGAACCCTTTCTTGTTGTCTTGGCTGTGCGCCAGAAGTAGAACCTACTCCCATAGGAGGGAGTTGAAGATTGAATGTTTCTAGCTCTTTTAATACTTCTTTACGAACTTCTTTTAGGTTGATGTTGAGGTTTTCTAACACTTGGGCGGCGACACCATCATTTTGCCTTAAAAGAGCTAAGAGTAAGTGTTCAGTCCCCACATAATTGTGGTTTAAATTAGCGGCCTCTTCATTTGCAAATTCAAATACTTTCTTTACTTTTCCCGTTAAGGCTGGATCGCCATATACTTGAATCTCGGGGCCATAGCCTACAATTCTTTCAATTTCAGCTCGGACAGTTTCATAGTCCAAGTTTAAATTTCTTAAGACATTAACAGCGATTCCTTGACCTAGCTTCATTAAGCCAAGTAGAACGTGTTCAGTACCTAAGTAATTGTGGTTTAGGCGTTGAGCTTCTTTTTTTGCAAGTTTTATGACCTGCTTTGCACGATTAGTAAATTTATCAAACATATTCTTTTCTCTCAGATAAGGCTGCTTACATCATTTTAATTTCTTTAGATTTTTTTGTAAATTATACCATTTTTATTTTGAAATGAATCAGAATTAATTATCGAAAAGAAACATTGATTAAAGTATCTTATCACTCTTAGGTTTTGTATGTTGAAAATTATTACTTCTCGACCAGTTTCGGCCAAAAAAAATATGGATAGAGATGCAGATCTCTTAAATCAGCTAAATCAATACTCTGATCCTATTTTACATTTTTATGAATGGGAGTCTCCATCTATTACCTATGGATACTTCATAATGCCAAACAAAATTTTTAATTATGAAGCTCTTGCTAAGCATAACATTGATATAGCTAGAAGGCCGACAGGTGGGGGAGTTGTATTCCATATTTGGGATTTGGCCTTTTCCTTTTTGATGCCCAGGACACATCCTTTTTTTTCCTTAAACACCTTAGAAAACTATGCATTTGTGAATAATATTGTGCTAAAAGCGATAAAGCAAATGCTACACAAGACAAAGGTAACTCTTACTTTGGAAGATGCTCAGGTTGACTTGTCTTTGCAGAAGCATTTTTGTATGGCCAGGCCAACAAAGTATGATGTAATTTTCCAAGGGAAAAAAGTAGCGGGTGCTGCGCAAAGAAAGACTAAATTAGGTTATTTGCACCAAGGAACTATCTCCTTGGCCATGCCTAATGAGCAGATTGTAAATGACGTGCTTTTAAATGAGGAAATATACAAGGCAATGCTCGCAAATACCTATGCTCCCTTAAAAGCAGATGTTTCTTTAAAAGAGCTAAATGAATTGAGAGAAAACATGAAAAAGAACCTAACTCATTTTTTTAAACAAGAACTTCAAGGAGCTTTGTCTGTATGAAGAATGCGATTTATCCAACGCGTGAAGAAGATTACCCAGAATGGTATCAACAAGTCATTAAAGCTGCAGATTTAGCTGAGCATTCTCCAGTTCGAGGAGCTATGGTGATCAAGCCTTGGGGGTTTAGCATTTGGGAGAATATGCAAAAACAGCTCGATAAAATGTTTAAAGAACTGGATGTACAAAATGCCTATTTCCCTCTTTTTATCCCTTTAAGCTTTTTAGAAAAGGAAGCTAAGCATGTAGAAGGCTTTGCTACTGAGTGTGCTGTAGTTACCCATCACAGGCTTCAGAAAAATAAAGATGGTAGCTTAGTTCCAGCGTCAAAATTAGATGAGCCTTTAATTGTAAGGCCAACTTCTGAAATGATCATCGGCTATCATTTTTCAAAATGGATCCAGTCTTATAGGGACCTGCCTTTAAAAATTAATCAATGGGCAAATGTTGTTAGGTGGGAGATGAGGACAAGACTTTTCTTGAGGACCTCAGAAATACTTTGGCAAGAAGGCCATACGGCACATGCAACAGACAAAGAAGCCGATGAGCAAGCAATTGCTATACTAAAGCTTTATGAAACCTTTGTTAGAGAATATTTAGCCATCCCATTATTAATTGGTGAGAAAAGCGAGTCAGAAAAATTTCCTGGAGCAGAAAAGACCTATACTATGGAAGCCATGATGCAAGATAAAAAAGCTCTACAAATGGGAACATCTCACTTTCTAGGACAAAATTTTGCTAAGTCATGTGATATTCAATTTCAAGATGAGGAAGGGGACAAAAAATATGCATGGACGACATCTTGGGGAGTAACAACCAGATTAATTGGGGCACTTATCATGAGCCACTCCGATGATGATGGACTAGTTTTGCCTCCTAAAATTGCTGCGGTTCAGATTGTTATTTTACCCATTATGCATAAAGAAGAGTCGAAAGATGCTGTATTGAGCTTTTGTAAAACTCTTCAAAGCGAATTAGAAGGACTTTTCTATCATGATAAAAAACTTAAAGTAATTTTAGATGACAGAAATATGAGAGGGGGAGAAAAAAACTGGAGTTGGGTTAAAAAAGGAGTTCCGATTCGACTAGAAATTGGGCCTAAAGATATTGAAGAAAGCTCTGTTATGGTAATGAAAAGAAATACTCCTGTTAAAGAAAAGCAAAAACAAACTATGCAGGCTTTTAAAGAAACAGTTTGTGATCAATTAGATGAAATACAAAAAGATTTATACGAAAAGGCTAACGCTCAAATGGAGCAACACTTAGTTCCTATTGAAGATAAAGAGGAGTTTTATCGGTTTTTTGCTAGTAAAAATGAAAAAAAATCCTTTTGTAATGGCTTTGCTATAAGTTATTTTTCATTAAATCCTGAATTGGAAAAACTAATTAAAGAAGAGTTGAATGTAACAGTAAGATGTATTCCTTTTGACTTTAAAGAAGATAAAGGAGAATGTATTTTTACTAAGAAACCAAACTCACCAAAAGTTATTTTTGCTAAGGCCTATTAAAGGAAAGTTTTATGCTACAATTTTTTAGAAAGTACCAAAAAATATTTTTTGTTGTTATTACCTTTGTGATCGTTGTTTCCTTTTCGTTTTTTGGAACCTATTCGACACTTTCTTCCCATAAAGAAGCATCAGATTCTATTGTTACGACAACTGTAAAAGGGGAAAAAGTATCACTAAAAGAGATTAAGCTTCTAAGTTACTTTTTAGACCATGACTATAATGATGACAACTTTCCTAATTTTTTCAATGACCAAGTCTTGCAAAAGGATGTTTTTCAGACAAAGTTAGCAGCCGAGCTAGCTGCTGAATTTTTCCCTTTTTTTGAAGAGCATTTGAAAGAGAGTCTTATTAGAGTCAAAAATTATCAACCTTATAGGCACCCTAAGTATCCGTTCTTTAGTGCTGAAATGATCTGGGGACAATATGTGCCTGAAATGATGCAGGAAATTACCAGCCTTCAAAAAATGGATCTCCCCAATAAAGAAGCACTTACAGCACTTTCCAATATATACTTACATGAAACAAAATTTCCTCCTTACCTGTTAAAAGCGGTGCTTCTTAATTCACAACGAAGTCAGTCTTGGATGGAACCTGATCCATTTTTAGAGCAGAAAGATTTTCATTTATTTGGCTTTAGAAAGGCTTCAGATTGGTTTGGCAAATCCTTTATTGACCTTGTAGCTCAAGTGATTATTAATGTTTCCGATATGGTAGAAAAAGACAAAATGGGAACCTCTTATAATGAAGCAAAAGCAGACCTGCAAAAAACATTTGTTAGCAACTTAAAAAGAAAAGCACAAATAAATGAATCAAAATTAGCGGACTACTATGCAAGGCAATTAGGTCAGATAGGAATGAACGAAAAGCAAGTAGTAACTTTATGGCAAAAAATTTGTAACTTTAGGAAGTATTTTAACTCTATCCAAAATAGTGTTTTGATGGATCAAACAATGTGGCCTTGTGAACTGGCAAACTACAGTGTTGAAAAAAGCTTTTTGCCATCTTATTTGCAGTTTACCTCGTTTAAACAGCTTTTAGAATTTGATTTATATTTAAAGTTGGTTTCAGACTCTAAAAATACACTTTTGCTACCAAAAAAATTTCGTAAATTAGATGAGATCGTTAAAAGAGCTCCAGAATTGGTAGAAAGAACTTTTCAAGTAAAGGTCAAAGAAGTTACACAAAAAAGTCTTAAGGCATCGATTCCTACTAAACAAATGTGGCAATGGCAATTGGAAAATTATTCTGACTTAAGCGAAAAGTTTATTTTTTTAACAAAAAATTTATCTACTCGTGATGCACGTTTTGAAGTCATTCAAAAATTAACTCCTAAAGATAGAAGTCTATTGGATGATTACACTCTAGAGCAAATTATTAATAATGAACCGGATGTTATTGCCAAAGAACTCGAAAATGCTCAACCAGTAGAGATGGAGTTAGGCATATCATTTAGCTCTCATCAAAATGAATTAGCTGGAATTGAAGACTATCAGAAATTGAAAAAGTTTTTATTGAATCAAAAGCAAGGCAGTAGTCCCATTTATTCTGATAATAAAAAAGCTTTTTATCAGTTCGAAGTGATAAATGCATCGCAAGATGACCAAATTATGACGTTTGAAAGAGCTCAAAAGAGAGGAGTCTTACATAATCTATTAGAAAAAGTTTTAGAGGAAAAATACTCTAGCTTAAGGACTAAAGATCCAGGCCGCTTTCAAAATGAGGATGGAAAGTTTAAATCTTTGGAAGAAGCTATAGAAGATGTTGGTTTGAGCTACTTTCAAGACTTTTATGCAAAAATTAATAAGAAATGGATGAAAAAAGGGCAGAACCCTTTAGAATTTTATACCTCTGCAAGACTTGCTGACTTTCTTGAAGCCGTAAGGAAAAATTCTCAAAATTGGGGAAACTTATCTGGCCTTGCAGCTCAATGGAATATTCAAAAAGAAACTACTTCATTAAGTAGCAAGGAAGGTCTTTTTTCTTATGTTTCTGATTTAAAAGAAAATGAGCTTTCAGAAACTGTTATAACTTCTGATGGGCCTATGTTTTTTAAGGTTCTTTCCAAAACAACTGCTATAGATCAGGATTTGTTGGACAGACAAAGACAGGTTTTATCGAGTGAGCTTTTAAAGAAAACTACACAGAGCTTGGTTCATGAAATCAAGGAAAAAAATATAGCCTATTTTGATAAAAACGATGTTTGAGGAACTTCCCGCACTTTCTTCTCTCTCATTTTTTCAAATGAGTGCTCTTTGTTACCATGTTCCACTATCAGATAACTTGGTGACATCGAAAAAATATTTGCTTCCCTCTACTTCGAAGTATTTGGATGAAGAGTCATTTGCTCGAATATATATGGGTTTTAATGAACTAAAAATACTGCTGCATATAGAAGTAGATGTTCCTTTTCAAGAAGCCAGCCTTTCAGATTTTAGAAAAACAGATTCTATTGAGCTTTTTTTTGACACAAGGGACTTAAAAGAAAAAGATATCATTACGCAGTTTCATCATCACTTTGTTTTTTTCCCAGAAAAAATTGAGGGGACTTTAGGAAGAGAGATTACACGCTTTCGAACGGATGATATGCATATGCTTTGTGAGCCGCAATCATTAGTAGCTACTCCTTTTTACGGTAAAAAAAATTATATTTTAGACATAGAAATTCCATTAAGTGCGCTTCATGGATATGATCCAACAGCATTTAAACGGCTGGGTTTTTGCTATCGTATTAATCGGAAAGATGCAGATCCGCAGCATTTTGGTATTTCCTCATTTGAATATGCGATAGAAAAACACCCCAGTCTCTGGCCTTCGCTTTCCTTAATTAATCTAATTTAATTTTATTCTTTTCATTTTTTTCTTACATAAACATCTTATAATAAACTACTTGATTAAAAAAATTTATTTACAACTTTAAGTGTTTGGATTAAAAGTTAAAAATTAATTATTGTTGGCTGCCAGTATTAACTTTAATAAGGGATATGAAAATGTCAGGAGTAACCTTTAAGAACACTTTTAATGGTGCAGTAAGTGAGGTAAAAAAGTGTGAAATTCAAGGACTTGAAAGTAAAATTAACAATCTTGGCTTTGATTTGATCTCACTTGGTAACAAGTTCGAAAGCATTATGCCTTTAAGACAAGCAGCAAGTATAGGAAACGATGTAGAGAAATACATTGAGAAATTAAAAGATATTTGCGCTACAGCCAATAAGGCTCACAGGCTTGCTTGTGGAATGAAGGGAATTTATAGTGTAGCTCTAATGTTTCAAGGATTAAAATTAGCAGGGACTGCAGCTCTTGGAGTGGCTAATCTCATCATTTTTGCTCCTTTGAAAGGAGATCCCAGTAAACTTATCCCTGAAGAAGTTCATCAGAAAGCTAGAAGAGCGTCGGTAATATTGGCTAAAATTTCTTCTATAAAAGATGAAAACAAAAAATCAATAACTGCTCTTAAAACTGAACTTCAACAGAAAGAAGCAGATTTAAAAGCTAATGTGCAACAAAAAAAAGCTGCTCTTAAAGCTGAAGTTAAACAAAAAGAAACTGCACTTAAGGCTGAGCTTCAACGGAAAGAAGCAGATTTAAAAGTTAATGTGCAACAAAAGAAAGCTTTATTAAAAGTAATTCAAAAACATTTAGGTCAACTTGAGGTTCTATTTGAATGCAAAAAAATTAATAATTTACAGAGCTTCATTCATCAACGAGATACTTACAAGCAAACAATTGATACTCTTCATAATGAGATAGAAAGCTTAACAAGCAAAATAAAGCAAAATAAAGAAGAGCTTTTAGTAAAGTTGAATGACAGAAAAAAATTTCTCGAGACGCAACTTCAAGACCTTGATGAGCAGCTCGCAAATCAACTTAATATCTTTAAAGAGAATTTTAAAGCTGAACTTAACAAACATAGAGAAGAAATTCAAAAGTTAAAAGATCAATTACCTCATAATTACCGACTAAATTGTTTTGGATCTTCTGTTAGATCGACTTTGCAGGGCATAAACCTTAAAGATGGAGTAGTATATTCTGCAAGTCAGTTTAAAAATATATACAAGAATGGAATTCAGTCATTCAATACTAAATTAATAATTTCTAATATCGGTACAAACAGAGAACCGTCTTTACTAGCTACTGCTAAAAAAACTGCCCTAACTACAATCGGGTTTAATAACAGTGGTGCACCACATGTTCCAATTTCAGATCGAAAAAATAAGTGGAAATTGAGAATGCTGCTGAGGAACTATAAGCAGCAGGTCTGTGGATCGTCTTAGTAGAAAAAACGCTTCAGTACCCCCTGCTTTTAGCAGGGGGTTTTTATTCACCTATTCAATAAAAAATGTAACTACCATTTTTTTGTGGAATAATTATTTTAATAATAAAGACATTTTTTGAATTAAAAGAAATAAATTTACTTTATATGTAAATATTTAATATTATTTCCCGCGCAAAATAATAATTTTATTTTTATAAGGAGAAATTAAATGTCTATTTCACATTTAACATTTGAACGCCCTTTTAATGGCGCTGCTGTAAGTTCTGAACAGTTAGAAAAAATTAATAAACTAGAAGGAAAAATTAATGCTCTAGGTTTTAAATTACGAGACCAAAACCGTGCGCTGAGAGGTCTTATTCCTTTAAGAAACCTTGCTGAAGGAGGAAATCACGTAACAGACTATATTGAGAAATTAGAATTAGTTAGTGCATTAATTAATAAAGCAAGTCGATTAGCTTTCGGAGCTCGTGGAATTTATGGGTCAGCTTTGGTAGCTCAAGGGATAAAGCTTGTTGGAACTGTTGGTTTAGGAGCAGTTAATGCGATAGTTTTTGCTCCTTTAAAAGGAGACCCTGGCAGGATAATTCCTAAAAAGGTTCATGAGATAGCTAGGGCTACATCGTTAATATTCGCAGAAATCTCTAATAAAAAAATTACAAGTAAAAGCCAAATACAAGCCATTGAGGAAAGAAAAGATGTTTTGTGTACACAAACAAAACAAGAAAAGGCTCAATTACAGGCTGAAACAGAGGAAAGGGAAGCTGCTTTTCAAGAAGAAATAAGACAGTTAGAAGCGGAAATTGAAAAAATAGATGCTGACCTACAATCAGCTGAAAGTTCTTTAAGTCAAATGGAGTGCATAGCAAAGCACAGTGTAGTTTCGCCTCATGAAGTTTTTATTAACTCTATTCAACAAAAAGTTGAGGCCCTTCGAAGAGAAAAAAATGACTTAATAGGAATACTTGAACAAAAAAAAGAAGATTTTTCAAGTCAGAGGGAAACTCTTAGAAATGGTCTTGAGATACGAGTACAAAATCTCGATGAACAACTTTCCACTCAACTTGATGAACTTGAGGTTGATCGTAAAAAAATAGTTGATCAACTTACAAGTGATATTGCAAGGTTAAAAGCTACTTTGCCAAGTAACCATCGTCTTTATCGTTTGGGGTCATCTCTTAGAATTACCTTGCAGGGCGCAACCTGGGATAAAGGAACTCGATATTCTTGGAAAAAAATGAAAGATTTATGGATAGGAGCTACTCAGGTTAATGTTGAATTCATGATTAATAGGATAGATCCACCAAAAGAGCTTACTCTGAATGGAATTGCGAAGAAAACAGCGTTGAGTATATTACTTGGCTTCAATACAAATGGGACACCTCATGTACCTATTTCAAAGCTAATTGATCCAAATGGTTTTAAGCAAATTGAGAGTCAGTACAAATTCGAATTATCTAGGAGACAATAATAAAAAGTTGTTTTGTGCAACTCTCTACTAATATTTAAAAAGTAGGGAGTTGTTTCGTTACTTAGCAACCATGGAAATTACTAACTTTCTGAATTAATAATTTCCTTAAAAGGTCCTTTTAAAGAGCTATAAGTTTTTAACTTACTCGTAAACTGATTATAGCCTGCTAGGATTCCTAGCAGGCCAAAGAACATAATTTTCCCTTGTTGGAAAAATAGAAAAAAATAATCGCACAAACCAATAAATAAAAATCCAATCATAAAAGAGGTTAAGAGTAATTTTTCCAAAGAGATACTTCTAAGACTTTCTTTAAAAATAAAAAATAGAAATAGCAAAAAAGAGCAAAGGCTAATTGCTCCAGTTTCAGCACCAAGTAAAAGATAAATATTATGAACTGTAGCTCCACTTAGACTAGAATTATAGGCAATGGTATCTAAATAAGCGTTCATATTAGGGATAAATTGATCATAACCTACCCCAAGAATTGGATGGCTTTTCATCATGTTTAGGGCTATCAGACTGTAATATATCCGGGCATTGTTTGAACCATTAGAAAGTTCACTATTACTAACAATTCCACCACGATTATTCACCTGTGGATAAAAAATATACCCATTAAGCAAAAATGAAGCTCCAATCAATAGAACTATCACTAGAATTGTTTTTTTTAATTTTAACTTTGCAAAAGTTAGAAAAAAGATAGAGCTAATAAAAAAACCAAAAATAGCACTTCTTGAAAAAGTGACAATAAGGCATGCAGACTGCAAAAAAAACATAAGCATAAAAAGTCCCTTTTTCCATTTTTTCTGCTCAATAACTGCATACAAAGTACTAAGCATAGAAATGCTTAGAAAAGCCCCTAAAATGTTGGGATGAGGAAATGTCCCATATGCTCGGATAATAGAGGCCTTAGCTGTTTTAAAAAGGTTAAATATCCATACCTTTCCATCTGTTGGGATCATAGCATAATTTATATTCGATTTAAATTTAGGTTCTCCAAACTTATAAAGACCTAATGGATGCTGTAAAAGATAGTGGTAAAGACCAATAATGCTTTCTACCATTCCTATTAAAACCAAGAGGAAAAATATTTTTCTTAAGAGGTTAGAAGGATCATTTTTTGCTATGACGTTCGCTGTAAAAATAAACAGCAATATTGAGAAAAAAAGTTGATGGATTTTTAGAAAAGAATGACTAAAACTTGCTGTCTTAGAAAAAAGAACAGAGAATAAGCTAAAAATAAAAACGATCCAAAGATATTTATTTTCATTTTGAAAAAGTAAACTTGCTTTTTTCTTAGCTGTAATCAAAAAACTAAAAAAACAAATAAAAATAACAATGTCAGTTAAATAAATATTAAGATCTTTACTTAATTGATGGGCAGGGGAATGAAAAAATATTTTAGAAATTGTATGGTATAGCCTGTGTTCAAACGGCTTGTACTCAAAAGCAAAGTATCCAATGATAAAAAGAATAGATATTTCTAAAAATGAGAGCCGAAAAATTTTTAAGGTTTTTTGCATTTACACTAAGTGTTTTAGGGAAATATTTTTTTATAATCTTATTATAGCCGTTTTATAGGGCTTGCTTTCGAATTAAGGTAAATATTTTATCTAAAATTCCTCTTAGTTCACCCAGTAAGTCCTCTAAGTTTTTAGAATATTCTATTTTCGAAGTGGTATCTTCCATTTTAGGTCCAACTACATAGGTTTTAATAAGCTTTAGAGCTTGAGCTTCAAAACTATGTAGCATTCCTTTCAATTGCTCAAAAAAAACATTATCTAGTGTGCTGATTTTTTCGGAAAACTCAGCTAAATCAACTTGCAGATTTGTCAAGTTTAATTCTAATTGTTTAGGGTTCCGAATAAATTCATGAATAGATTTATTAACTTCAACATCTAACTTTTTAAAAAAAGTTTCCAAGGTATTTTCTAGCTGATTATAAAGTATTTTAGCGTCTGACATAGATTCCTTAAGTTCAAGTTCTTTTTGTCATATTTTTTTCTTTCTTTCAATTATAAAGATAAGTATTTGTAAAAAAAAGGAGGGAAATTATGAACTCATTAGTTGCACCCATTGTGACAATAATTGCTGGAATAGCAATTCTGATTTTTCCAAGATTGCTAAGCTACATTGTTGCTTTTTACTTAATTTTAGTTGGCATTTTAGAGCTTGTAATTCGCATGAACTAGTGCTCTTTTCGTTTTTCTTCGGTGCTTTTTATTTGTTCTTTTAACTTTGGAAAATTGGCAATAAGAGCGCCGAAGTCGCTTTTTCTAATAGCTAAAATATCAGAAGGCTCAACACACTTTACAGTGGCATTTCTTCTTTTTTCATTTAAAAGTGACATCTCTCCAAAAAACTCGCCCTCGCCCAGGTTGGCAACATGAACATCCTCTCCTTGTTTTTTCTTTAAGATTTCCACCTTACCTTTTACTATTATATAGAGATAGTCTCCAATATCTCCTTCATGGAAGATAATATCTCCTGGCTCAAAGTGAAGAGAGTTAATTCCTTGAGAAGGTGAAAGCTTTAATTGCACAGCTTCAATAGGAATAATCATATCTAAAAACCAAGAAATGGCTACTTTCAGTTTCCTATCAAATCCAGGGAGCTTCATCCAATAAATCAGCCGCCACATAAACCAGGCTACAAAACCTGAGACCTTAATAAATCCAAATAATTCGGCAACGGCGCTGTGATGGCCTAATGCTCCCAGCATTCCCAGGCTTTTAAATTTAAATTCGGTTGTACTTCTTCCATTTATGACGTTGACGATATTTTGAGCTAATACTTTTGCTTCCCTAATAGCAAATTGGGCTGTGGGGGGACAAGTTGATCCTGTTTGAAGGTCAGGTATTTGAGCGCAGTCGCCAATAGCCCAAATACAATCTTCTCCTTGTACCTGCATAGTTGCATCGACTTTAATCTTTCCCTTTTCTTGTGGTAACTTTAAATGTTCTAATAAGGGATTGGGAGAAGAGGGGACAGTTGAAATTACCGTTTTACTATTTAGTTTTGTCTCATCATCGAGTATTGCCCCAGCAGGAGTTGCTGTTGCCAGTCTTTTGCCAAACAGGATATCTACTCCTCTTTTTTGTAAAATTTTACCGGCATAATTACTCAGCGATTCACTAAGCTCTCTTTCCAGCACTCGGTCTTTGCTATGAATCAAATAAACTTTGACTAAGGCTGGGTCAATTGTCGGATATTTTTTTGCTAAATTACGAACTAAGTCATTAATCTCTGCTGCGATTTCTGTACCAGAAAAACCACCACCGCCAATTACATATGTTAATAAAGCCTTTTTTAGATCTTCATCAGTTTCTGTGGAAGCAGCTTCTATGGTATCAATGATATGATTTCTAATTCTTAGAGCATCTGACAAATTTTTAAATGGCAAGGCGTGCTCATGAAGACCAGGCGTAGCTCTAAAATCAGTTACATTGCCTAAGCTGACTACTAAATGGTCATAGTGTACAACTGATGGTTTATGGGAAAATTGTGGGTATAAATTAATTGCCTTCTTTTCTAAGTCAATTGATTCAATATCTCTAATATATAGTGTTGTTTTAGGAAGTCGTCTTTGTAAAGAGCTCACAGTGTCTATAATTCCCACAGAGCCGCCAACTACTTCTGCTAGCATGGGCTGATAGACAAAATAATTTTCTCTATTGATTAAAGCAATTTCGTAATCTTTGATTTTTCGAAGTTGCTTCTCCAAATGCATAGCGGTATATACGCCGCCAAAACCGCCGCCTAAGATTACTATTCTTTTTTTGCCCATATTTTTCTTTTAATTCACTTTACTTTTTTTTCACATGATAATTTGCGAAATAATTCATTTTTCATTTAAGGTGCAATTTAACATGTGTTTAAAGGATGTCTTTGCAAGATCAAACATTTAAGAAAATTAACAAGCAATATACGCCTCTAAGTTTTTTTGCTAACCCAAAGGATGAGGCAGAGTTCTTTGATTATTGGAAAAGATATTCAAAAAGAATGATTGAAGCTCAAGATCCTTCTTTAGTAAAAAAAGTCAGTCGACTTTTCAAGAGTATAGAAAAAGAAAAAAATGATGATTTATTCGTCAAGGACCTAGAAATTAAAAAAGTTAATGATCTGATCGGATGGGGAGTCTTTGCCAAAAGAAAAATCCCTAAAAAAACTATCCTAACGCATTATGCTGGAATCATTAAAAAGGACCGTCAGGTAAGTAATAAAAATCGTCATGTATTTGGTTTTACTGGAACGGAAAAACTAAAAAATTGGGTAATTGACTCAGAAAGCGTCACTAATATGGGCTCTTTGATAAACCACTCCAAAAACGGGAATGTAGAGGCCATGGAATATTACGACAAAAAAGGACCTAAAATTGTTTTCGAAACGATTCGTGATATTGAAAAAGGGGAAGAGCTTACCTATGATTATGGGGAAGGATATTGGAAAGGCTTAAAAGAAAAACCACGATAGACTATGCCTAACTTTGTACTAGCCGCCAGACATGCTAAGCCTAAAAAAACTACTTATGAAGAAGATCCTCCCTTAAGCGAAGAAGGCATTTTAATAGAAGAAAAAGTGGCGAAGCTTCTCGTTAAGGAAAATATTAATATAGATGTCATTTACACTTCGCCTCTTCTTAGAGCAAGGCAGTCTGCTGAAATTATCGCCAAATATGTTCCGGCTCCTATTTTTGTGGAAAATGCTCTTGGAGAAGATTTTGATAAAAATGTGTTATTAGAACTTATTTTAAATTCAAAAGAAAAGTTCATGACTACCTGTTTTATGGGACATGCCCCTACAATGGCAGAGTTTGTAAATGACTTGACCGGTTTCAATGCCTTGCCTAATGGATTAGATAAAAGCTCTATTGCATTTTTAGAGTTTCCAAATGAGATTGCGTTCCATAAAGGGAAATTAAAAAAAATTTTTCATTAAAATTATGAAAAATTTGCTACCCATAAATTTTTGTCATCTATCAAAATGGAAAGTGAAAAACAAAGGTCGACATATGAAATTTACTGAATCACATGAATGGATTTCATTACAGGACAATATTGCAACTGTTGGGGTAACCGAGTTTGCTCAGAATGAACTAGGTGAAATAGTTTATATTGAACTCCCCAAGGTGGGCATGCAGGTAGAAGCAGGTCAAGAAGTATGTGTATTAGAGTCAACAAAAGCCGCTGCTGATGTATATAGTCCTGTCTCAGGTGAAATTATTGAGGTTAACCATTCGCTGGATCAAGAAACAGAAAAAATTAACGAATCTTCTGAAAATGAGGGCTGGTTATTTAAAATAAAACTTACCAATCCTTTAGAATATAAAGGACTTTTAACATTAGAAGAATATCAAAACTTGTTAGATTAAGGGGTTCCTTCTAAATCTTTCGTTCTTTCGATAGAAGCAGGGGTTTGAACCTCTTCCATTTCATCTAGATTAATCCCTGTTAAAGCTAAAAATCCAAGTGCCATCAGTCCTGTAGTTATAAAAGTAATACCCATTCCTTTTAAATTAGCTGAAATATCTGAATACTTAAGTTTTTCTCTAATCGAGGCAATAAGAGCAATAGCCAGCCACCAGCCAATTCCTGAGCCCAATACATATATCATATTAGGTATAAGGGGATATCCTCTTGCCGTTGCAAAAAGACAAGCTCCTAAAATAGCACAATTCACTGTAATCAATGGAAGGTAGACTCCTAGAGCAGAGTATAGGGCAGGAGAAAACTTATCAATGACGATTTCTAATACTTGTACAAAAGCTGCAATAACGGAAATATAAATAAGCAGTTCTAAAAAATTTAGATTAACACCGCTTGCATCGATGCCTAAATTAGACAGCCATGTTAATGCATTGGGGGCCGTGATAAATCTATGAACAAACCAGTTAATTGTTCCAGAGACAAAAATTACAAAAGTAACTGCTTTTCCAAGGCCATTGGCTGTTGACATTTTATTGGAACAAGCTAAATACGAGCACATACCAAGAAAATAAAAAAGTAGAATGTTTTGAATAAAAACTGACTGAATCAGCAAACCCAATAAATTTGTAAGACTATATTCTCCTAACCACATTAAAAGGACCTTTTTTGATTAATAATGTTAGCAATCCAAATAAATCCACCTAAGATAAAAAAAGCAGCAGGAGCAAGTGGCATTAATCCAAAATTCACATAGGCACTAGGGTTTTGAGGTGTTGCGTAAAAGAAAGTGGGAATGATTTGAAATCCAAAGAAAGATCCAAAACCAAAAATTTCACGTATGGCTCCCACAGAAATGATAACATAGCCATAACCCATTCCAGCCGCAAGACCATCTAAGAAAGCCGGGATAGGAGGTACATTCTTGGCCATACTTTCAGCTCTTCCCATTACTAAACAGTTAGTAATAATAAGCCCCACAAATACAGATAAAACTTTTGACATCTCAAAGAAAAATGCTTTAAGAAATTGGTCCACAATAATAACAAACATGGAAATGATAGCAAGTTGAGCTATCATACGAACATTGTCAGGTGTAATTTTTCTAATAAGAGAAACAAAAAAGCTGGAAAAAGCAGTTACGAAAGATACTGCTATTGCCATGGTAAGCGCCACTTGTACTTTAACTGTTACTGCCAAAGCAGAACAAATACCTAATATGGCCACAAGTATTTGGTTATTCCTCCATAATGGGTCTAAAAAATAGGCTTTGTATGGCTTTGTCATGGGCTTATATTCTCCTGATGCACCTTTAATAAAAAGGGGCGGTATTTTTCTAAAACATCCCTATAAGCATTCGTCACTCCCATCCCTGTTAATGTAGCGCCAGTTATACCATCTACAGCGCTATCCGCTTTAGGGGAGGACCCGTATACTTCACTTACTTTGCCTTTTACCACAACAATCCCAATTGGAGCACGTGCAAAATCAGTAGTTCCGGTTGCTCCTTTATGAAAAATCACTTTGTTTTTGAATTCCTTTTGCCAGCTTGGAAAGGAAATATTAGCACCTAACCCTGCTGTTTCAGATTGTTCATACCAAGTAGTGCCAATAACTGTATCTCCATTGCTTTCTATAGCAAGGTAGCCATAAATGGCATCCCAAAGTCCCATTCCATTGATTGGAATAACATAGCCAATAGGAGTTGTGCTTCCAGAGATATTTTGGGGAGAGTTATTCGGTAAAATAGCATAGACAAGTTTAAGAGGAAGGTCTGCAAAGCCATCTTTTTTGTTTTTTTCTAAGTATTTGGCTAAATCAATTCCTTTTTCTTGAAAAGTATAAGTATTTCCCTCGTTATCAGTTAAAAATGGCCGAATGCGAATTTGATACACCTTTAGGATTTCGTTACTTTTTGCTTTTACAATGGAAGGGGAGGGAATAAGTATCTGTTCTTTTTCAGAAAAAACAGCAGGTACGTACTTGTTATCTTTTTGAACAAGAAAATAGCCTTCAGGACTTAATAAACTGGCTGAAATCATAAGCTGCTTGCTTCGGTCAAGCTCCTTGGCTTCCTCTTGTTTAGGTTTTAGAACACTTGCTAATATAGCCAATATAAGAGCGCAGCTTGAGCAAATAACAATAATAAAAATCAGTGTTCTGCTGTTATGGGATTTTTCCACTGTTGGCGGTTTTTGTTCAGAGGAGGACACGCTTTTTCCTCCTATAAATACGAACATTATAGAAATCAAATAAAGGCGCAAATACATTTGCAAATAAAATAGCCAACATAACACCTTCTGGATAAGCTGGATTAATTGTTCTAATAATAATGATAAGTGCACCTATCAAAATGCCATACATCCATTGTGAAGATCGCATAGAAGGTGAGGATACGGGGTCCGTTGCCATAAAGACTATGCCAAAGGCTATACTGCCAATTAGAAAATGCTTATAAAAAGGGAAGTCAAAAACAGCTCTATTCCAAGCTCCTGATTCGACTCCAAAAGTAGTAGATGCAAAACTAGCAAGTAAGGAAGCTGCTAATACTCCGATAATAAAGCCAAACATGGTTCGGAAAGAACCTACCCTTGTAATTAAAAGAAGGAGCATTCCGATGATGCAAAAGAAAATCGAAACTTCTCCAAATGATCCTAATTTATTTCCCCAAAATAAATTGCCGTCACTAAACAAGTTTAGTCCATACTTAAGTTGAATAAACTTCTCAGCAAGTGGAAAGTTATCAACAGCAAGCCCAAGTCCCCCTTGTTCAAAAGGAGCAGTCACAAACTCTCTTAATTGATCAAGAGTAAGGTCAGAAAGATTTCGTACAGTATTGCTGATGCCAGATGACCATTTTTGAAAGTAATTGTTAATGTAAGGAAAAATTTCTGTTTTTATTCCTAGGTGATGATTGGCGATAGTATCAATGTGAATTCTTTTAACTTCACCTGGGAGGTTGAAAATTGCTAAGCTTGTTTCTTGAGAGATTGCATCAGCGCCGCTTAAATTAGCTTGAGCATTCATTTGCATAATGCTTTGGGACACAGTGTAGTTATCTCTACCGGCCCAAATCTCGCCAGTCATATAAGCTGGAAATCCAAAGTATAAAAATGTTCGGCAAGTAAGGGCTGGGTTCAAAATGTTCATGCCAGTTCCCCCGAAAACTTCTTTACCGATTACTATCCCAAGAGATACTCCTACTGCAACCATCCAGTAAGGAAGGCTCGGAGGTAAAATTAAAGGATATAAAAGTCCGCTAACTAGAAATCCTTCAGAAATTTCGTGCCCTTTTACCACAGCAAAAATAAATTCCCATAGTCCTCCGACAGCGTAGGAAATAAGCAAAACTGGAAGAAAAGAGAGAAGACCTTCTTTTATAATCGAAACAATCCTTCCATTTTCAAAGATAAAGGAGAAATAACCGGAAAAAGAAGAAGAAGCTTCTATAAATTCTTTCATCAACAAATAGTTACCACTACTATATACATAGGCCTGGACTCCACTATTCCAAATAGCCATGATAGTGCAGGGGATAAGTGCAAAGACAACTATAATCATCCATCGTTTTAAATCGACGGCATCTCTAATGAAAGGAGGATGTTTAGTATTTATCTTGGGTTCAAAACAAAAAGTATCAATTGCACGAACAAGAGGTGCAAACTTTTTCAGCTTTGGTTTTTTTTCTACCCACTCAACTTGTTTTTCTAGAATTTTTTTTAGCATGTTATTAGACCTCAAACTAAAACCTACTTAATAAAAATAATTTTTTCAAGATTCTTTACTTCGATCTTTAAACCAATTTGATTATGCTAGTAAGTCAGACATCGTGTTTTGTATGGTTAAAAAAGGGATTTTTTTTGTTATTTTTTTGAGTTTGCTTGTTTTTAAGAGCGAAATTTATCACTTTAGCTTTCAAAAAGTATTAGGATATTTTGTTCGATCAAGCCTTAATGCCTCGCTAACTTATGACTCTTGTCACAAAACATTAGATGGATGGGTTTTAAAAAATGCTCAAATCAAAAGAAAAGACAATTATACACTTTCTACTGAAAGCTTGACTGTTTCTTATAAAGTTAACCTTAAAGCATTAGATTTCTTTCTTCATGTCGATGCTGCAGATTCTAAAGTTGAGCTGCTAAAAATTCCTTCTTTTACAAAAACCAAATCAAGCAGAATTCATGTTTCTTTTTCCTGTAAAAATACGGAAGTGTTTTTTGATAAAGATAAGGTGATAATTGATTGTTTTACTCAGCCCTTTTCCAGCAATAAGAAGGTTATTGTAAGGCAATTCCATAACAAGGAAGATGCCTTGTTAACCGTGAATATTACTGCTCAAAAAGAAAATAAGCTTGCTGAAATAAACTTTCAGCATTTTGACCTTACATTCTTTCAACATTTTAAAGATTTTTTCTACTCTGATTTGCAAGGATATGCTAATGGATTTGCCGTATTACGATATAATGAAACTCTTAATTATCTTTTTTATAACCTTTGTATTGAAGATTTTGTATCCCAAGGATTATCTACAGATATTTGCCTTTCGGCAAAAAAACTTTTTCTTGAAGGGGAATATCCTACTTTCCAAGGAAAGCTTAACAAGTGGGTACCTTCCCTTTTTATTCAAAAACTGAGGATAGACTCTAAAATTGAAGAAGGGAAAATTCATGTAAAAAGCGAAAATGTTTTATCTGACTTGTCAGGAAAGTTTTCTTTTAATCCTGGCATTGGACCTAAATGGGATTTCGAAGGAATAGGGAAATATGAAAAAGATGATTTCCATTTTTCTACTTCAGGAAAAGGCTTTTTTCACAGTTTCTTTGCAAATTGGCTAAAAGGCGCTATTAATTTTAACAACACTTCTGGCCTTACTTTCAATTTAGAAGAAGAAAACTCTTTTTTATCCTTAGAAACTAAACTACATAAATTAGATTCTAAACATTTTGGTTGTCTTCAAAAGATTTTTGAGGGTCTTATAAGAGACTTGCCAAGTGTTAAAATAGAAAAGGGGATATTTTCAGGTAATATTATTGCTCACTATTTTGAAAAAGGTTCTATTGAGTTTGCCTTTAGTAATTTCTTAGCTAATGGTTTAATAGCTTCCGCTGAAAATAACAAGTTAACTGCAAATAAAATACTTTTAAACGGTTCGTACAATTTAAAATCTCTCACATCGATAAATGGGCAAATTGATATCGATCAGGGATCTTTTCATTCCCTTGCTCCTAATATACACATAGATAATATCCAAGGAGCATTAAAATTTTCTACTGGGATAGTGCAGCCCTCTAAGCTAGACTTTAGCATATATAATACCATAGGATCATGCACTGTTCATGGAGCTGTTGAGGATCCTTCTATTGAAGCAAAACTAAAGGGAAGATGGGGGGACTTAGATCCTCTTATTGCTGATAATTTAAAGATAATCTCAGGCTATAGCTCCTTACACTTTTATTCGGAACTTGCTGTTAAAAGAAGTGAAATTTCTGGCAACTTGCAGTTTTTTGATGAAGAATCTGTGCAAGATTCTTTTAGTTTCGAATTAAATTTATTGGATAGTTTGAATAAGGAAAAAAAGTTTGTTAAAAAAATTCAGCATGGGTGGATAAAAGGCGCTAATATAACTTTAGAAAGACTTACCTATGATCCTGAAATAAGTTTTCAGGGAAAGGCTAATTTTTTAGCAAGGCTAGATGCAAAAAAAGTTACAGCAGTTATTAATGCAAAAGACTTGGTCGGCGATACAAACTCATGGCACTTTACTTTAAAAAATATTGGTTATTCTACTAATAATGAGTTAGATACAAGCTGTTGTATTAACTTAGATTATTTTTTAGAAGAAAAAAAACTAAACTGTAGTTTTCCTATTGAAAAGGGAGCAGTAACTGTCAAAAAATATAAAGTCTCTTTCGAAGAGATAATGGGATACTTTGCACTGTCAAATGATAATATTACCCTACAGGTTGACAACACCCAATCAGAAAAAATTGATTTTGAAGGAGTTTTTTCCTTCCATCTAAAAGAAAAAGCACTGCAGATCCTAACTAATAAAATAAAGGGTGAGATAGAAGATTTAGAAATTTTTCTGCGACATTTTTCTTTTAATCCTCTTGCTAATATCCCAGTTAAAGGATCGTTCGAAAGTTCAAAAAATGGATT
Source organism: Chlamydiae bacterium CG10_big_fil_rev_8_21_14_0_10_35_9 (assembly GCA_002773835.1). Lineage (GTDB taxonomy): Bacteria > Chlamydiota > Chlamydiia > Chlamydiales > SM23-39 > 21-14-0-10-35-9. Next base: position 10,492 of record PFAC01000012.1, on the reverse strand, counting down.
TTATTTATCAACAGTTTTACATGACGACACAGTTCCACTTAACTGGAAGGCTAAAATTGCTTTGGAAGATGTTAGTTATTTAATGTCATCGCAGGCAAATCTTCAAAAGTTAAAGGGAGTTTTTTCTTACAACTCATTTACTAGACAAGGAGGAATTAGTGATGTAACAGCTCGGATGTTTTTACACTCTTTAGATTCCCAAGAGGTGTTTGATCTCTATGTTCCCTATATTTTACTACAAGAAAATATAAGTTTTGATGCAAGGCTTTCTAATTCACTTTGGGATGTTGTTCGCCTTAAAGGAGATGTTATAGCTGAGGAAAATGAGTTTAGTGTGCTGTTAGATAATGAAAAAACACACTTTTTTGGGACTAAACTACATGTGAATGAACTCAATTTTAAAAATTACAAATTGCAACGGTTAAAGATGTCTCCTGAGATTGACTTGGCGATGTTACCCGAGCAAATAAAAGTAATAAATCAAATTTTTACACCAGCAATTCTACCTACTGCAATCAATGAAATCCTTCCTGAGAAATTATCAGGAGTAATTGCTTGCAGTGTAGCATTTACTTCCAATGAAAAATCCTGCATTTCCTTAAATGGGAAAAACCTGCAAATAGGTCGGAACTCCTTTAATGAACTATCGCTAAAAGCAAATGGAGAAGGCAGCTTTTGGAAAATTGCCAATGTTGCCTTAGATGACTATAGCGGCTCATGTGAGATACAAAAGGGACAGGATCAATGGATTTTCTCTAATTGTTTATTGCAACTGCCTTCTTTGGGAAAAGTTGATATGAACTTCTATTTAAATGATAATTTCCAAGTTAATGGAGAGCTTACTAAGCTGCAAATAAATGCCAATCTTTTTCAAAGTCTTATTAAAAAAGATATAGATATCAAAGGAGACATTCAGGGAGTAGGCCGTTTTTCTATTGACCTTCCCTATGACAATAGAAAGTTGCAAATAGAGACGGATATTGATCTTCAAACAAGTGAACTGATTATTGATGACTTTGCTTTAAAAAATACAGGTTCCATGAAAATGTATTTTTCATTGAGTGATGGTCTAGTAGTAAGAGGATTAAATATTCATGTGTTTCATCCTGAAGATAAGTTTACTTGGTTAAACTGTAAAATAGGTAGGCTTTACCATAAAGCAAAAGAAGAAAAATGGTCTTATGAAGACTTGCAAGTATACTTACCCAAAAAGGGCATATCCCATTTAATAAAAGAAAATAAGTGGGGCCTTACCTTACAGGGGGTAAGTAAGTTCTTTGATAAAAATGATGATTTAGACTTTTCTACTAAGGGAGAATTTGATACCCAGACACAAACTCTCCATATGCAAATCAGTGAATATCAAATTCCTTCAAAAGATGTGCCTCATATATTTAGAGACATTGATTTATTTCTTTGTCCTGAAAGTATTTCTGGGAGGGCAAGTTATCGGCATCAGAATAAGTATCTGCCATTTCACTTTCAGCTAGATTTTTCGGACAAAATAGAGGGCAGTCTTGTTTTTGAAGAAAAAGTAGATACCCCGCTTACTATTTTATTTCGGTTTGACCAGTCTTTAAAAATCTATTCGATTAATGGGTGTTTTGAAGGATTGGATGCCTGTTTTTACCAGGAATCAGATGAAGAAGGCTCTCCATTTATAGGAAGTTTAAAGCTTGATTTGAATAAGGCAAAGTTGCTTTTCCCGGATCTAGTTAGTGAGTTTTTTACTGAGCTAGATATGGGAAAAGGTTATGAATTGAGAGGAAAGCTTTATTTACATCCTTTTCACTTTGAAGGTACTTTAAGTGGAAAAGACTGTGAGCTTGCTGGCTGTATTTTTAAAACGATGCTTTCTTCTATAGACATTTCTTCTGATGCAGTGAAAGTTGACGACTTTAAGATCAGTGACAGATCTGGCATTTACAAAATTGATGAGATTAACATAGAAAAATCTAAAGAAGGAAAATGGCTTTTTTCCATTCCATTAATATCTTTTAAAGAATTCAGGCCTAGCTTGCTACAGAAAAAAAACTCTTCTTTAGGAGAAATAAAACCACTGGTAGTACGAGAGCTTAACATTACTGATTTACATGGAGATTTAGAAGATAAATCAACATTTGAAGGGAAGGGTACACTTTCTTTTATTAACTCTTTTAAAAGGGAACATACTGTCTTTGACATCCCTGCAGATTTCCTCGGTAGAATTTTTGGATTGGACATGGAGCTGTTAATACCAGTAAGAGGAGCAATTGACTTTTCTATCCATGATGGAAAGTTTTATGTGGAAGAGCTTAAAGATTCTTTTAGTGAAGGAAAAAGGTCTAAGTTTTTCTTAGTTAATAAAAAAGATAGCCATACTGTAGATTTTGATGGAAACCTTAATGTCCATATTCAAATGAAGCATTTTGTATTATTTAAGTTTACTGAGCCTTTTATTTTGTGTATTGAAGGAAATTTAGGTAAGCCAGCAGTCAGCTTAAAGACTAAAAAAAGTTTTTTTTCTAAAAAATGAGTTTTATTTTAGACTTCATTTTTCCTACTTTTTGCCTTCATTGTGGTGAAAGAATTCAAAAATCAGCTATTTGTCCTCATTGTGCTCAATTTTTAAAGCTTACTTCAAATGAACACTTCTTTAGTCGTCTTTTTGAAGAAAATCCAGTAACCAAATTATTTGTTAATTATGTTAAACATCATCAATTTCCGGAAGATATTAAAACTTTAAGTGCATTTATTATTTTAAAAATAGATCAGCTAAACTGGGACATGCCTAACAAAATTGAGGGAAATACTCCTTTCACTCAAAAAATTGCTAAAAATACGCGAAGCTTTATCCGTCAGGATAAAAAAAACATCATTACACCAGGAACTCTTCTTCTAGCTGAGGAAAAAGAACTTTTTCAGAATAATTTCTCTCAAGTCATAATTATTTAATTAATATTTAAAAAAAACATTAATTTATAATTATCAGTTAATTTATAATCTTAAGTCCTAAAAAAGGTAGCCAAAGCAAGTCCGCCTTTTACATGAGCTTATTTCTATAAATGCAAGAAAGAGATTTTAATAAAATTATGGAGACGAAATGACCACGGCAGTTCATGATAGACTAATTCCAAATTTTGATACTCAGCTAGCAAATGCCAACTCGACAACTTTAGAAGAAAGAGTTAATGCTTCAGCTCACGATGAAATTAACCGTTCAGTTATAATACATAGAGAAGCTTTCCTCGCCTATAATACTGCAGCATTTAAGAGAAACTGTTCTTTAGTGGCTGGAATTACTTTTGTAGCAATGTATGTGCTTGGAATTGTTATTCATGATCTTACATTAGTTATTGTATCTACACTTATTTGCATTAAATCGATAGCTATCTTTTTTAATAATAGATATCCATATTTCGCTGAAGTTTCTGGTTATAGAGCTGCAATGGAGCGTAGATTAAATGATGCTGACAATGGAATTCCTCGCCCCAGATATGCTGATGAATATTTACCACATGGAAATAATAAAACTTGCTTAGGTGGTTTTTTCTGGAAATATTATGTTTTTAAGAGTGGGGAAATGCAAAAGTTGGCCTCTCCATTACATATACTTATCCCTATAATGCAAGAAAGAGAATTTAATAAAATTATGGAGGTGTAATGACAACAGCAGTTCATGATAGACTAATCCCAAATTTTGATACTCAGCCAATAAATGCCAACTCGACAACTTTAGAAGAAAGAGTTAATGCTTTAGCAAATGAGATTAAGCAAGTAATGGAAATGCATAAGGAAACTTTTTTTGCTTATAATAAGGCAGCATTTAAAGCTAATTGTTTTTCAGTGATTAAGGTTGCATCTTTTGCAATGCTTGGGCTGGGGCTTGTTACAGATAGCCTTGCTATATTAGTGGCCTCTGTTGCTACTACTACTATAACTGTCATAGTTGAAGGATTTTTTTTAGATGATAGTCCAATACATACAGGTCTTTATAAAATATCAGCTGAACTTTATGAAAAATCTTTTCATATAATTCCAGTTCTTTTTGATCAGAGAAAAGTAAGACTGCAAGCTAACTACATTCAGCAAACTGACTATGTTATAAAATGTATAGCAAGAGAAGATAAGACCTGTTTAAAGGGTTTTTTCTGGAAATATTTCACCTTTAATAATGAAGGAGAGCCACTGCAGTTAGTCCATCCTTTAGAAGTAGTTATTCCTACAATGAACGAAAGAGAATTCAATAGAACTATGGAGGTACAGTGATAGCAGTAACTGATAGTCGAGCCGCGCAAGATTTAAATCCGCAACAAGTAAATGCGAGATTAAAGCCTCTAGAGGAAAGAGTTAATGCTCTGGCTCCAGATGAGATTAAGCAAGCAGTTGACACGTATAAGGAAGTCTTCCTCGCCTATAATATTGCAGCATTTAAGAGAAATTGTTCTTTGGTAGTTAAGACCATTTCTTTTGCAACGTTTATGTTTGGAGTTACTGGCATGGTAAATCCTGTAATAGCAGGTACATCTTTCATTATTTGCCTCATAGCCGAAAGAATTTTTATAGCTAATAAACGTCCAATAACAGCAGGGACTCTTATAAGACATAAAATATTGGTAGCTAAATTAGATGCTGATCCTTCTAGACAGGCAGATGAGATATTTGTCGAGCTTGAACCACAAATTAACTATATTCGAGAATGTATGCACAGGAAAGATAAAACTTGTTTAGGAGGCTATTTCTACAAGTATTTTTCCTTTAACAAAGAAGAGCAGCTGTCGAAGTTAGTTCATCCTTTATATAAACTTATCCCTACAATGAACGAAAGGGAATTTAATAAAATTATGGAGATACAATGACTGTAATCACTAATTTAATTTCAGCAGATAACCCACTAGGTTCCTCAGGCTATTACGAGGCCAGAATGGGGCAATTAACTGAAAAACTTAACAAAATTAGTGCAAATGCTGTGAAAGCTTATAAAGAAGTTTTTCTTAAATATAATGCTACAGCTTTCAAAATGAACTTCTTTTCATTGTGCCTTATTCCTTCTGTATCTGTTCTTTCCTTTGGAGTTATTGTTTCTATTTCAGCAAAGATACTAATGGTAGCTATGGCTATTTCAATTGTCGCAGTAGTTTATCTATATAATGCTAATCCTATTGAAGATGCCAGAACAAACACGTTTTCAATTTATTTTAAAAGAAACAAAAACAGCGGTATTGATGAGACAAATGCTGTGCTAGATGAACAGCGACAAGTATTAGATTTATTGAGACATGAATCGCTTAGGTCATGCAATGTGTTTTTCAAGAAATACTTTCAAATTAGTCAAGAAGGTCAGCTAGAGTTAGTTCATCCTTTGGATAAGGTAATTCCTGAAACGCGTTTAAGATAAATTCTTTTTAATCATTTGAATTTGTCTTTGCAGCTGCTCATTAGTACTTAGTTGATTAGATACTTTTTTCCATGAATGAAGTAGGGTAGAGTGTGTTTTGCCTCCAAAAGAATTAGCTATTTTTTGGAGGGAATCAGAAATTAACTCTTTGGAAAGATACATAGCCACTTGCCTTGCAAGGGCAATTTGCTTCATGCGCGAGTCTCCTTTTATTTCTGAGATACGCACTTCAAACGCGCTAGCCACAGATTTTAAAATACTTTCAACTGTAACTTTTTTAGATGTTTGCTGCTCAAAGATCTCACTTAAGGTTTTTTCTACTACATCTTGAGTGATTTGCTCGCCCATCAAGCGACAGTACGCAAAAAGGCGATTAATAGCTCCTTCTATTTGCCGTACATTTAAAAAGACATGATCTGCTATATAAAAGGCTACATCATCGGGAATGATGATTCCTTTGGTTTCTGCCTTATGTTGAATGATGGCAACCTTAGTTTCTAAATCAGGAACACCTATATTGGCGACCAAGCCCCATTCCATTCTAGCAATCATTCTGTCAGAAAGTTTTAATTGAGAAGGAGGCTTATCAGAGGTTATGACAATTTGCTTATGTTGGTTGATAAGAGATTCAAATGTATTGCAAAACTCATCTTCAAAATTCAACCTATTCTGTAAAAATTGAATATCATCGACCAGTAAGATGTCTAAGTTTCTATAAAACCTTTTCATTTTGTCGACAGATTTGTTCTTTAAGTTGTCTACAAGATCATTGATAAATGCTTCTGTTGTGATACTTTGAATTTTGGCATGTTTGTTTTTTTGTAAAACGCTATGACCAATGCCATGCAGTAGATGTGTTTTTCCAAGACCTACTCCTCCATGAATGAAAAGAGGATTGTAAGATTTTCCAGGGCGATTAGCAACTCCCACAGCTGCCGATTTTACAAACTGATTAGACGGTCCTTCGATAAAGTTTTCAAAAGTATAATTCCTATTTAACTGTAAGTGAGAAGTTTTTTGAGGCTTAGAAATACTTGTAGAAGATTTTTTTTCTTTGGGTGTGATGGCGGCGATACTAAAATGAAAAGGAAGCTCTTCAATGCTGGTACAGGAAAAAAAATTCAGTAAGTCTTGCTTGTAGTTATCAATGAGATACTCTTGCACAAAGATATTAGGCACTTCTAAAACTAACTTATCTTCAGTTTCCTCTTTTATTTTGATTGGCTCTATCCAATTATGAAATTCAGTAGCGGAGCATTTTTTTTCTACTAGCTGAACAAAGTCAGTCCAAACGCTTTTTATATCACAAGAAACGGTCATCTTTTATCTTTTGAAAATTTAATGATTTTAGCTTTTGGAAAGTGGTTTACAAAAGCAATTTCATTAGTCAAGTTAACACGATTTTTCTATCTGGGCAATGAAATAGTGGATTATCATTCTTTTACTTTCTCTAACTCCTTGAGCTTCAAAATTAGAAAAAAAGAGAGTTATTTTGTCCTAACTTGGGAAAGCTAAAATTAAAGCACTTGCTTGTTTAGCAATATCCTGGTTAGAGGAATTTTGCAGTTTTTTAGCTTGAGAGATTCCTTGCTTTTTATATCCTAAAGACAAAAGAGCTTTAGCTCTATTGAGCTGTGTTTGTAAGTCATTGGGATCAATTTTTAAAGAGCGATCAAGATAATTCAAAGCTTCTAAACTATTGCCTTTTTGTAAGTAAAGGGCCCCTAGGGTTTTTAGATCATAAGAGTTTTCAGGGGAAAGAACACTTAGCGCTTCAAAAAAAGTAATAGCTGTATCGTAAAGACCTTGTTTTATATATGAGTAAGCAACAAAGCGAAGATCTTCCAGTTGTTCATCATTCCAACCAAGTAATTCAAGCCAGTTCATCCTTTGTGGTATTGTCCTCTTCTTGCGTTAATCAATGAAAGATATTGATCATAAAGGCCTAGCATCTTTAGTAATTTGATCACTTTCTTTCGTTCTTTTTCTTCTTCATCTTTTTCAAAACCCTCAAACTGATGTTCTTTATGTTTTTCCTCTTTGTCTTTTGAAAGTTTTTGAAGTTCTTGTTCATGTTTTTCTGTCGAACCTAAAGAAGGAACTAGTTGAAAAGTAAATATCCGCTTTCGATGAGATAAATATTTTGGCGGTGGAGCAAATCTTGCCCAAGGTAAATTCTTTTGGAAAGTATTAAATTGCTCGTCAAATCCTGATGGTATATATGGTGTGGTAACGCTTACCTCAGAAAGGCCTCCAACTTGCCTTGACCCTTGCAAAAGTTCGTTATCTATCAGCTTCTGATCAACGGCGTATCTATTCGATGCGTCAACACCTAAATTATCTATAGTTCTAGGTTTTGTAGACATAAGTTTAAATCTCTTTGAGTTTCATTCTACCAGTACTTTGAATTTTTAAAAACGACTTGTTCAAAACTTATGAACAAGTTGTTTAAACAATGTGGGAAATTGATTTATCTACTTAAATATAAACTGGTTAAGTTGTTATTTTCAGGTCTTACCAACAAAGGAATAGAAAAACTTTTAAACAAATTTCCCACAATTTCCCACAATTCGTAAACTTCTTATTCTTAAGGAGGAAAAATAGTTTCTCAATTTCAAGCGAAAAAATATTTGCTCAGTTTTCAGATTTGTTGCTAGTATGTGGGAAAAAGTGGGAAACCAAAAGGTGCTCCTGTGAGTGATCATTTCTTCAGCGGATCTAGTATAGCAAAGTTGGATGACAAAAAACGTTTTGTTCTTCCACAGCAAATGCGCTATGGACTTGTAGAAGATGGAAAGCTGGAGTTTACTATTGGTCTTGGCCTTGGTGGATGTTTAACCATTTATAAAAAAAGTGACATTCAAAAAATTGTAAAAAAATTTAAAGAAAAACAGCATATAGCCAAATATCAAAAGTTTTTTACTTTGTTTTTTTCTCTTTTACATGAAACAAGTTGTGATAAAATTGGTAGAATATCTCTTCCAGCCTCCTTACTTAACATAGTAAAAATTCAAAAAGAGATCGTGGTAGCAGGTGTGTTAGACAAGATCGAGCTTTGGCCTAAAGAAGTTTATGATCAGAATATGGCGCAAATATTGCTTTCTAGCGAAAGTAGCTCTGAATTCCAAAAAATGACGGAAGAAGCGTTTGCTCTTTTACAAGACGATCAGAATGAAGAGATAAGTGAAATGGAAAAGTTATCTGAATCTCACATTAAAAATGCACAGGAAACTATTAGACAGTGAGTAAAAGACCCCATATACCTGTTTTAATTGATGAGGTCTTGGAGTTTTTCAAAGATAAAACACTAAAAGTGTTTATGGATGGAACAATGGGAGCTGCAGGACACGCCAAAAAAATTTTGGAGACTCATCCGGAAATTGAAATTTTTATCGGATTTGATAAGGATGTGCATGCTTTGGAAATTGCCGAAAAAGAACTTGATCCTTGGAAGGATAAACTACGCCTTAAAAATGGGGATTTTGCCAGTGCTCCGACGTATCTCAAAGAAGAAAAAATTGATTGCCTAGATGGTGTTTTACTTGATCTCGGTGTTTCCTCCATGCAGCTAGATAGTAAAACAAGAGGCTTTAGTTTTATGCATGAAGCTCCACTTGATATGCGCATGGATACAAGTTCAGACTTAACCGCTGAAAAGGTGGTGAATGAGTTCCCCGAAAATAAATTGGCTGAGATCTTCCTTAAATATGGTGAGGAATTTCAATATAAGAAAATTGCAAAAGCAATAGCTGTTGCCCGTAAGAAAAAAAGAATAAAATCAACCATTGACTTAGTGCAAGTCATTTCACCTGTTTTGCAAAGAAAACGGGGGAGAAGAAGAATTCATCCAGCAACCTTGGTTTTTCAAGCTCTTAGGATTTATGTGAACCATGAGTTGGATTCTGTTGAGCAGGGAGTCGGATCCGCCATTGAACATCTATGTCCAGCTGGAAGAATTGGAGTTATCAGTTTTCATAGTTTAGAAGATAGGATTGTGAAAAATATTTTTAGATCTAATAAAAAAGCTAAAATTTTAACGAAAAAGCCACTAACTGCTACGCAAGAAGAAAAAAAAGCTAACCCCCGATCAAGAAGTGCCAAATTAAGGTTTGCTGAAAAAATCGAAGGAGATGAAGATGCAAATAACTAAAATCATGAGATTGTCTGTATGCCTTTTGGTTTTTACTATTTGTCTTTTTTCTTATTTGTACAAACAAAATGATTTAACTAGGTTAAAAATGCAGGTGCCCAAAATTAATAAGCAGCTGCAGGCAATTAATGAAGAAATTAGACAGCTTCAGTATGAAATTGACCAATTCGAGAACCCAGCAAGGTTAATGGAAATGGCTTGTCATCCTGATTTTAACCATCTTAAACATCCTCTTATTAAAGATATAGAAACTATTCCCGAGGGTGTAGTCTTATCTTATCCCAGAAATGATTTAGAAATAGACGGCCCTGCTTGCATTAGGAATAGGTAAATGAAGTCTACTTCTTCTGATAGAAAAAGACTCGTTTTAGTAGCTGTTTTCCTTTTTGGCCTTAATGTATTACTTATTCTTCAATTTTATAAAATTCAAATTATTCAACAAGAAAAGTGGACTCAAGGAGCGTTAGCTCAGCATCAGAAAATAGTTGTTGAAACATTTCGTCGAGGAACTATTTATTCTAACACTACTGTTAAAGAGGGGCACCTTCAAGAGGAACAGCCCTTTGTTTTAGATGTTTTGAAATTTCATCTCTATATTGATCCCAATTCTATTCCAACCTCAGAGAAGAAAGCTGTTTGTAAAAAAATTTGTCAATTTTTGAATAAGGCAGACGAAAAGCCTATCTATCAAGAGTTTTTAAAAAAAAGCCGCAGTAGAAAAATAGCTGTCTGGCTAGACAAAGATCAAAAAAACCAAATTTTATCTTGGTGGAGAGCTTATGCAAAACAGAAAAAAATTGTCTCGAATGCTGTTTATTTTGTGAAAGAATATCAACGGTCGTATCCTTTTGGAGCGATGCTAGGGCAAGTTTTGCAGACAGTCCAAGATATTAAAGACCCTAAAACAATGCAGGCTTATCCAATAGGAGGCCTTGAGCTTTCATTAAATAACTTTTTAAAAGGAA
>PFAC01000045.1 GCA_002773835.1 Chlamydiae bacterium CG10_big_fil_rev_8_21_14_0_10_35_9 | reverse complement strand
CCTCCAAAGAAAAAGATGCCGTCATCTAAAGGAGCTTCATGAGATTTTTCAAATGGAAGTGGTTTTTCAGATTGGTAGTTGTTCAGATAAACAGCGCAAACAAAAAATGTAGGGAGTAAAAAAAATAAAACTTTCTTCATGCTTTTGTATTCTCCTTATTAAAAATCCAATCTGGCCGCTGTAGTAAGTCCATGAATTGTTTGATCTACATTAGTTGGAAGCGCAGAAGCACCCGATCTCGAGATTTGAATTTGAGAAGGATAGATGCTTATTTCATATCCTGCTTTAAGTCCAATATGCATTTTTTCATCTTTAATTGTTTTGCCCCAATTTAGGCCAAAAAGGAATTCGAATATAGGTTTTGCCATGTATAACTTTTTATGATTGGTGGCAATGTATGGAACAATAAGAGGATCTGTCGAATTAACAAAATGATAAGCTTCTTTATGAGTCAGATCATATCTTCCCCAAATTCCGGAAAGCGTAAGGTTCCCGAAAATTTCAAAGCCGTACCCTAGTAACCAGTTTGCTTTAAAGCCAGTAATTAGCCCGAAAGCTCTAAAGTGGTTGTTCACGTCAATGCTATCTGTGCCAAAAAGACCAGATGCTACATTCAATTGAGAGCCTAAGATATTTAGATCATTTTTAATCCAACCGTATCTTAACCCAAAAAAGGGATTGAAGTTAAATTTCGACGACCAGAAAAGCGATCTTTCCATTACCCAGTCTAATAATTTTAAGCGAATTTTTTGGGTAGCACTGCCACTTTCCGGGCCATCTCCCAATGCACCTTCTGTGGGATTTAGTGATTGCCATATAATGTTTAAGGAATAACGGTCTGGATCGCCTAATTCATCTAGAGAGTCAGAACCTCTAGCCATAAACTGTGTGTATTGAAAATAAGTTGTCCACCCCTCCGGAGGTAGGTAGAACCCCAGCTGTAGGCGATATCCTGCATGAGCTTTCATATCAACTGTTCCCACAACTGTATCATTGGAAAAACTAGAGGGTAAGTCAGGGTTTTGAGCTTGGATGTTTTCTGCTCTAGTTGCCCATACAATTGGAACTTTGGGCTTCCAGTATAAAAACTGACCTTCTACAAACATAGATCCTTCGCAAAGAGGGTATTCATAGGACCAAAGATTGGCATCTTCAATTACTTTTCTTTTGCCAGGAGTTGTAGATTGCGTTGTGGGGGGAGTATTTTCTTTAGCTTGCACTGTGGTCGGTTGTGTTGTAGGTTCAGCGGCTCCAATTTCAATATGGATTTTAGCATTTGATTTCCACTCAACATTATTTCCTTTAAAATAAATTTCACCTTTATCGGTAATTGTTTTATTCGGCTCATCAGTCGCATAAATATTTTGATCACTATCGAAAGCTTCATTTTCTGTGCCGTAAACAAATATTGATAAGCTGAAAAACAATCCTAAAATCTTTGATTTCATTTTATCTCCACATATTTAACGCTAAAAAATAGACTTTAATTATAGGGTTTTTTTTGTACAAATATTTCTTTAAAAAAGTAAAAGTTACTTATAGGCGACTATTATCTTTTTGTTTCTCTTGCAACGGTTTTTAGGATTTGTTACGATTCAGTTTATTTTTAGTTCAAGGTTTAGTACATGGCAAAAAAACAATCTGAAGCTCAAAATCCTTTAATCCTGCGATTTCATCGACTAATGGACGCATTCGCGAAATCCGATGATGAGAGGGATTTTTACTTAGACAAAATGGAAGGTTTTATAGTTTACGTCGACTTAGATAAGCAAGAGCAGGAGTTAGAAGCCTTAGATCAGGAGATTTCTACTAACTCTGAAAGATATTGCCTTATTCCTAAAATGACTTTTTATGAAGTAAAAAAATTCATGGAAGGGTTTGTCAACGAGAAAGTTTATGACATTGATACTAAAGAAAAATTACTAGATATAATAGGAGCTAGAGATTCACGGGAAAACTTTCTTGAGTTTATTTATGACCATTTAACTGAACTGGAAAAGTGGCAGGCATACTATCAAGAAAGATCTAGGATAAGAATTATCGAATGGCTTCGAAATGAAAATATTCATTTTGTTTTTGAAGAAGACTTGGATATTAACGTAAATGTTGTAGAAAAGGTGAAAAGAAATTTATTTGAAGCAAAAGTCCCTAAAGACGTTGCTAATGCAAGAGATGCTATTCAAGCAAAAGCTAAAACTTATTATTCTAACGAGGCTTTGAATCCAAGGCCTAAAAGAGGGAGACCTCCTAAACAGCAAGTTAAAGTGGAAATAGAGCCTCAATTTACTGTTGATATATATACAACAGTGCCTAAAGCTGTGCGTCCCTTTCTATATATTCCTGATATTACAAGCGCATCTGCCGTTACATTCTCTGCAAAATTTGAAACAGAAGAAGAGCTTTTAGCTTCTTTAAGAGGGGGTACTCGTTTAAAGGTAGATGAAAAACTAGAAGCGCTTTCACAAAGACTTGAATCTCTTAGAACTTTATCAGACAGACTTGCAGGTCAAGAAAAATCTTTAGGCATTCAGCCTGTTAAAAGCCCTTTTAAAACCACTCCTAAATTTTCTGATAAAAAGTCTATCTCTCTTACAAAAGGTGAAGAAAAATTTGAATCAGCCGTTGGAGGAGCGTTAACAGGTAGAAAAGCACCTACGCAAGAGGATGGAGCTGAGATTTTTGCTCCACAAAAACGTAAAAAATTTTCTAGAAGGGAAGTATCTCCTATAAACCCTAGTAAGAAAAAACAGAAAGAATAATTCCTTTTTATTAGGAAAAAGGTTATCGTTATAATAATAATTTTTATATTTTTGTTATGACAATTACATCTATTCCGCTAGAAACTAAGCTATCAATAGAAGTTTTGAAATCCATGTATTTAACAAGATTCATGGATGATAAGCTATCTAAACTAGTTAGGCAGAATAAAGGGGGAACTTTTCACCTTTCAGTCAACGGCCATGAACTAATTGGCTGTTTAGCTGCCCATTGTTTAGTGCCAGGAAAGGACTGGGGTTTTCCTTATTATCGAGATAGGGGATTTGCCTTAGGACTTGGTTGTTGTCCAGTTGAGCTAATTGGATCCTTTTTAGCAAGAGATGTTCCTAATCATTCCGGTGGAAGAATGATGCCTGAGCATTTTGTCGATGTTAAACTTAATATTCCATGTCAATCAAGTTGCGTTGGTTCACAATTTTTGCAAGCAACTGGAACTGCCTTAAGCGCAAAATTAAGAAAGAAAGATGAAGTGGTTTATGTCTCAGCGGGAGATGGAGCTACTTCACAGGGTGATTTTCATGAAGCCTTAAACTTCGCTTCCATTCATAAACTTCCTGTTATTTTTGTCATTCAAGATAATGAGTGGGCAATTTCTGTACCTCAAAAAGAGCAGACTTCAGGTGCCAGCATTGCTAAAATGGCTTCAGGATATGAAGGACTTTTAATTCAAGAAGTGGACGGGGGTAGTTTCGAACATTGCTTTGATGCTATGAAAAAGGCAGTTCAAAAAGCGAGAGAAGGTCAGGGACCATCACTACTAGTAGCTAAAGTTCCAAGAATAGGAGCACATAGCAGTAGTGACGATCCTAAAAAATATAAATCTCAAGAAATTATAGATTGTGAAGTAGCTAAGGATCCCATTCTAAAAGTGGAAAAGTGGATTTTGTCAGAAAATATACTGACAGAATCTGAGCTAGAAGCGCTCAAGAAAGAATGTAAAGAAGCTATTGAAACTGCTGCAAAAAAAGCAGATGAGTATCCTTACCCAGATCCAAAAACAGCCGATACCAAAGTTTTTAAAGAGTTTTCCATTGAAGATACAATGACAGAAAAAGAAGGGGAAGAAATTGTCATGATGGACGCCCTGAATCACGCTCTTGTAGAAGAGATGGAAAAAGATAAAAATGTCATTGTCTTTGGTCAGGATGTAGCTCATGGTAAAGGTGGGGTGTTTGGTATAACCCGAGGCCTTACGGAAAAATTTGGATATTATAGATGTTTTAATACTCCTTTAGCAGAGTCTACGATTGTTGGTATTGCGACGGGTCTTTCTTTTGACAAAGCGCACAAGCCAGTAGCTGAAATACAATTTGCTGATTACTCTTGGACAGCCATGAATCAGCTTATTAATGAAGTAGCCAGTATTCATTATAGGTCGAACGGGCAAAATTCTTGTCCTATAGTTATTCGGATGCCTTATGGAGGCTACATTCAAGGGGGGCCTTATCATTCTCAAAGCATTGAAGGGTTTTTAACCCATCAACCTGGTTTGAAAGTTGTGATACCTTCCAATGCAGCTGATGCTAAAAGGCTTTTAAAAACGGCTATTTTAGATCCTAATCCTGTAGTATTTTTAGAGCATAAAGCCTTGTATCGGCAAAGGATGTTTTCTGCTAGAAAAGAGCCTGATGAAAACTCTTATCTTCCCTTTGGAAAAGCCAATATAGTTACGCAAGGGAATGATGTGACAGTTATTGCTTGGGGAATGATGGCTATGATGGGAAAAGAAGTTTCAGATAGGTTAAAGCAAGAGGGTATTTCCGTTGAGCTTATTGACTTAAGAACTTTAGTTCCTTTAGATCTTGATACTATTTTGCAGTCGGTCAGAAAAACTGGAAAAGTACTTATAGCTCATGAAGCACAGAAAAATTGCGGATTTGGAGCTGAGCTTAGTGCTACCATCATTGAGCATGCTTTTGACAGTTTAGATGCACCTATTAGAAGGCTTACTGGTAAAGACTGTGTTGTTCCTTATTCTAAAGTATTAGAAGATGCTGTCTTACCACAAAAGGAAGACCTGCTTCAAGCTATTAGAACGCTTGCCAACTACTGATTCTTTAAGCGTGTGTAAGACTTTCTTGTCCTTACCGGTTTTTTTCTAGTCCTTTTTCTAGGAAAATGGATTAAAGTCATTTTATCTGCTGTATTTTCTACAAACTCGTTATTCAATTTTTCAAATTTATGTAATTTTCTTTTAATTTTGCAGGTCACAGACTTTTTATTGGGAGCTTTTACATCTGTTTGTTTTTTTTCTAGCATGCCATCCATATGAATTAAGTGGGCCAGCAAACTTTCTTGTGTTTTCTGAAAAGCATCCACTTCTGTTTTGGTTAATTCATTTCTAGCAGCTGAATTCATTGCTTCCGCGTTTTCAATTAACTGATCTAATGTAGACTCGATTTCAAAGTAAATTTCTTCTCCAACCATTTCTCACCTCAAAACAGACATAAAAATTACTTATTAATAATTATGTTTAATTTTGTCAAATTTATTGAATTTTTTATTCAGATTAGTTCTTTTGAAAAATGGTTTTTTATTTATAATCCTCGTCTTACTTTTCACTAAAATTTAAGGAAGAGGAATTTATCATGGCAGCAGCGGCTTCAAATTCAATACAGTCAAATCAAATAGATCTAGAGGCATTGGAATGCTTAAAATCTGGGGATGAGACCAGGTTGCAAAATCTTGCAGCAAGAGTTAGCGAAACTTTTTTAAATAGTGAGTTTCATAATATGTGTCTTTGTAACTATGCCTCTGCAGTTGCAAATGTTGTTAACAACAATCCGAACTTCCCTTCTATCAACATAACAGAAATCTTAGAGGCTGTTGGGCACCTTTGTTTTCATAAACAACAAGGATTGATTGAGCTTGTAGTGAGCAATCTCTCAAAGGATGATATAGTTACAACCAGAGAGTGTGTTATAGATCAACTAGAACTTTGGGACTTTTGTAAACCCGGCGAGTACAGTAAAACTCTTCTTTGGGCTAGACAATCACTGGTGGGTGATCTAGAAATAGATGAGCAGGCATTAAAATATCTAAAGACAAAAGATGAAGAAAGGCTACAAAAAGTTGCACCAAAAGTTAGTGCAGCTTTTTTAAACAGAGAATTTTCTAATATATGTCTTAAGGGGAATATTCCAACTATTGAAGGAATTATCAAAAATAACCCCAACTATTCTCTCATGTTTTTTAAAAAAGTTGTTGAAGGTCTTCGGATCCTTTGTCATAGGAAACAAAAGGATTTGATTAACCTTATAATTTCAGGGCTCCAGACAAAATATGTGCTTATTGCTAGAAATCATGTTTTAAAAGAATTAGAAGGTTCAGGTCAAGGTGACATGCTTCGTTGGGCTCAAGATGAAGTGAGAAGAATTGCAAGAAATGCCAGCATAGATTTTTTAGAAAAAGAATTTTGCTGGATGTGTAGTAATAATTTTGCTTTTTGCGTTACAGAAATTGTTGATGAGAACAAAAACTTTGCTTTGATGAGCTGGGATAAAGTTCTTGAGGCACTTTATTTTCTTGCTAGAGATCAGCGAAAAGAATTAATTGAATGTATAGAAATTAAGCTTTCAAGCAATAGCGAAATAATAAATCCAAGTGAACGACTAAACGAAGGGCATAAAGTTTTGGAGCCAGTTATAGATTATTTGAGATGTCTTCATAAAGAAGATCCTGAAAAATATGATGAGATGCTTAAATGGGCTTGTGATCGCAATAAATTGATTTATAAAATAAAAGAAACCTTATGCGGAGCTCATATTCCTCCTAACACCCTAGAAAAGAAAAAACTTCCTGACCCTAATCGTCCTCCGCTGCCTCCTAAGAATCCGCTACCTCCTGACCAATGGCCTCTGCCCCTCCCTCCTAACAAGTGGCCACCACCCCTTGACGACTAGTTTTTAATTCTATTAATGCCATAAGTCATTAACTTGATTAAGTTAATTATAATTAGTCTCTATTTCAAGTTCTTTCATTTGATCTGGAAGAACGGGTGTGAATTTATTTTTTAATTTGGGAAGGGTGGTTTTATTTCTACTTCAAAAAGTGAAGAAAATCTTTAATAATTTCTAATTATTAAAAGAGATATTCCTTTTTTTTAGATTTTTTATATTATTATAAGTTAATTTATGATCAAAAAAACAAAAGGTAATAATGTTATGTCATCACCTATTAATTTAAGTACATCACCAGAAGATGTCATTCAAACAATTGCAGAACATGCAGATCTTCTTGAAGCAAGTAAACTTTACCATGCATCCGGGCTTACTGAAAAAGCAGAGAAAGTGCTTGAATTATTTCAAAATACTATTCCAGATTGCAGAGATAACCGCACTAAAGTAGATAAGTTTATCGCCCTTGCTGTTGCCTGGGGACAATTAGGGAACAATGAGCAAGCTAATCAGTGTTTGTCAGATGCTCAAGGAATCATTACTAATGCATTTAAATTTAAATCATATGCATTTATTTCTTTAGCTAAGGGCTTTATTGAGATAGGAGACTTTGCTAAAGCTTTAGAGCTTTTTCAATCTTCCATTAATAACAGTGAGGATGATGAAGAACTCCTTCAAAAAATCTCCATAACTTTAAGAGACATACTTGATAATCATGCTGATCTAGAAGATAGCATTAAAAATCAGTATGTAGCTTTTCTTACAGAAGTAGAGTCCAAGATAGAATAGTTTCAGAAGTCTTGTTTGCGAATGGCAAGACTCAGAATAGTAGCAAATTAATTGCACTTTAGATAAATTTTGCTAATCTATTAATTTCATTTGAGTTTTTTTCATGAAGGGTTTTTGTTCATTCGCATCTGGTTCTAAGGGAAATTGTATTTATCTTGCTACTACTCATGCGAAGATACTTATTGATGCTGGCATTAGCGCTAGGATGATCGAGAAAAAACTCAATGAAGTTAATGTCGATATATCTGAAATTGATGCCATTATCGTAACGCACGAGCATAGCGATCATATCCAAGGTTTAAAGGTTTTAGCTGCTAAGAAAAAAATCCCTGTTTTTTGTAATGCCGATACTGCTAGAGGCATTTGTGATAATTTAAGGATTCAGCCTAACTTTAAGATTTTTACAACAGGGGAGCCTTTTACTTTTAAAGATTTAGAATTTAAGCCTTTTACTATACCTCATGATACCTTAGATCCTGTAGGGTTCACTGTTCAATACGATCGACATAAACTGGGGTTTTGTACAGACTTAGGTTTTGTAACAACTACTGTTATACATAGTCTGCAAAACTGTGATTATTTATTTTTAGAAGCAAACCATCATCCTGATATGGTGATGTCTAGTCCTCGGTCTCCCATATACAAAAGAAGAGTATTGGGAAGACAAGGGCATCTATCTAACATGGAATGTGCAAAACTCATTGATGAAGTTTTTCATGCTAAGCTGAAGCACATTCATCTTGCTCATCTTTCCAGTGAGTGCAATCATAAAGATTTGGCTTATAAAACGGTGAAAGAGTTTTTAGAAGAAAAAAATAAGAAGGTGGATGTTTCCGTTGCTCTTCAAGATGCTACTTCTAAAAAAATCTATCTTTAGATTGCAACTGTCAGTCCATCAAAAGCATACGTTACATGGCAGGGGATTTTACAATCGCCTAAGATTTGTCTGTGTAAAAGTTGCTTGTTGATTAAAAACTCATCATCATGTTGCGGATCATGATGTGTTACAATCCATTCCGGTACTTTTGCATACTTTAACAAGACTGAAGCATTAGGAATAGAGGAATGTCCCCAGCCTATTTTGTCTTTGTATTCAAGTGGGGTATATTGCGCTTCATGGATTAAAATAGAGCACTCCTTAAAAAACTTAATAAGGCTTTGATGAGGCTCTAGCTTAGGATCCTTCACTTTAATTTTATTAGGGTGTCCTAGGTATCCCATAAGTATTTCATTGTCTGTTGCATAACCTATGACATGCTTTTTAGTGTAAATCTTAAAACAGTAGGTCATTCCCGGATGAAAGGTAAAATGAAAGTCTAACTTAATGTTTTTGTTAATAGTTACAGGTTTTCTGTCGACAATTTCATGAAAATGTATTTTTGCTTGCACTTCATCTAGTCGAATAGGAAAAAACTCATAAGCAAGCATGTCAGTAAAAAGCTCTTCTGTAACTCTTCCAAAACCTTTAGGGCCCCAAATATGAATTTCATAGTTTGACTTATACAAAGGTTCGAAAAATGGAAATCCAAGTATATGATCCCAGTGCGTATGTCCTAAAAAAAGATGGATTTTTCGTATGTCACTTTTTAAGATATCAAAACCTAACTGTCTTATGCCTGTTCCTGCATCAATAATAATTAAATCTTTGCCTTGCCTTATCTCTAAACAGCTGGTATTTCCGCCATATCTAGCATATTTAGTCCCTGCCACAGTAATTGATCCTCTTGTTCCCCAAAATTTCAAATAAGAATCAGGTTCATGAATAGTTGGGTTATAGATATCTTTTTTTGCAGTAACAGACTTAGTTTTTTTGATAAAAGGCTGTGGTTTGAGCTTTCCTTTGAAAAAGGTCTCAACTAACTTAAAAAACGCTTCTACTTTAAATGGTCTTATTAAAAAGTAGTCTACTTGAGCTTCCATTGCAGCGTGGTAGTCTTGGATCATTTGCTTGGAAGTGGTGATAATGACCCCAATATTTTTTGTTTCTGGGCATGATTTTATTTTGTTTAAGATTTCTATCCCATGGATCATGGGGAGCATTAGCTTCAAGAGAATCAAGTCAGGCTTGAAACTCTTTATTTTTTTTAGGCAATCTTTTCCATTGTCAGTAAAGCTAAAAACGTAAGAATTGGCTTGATTTGCTTTTGTGATCTTTTCTCGCCAATATCCTGAGTCATCAGCTAGCAAAATTCTTTTTTTGCGAGTTCCCATTATATCCCATTGCCTTTCTTAACTTGGGATATAATGGACTATGGTATTAATAATAAAGAAAGTTCTTATGGTAAATCAGATGGGTCGAGTAATACCCTTCTTTGCTTGCTCCCTTCAGGAGCACTGACAACGCCGTTAGATTCCAGCTCATCCATTAAGCTGGCAGCCCTTGCATAACCTATTTTTAATTTTCTTTGCAAATAGGTAGTAGAAGCCGTTTTTGTCTGTACCACAATTTCAAGAGCCTCTTCATAAAGCTCATCTTTAGGGGCAGCCTCTTCTCCTAAAACATCTTCTTTTTTCATAGCATCAAAAGATTTGATCAGATAGTCGGGAGGTCCTTGTTCACAAATAGCTTCAACACATTGATTGATATCTTGATCTCTTATGTAGGCACCTTGCGCTCTGACCAGCTGAGAAGAACCTGGAGGTAAAAATAATAGATCTCCATTGCCTAAAAGAGTTTCTGCCCCTGTTTCATCTAAGATAATTTGAGAATTGATCCTACTAGCCACTTTAAAAGCTATTCTAGTAGGAATATTGGCTTTGATTATTCCTGTGATAACTTCTCTAGAAGGTCTTTGTGTAGCTAACACCATATGAATGCCAACTGCTCTGGCCATTTGGGCAATCCTTGCGATAGGCGTTTCCAAATCGGAGCTGGAGACCATCATCAAGTCAGCAAACTCATCCATGATACAGACGATATAAGGTAGCTTTTCTGGAATTTCAGGGTCTTCCTCTTTTTTTCTTTTCCTGGAGTTAAAAGAAGCGATATTTCGAAGGCCAATTTTCTTGAGTATTTCATAGCGGGCCCCCATCTCTGATACCAGCCACTGTAGCGCTGCATAAGCACCATGCGCTTCTGAAATAACAGGAGCTATCATATGGGGTAAGTTAGAATACTGAGTAAGCTCTACTTTTTTCGGATCGATCATTAACAGCTTTACCTCATCAGGCTTAGCATTCATTAGTATAGACATAACTAACGTGTTGATACATACGGATTTTCCAGAGCCGGTAGCACCTGCAATCAAACAATGAGGCATTTTGGCAAGGTCTGCAATTACATTTTCTCCGCTTACTGTTTTTCCTAAAAGTAAGGGGATGTGCATTTTTTTCTGCGTTTGGTATTGCAAAAGCATCTCTTTAAAGCTAACTTCTTGCGGATGCATGGCGGGTATTTCCACACCAACAGCTGCTTTTCCAGGAATAGGGGCAATGATCCTGATAGATTTGGCTTCTAAATTAAGGGCTATGTCTT
Organism: Chlamydiae bacterium CG10_big_fil_rev_8_21_14_0_10_35_9; assembly: GCA_002773835.1. Taxonomy (GTDB): domain Bacteria; phylum Chlamydiota; class Chlamydiia; order Chlamydiales; family SM23-39; genus 21-14-0-10-35-9. Next base: position 45,764 of record PFAC01000045.1, on the reverse strand, counting down.
TTTCTAACGCCTTAATTTTTTGTACCTTTACTCCAACAGGTGGCTGTACCTCAAAGGATGTAATGGTAGGTCCACAGTGTATCTCTCCGACATTTGCCTCTATTCCAAAGCTATAAAGGGTATCTTCTAAAAGTTTTGCCTGCTTCTTTAATCCCTTTTTTAAGTTAGGCTGATCTACTTTTTGTGCATCGGTTAAAAGATTAGGACTAGGTAATTGAAATTCTAAAAAAGCAGAATTAGATGTCCTAGTTATCTCTTTAATAGGCTTAGCAATGGGTTGAACAGGTATTTTTTCTTCTAACGTATGAATAATTGGCTCGGAAGAAATAGACTGTTTTGACTCTTTTTCAACAGGTTCAAATGGTTTCGGCTTAGCGATGAAAAGTGGTTTAGTAGGCTTTACCCTCGGTTCATATGCAGGTTTTCTTCTTTTAAAAAATAGGGAGATTTTAGCAAGAAAGGAAAATAACTTTGCTATAGCTTCTTTTAAAAGATGTAGTTTGGTTCTGACGCTTGTTTGGGAAAGAAGAACAAAAGAGACTATTGCTCCCATAGAAAAAATAATGGCAACACCAAAGTCACTTAAGAGTTTTTGCAAGTTGAAAATCGGAAAATCAATGTAAAGATAATAAAAAGGAACTCCTCCAAGATTATATCTATAATGAATTACAGGATGAGGCTCATAAAAGGTTGCCGTTTCAGTGTAGACAATGTTTTGTAAGACAGAGGCTTTTTCCTCAAAAAGCTCTGCTCCTACATTTAAAAGCATGCAGATACAAAAAATGAATGTACTGAAATAGGAAATGCGTAAATTTAGCCCTTTTACCTTTTGATCTTTGAAGAGCTTGTAGCTAATCCATAAGAAATAAAGGACCATTAAATAAGAACTCAGTCCGAAAAGGTATTCAAAAACAAAAGCTACGACATACCCTAGTATGCCTAGCCAGTTTGAGCTTGGCTGTGAATGATGAAAGCTTATCAAAGACAAAGATAAAAATAAGGTAAGGGCAAATACTATGAGTCCTTTAGCTTCAGGATGCAGGTGACTCGATTGTTTTTGTTTCTTCTTTTTTTTCTTTTTCTTAGCCATAAAACCAAATGCAAGTAATCCCAAGTAAAAGCAGATACCACCCAAAAAAGGAGATCTTACCATTTTTTACAATTTTAAAGAGGAATCTTAAACTTAAAAATCCAAAAATAAATGAGGTAAAAAAACAGGTCAAATAGGGTAACTGAAATAGCTCTTTTAAAGAAATACTTGCTTTAACTGATTCCATTAAAAACCCGCCTACAATTGTTGGAAGCGCCAGTATAAAAGAAAAACGAACCGCTTCCTTTGGATCAAATCCTCTTAACTTTGCTGCAGAAATGGTAAAACCACTCCTGGATATTCCAGGAAAAAGCGCCATGGCCTGCATTGAGCCAATAAATAACACATCTTGGAATTTACGTTCAGCTGGTGTCTTTTTTTTCCATGAGGAAAATAAAATAAAGGCAGAAGATACTAAGAAAAAATATCCTAAATATCTTATTTCAGAAAATTTGAGCAGATAAGGTTTTAATAAAAAATAGGCCGGGATTAAAGGTAGTAAGGCTACAAAATACTCTAAGATGCTTTTAGGGGATTTAAGTACTTGGATAATTTCTTTCCTAAGAACAATACCAATGGCCAAAAGTGAGCCTAAATGGCCTATGAGATCGAAAAGAACATCTTTGGTTTCTATATGTAAGAGGCTTCTAGCTAAGTGAAGGTGGGCTGAGGAGCTAACGGGGAAAAACTCCGTTATTCCTTGGATAATTCCTAAAATAATTGCTTGCAGTAAAGACACAATACATTAATTGAATTTGGGGCGATCGACGGGACTCGAACCCGCGACTTTTGGAACCACAATCCAACGCTCTAACCAACTGAGCTACGATCGCCATAGGCCACATATTATAAGCTTAATTATGGAATTGATGTCAATTTTTATTCCCATTCAATGGTAGCAGGTGGCTTTGAGGTAATATCATAGACTACTCTGGATACCTCAGAAACTTCATTGACAATCCTTGTACTTAGCTTACTTAAAATTGTATAATCTATTTTAGAAAAATCTGCTGTCATTCCATCGATGCTATCCACTGCCCTTAAAGCAGCTATGTATCCAGTGGTTCTTTGATCTCCAATAACGCCCACACTTTTTTGAGGAAGTAATACAGCAAAGGCTTGCCAAATATCTTTATAAAGACCAGCTTTAGTGATTTCTTCTAAATAAATTTGATCAACTTGCCTTAAAATATTTAATTTTTGTTCTGTTACCTCACCTAAAATCCGAACAGCCAGACCAGGTCCTGGAAAAGGATGCCTATCAACAATATTTTCCTGCAAAGATAGCTCAGCGGCAATTTTACGAACTTCATCTTTAAAAATGTAACGATTAGGCTCAATGATCAATCCATTTTTTCTTTTTTCCTCAACATATGAGCAGTTGACATTATGGTGGCTTTTAATGAGGGCAGCTCCTTTGTATTTAGCGTGGCCGCTTTCAATGAGATCTGTGTATAAAGTACCCTGACAGATAAACGTATCTTCACTCAGATTTAAAGATAATAATGTTCGATTGAGAATTTCTATGAAGAGGTTGCCAATTTTTTGTCTTTTTTTTTCAGGGTCTTTTACTCCTTTAAGTAAAGAGAGAAACTCTTTAGAAGCATCTTCAAAAATTAGATTCTCAAATCCACATTTTTTAAGAGTATCTATTACCTGAGCGCTTTCATTATGTCTCATAAGTCCTGTATCAATATGAATAGAATAGACTTTGTCGGGACCCAGAGCTTTTAAGCAAAGCAGGGTAGAGACCATAGAGTCGATGCCGCCGCTAACTAAACTGATGACTTTTTGTTTCTTTACTTTTTTCTTAATCCAATCAACTTGGGCTTCTATGTAATTTTGAACATCCCAGTTTTCTTGTACTTGGCAGCATTTTAAGAAATTTTTTAAAAGGATAGAGCCATTTTCCGTGTGGCTGACTTCAGGATGAAACTGCAATCCAAAATGTGGTTTGCTTTTATGAGAAATGGCAGCTATTTGCCCGTTGTCAGATGTGGCAATTACTTTGAAGTGCACGGGGAGTGAAATCACAGTATCTTGATGACTCATCCAAACATCCTTTTCAAAAAGAAAGTTTTTAAAAAGGACATGCTGGGGCTCTTGAATATGTAAAGTGCTTTTTCCATATTCACGGGTTTTAGAAAAAGAAAGGGAGCCCTGATGATATTGAGTCATCAGCTGCATCCCCAAACAGATTCCTAAAATAGGAATATCTAAATCTAATATTTCTTCAGCAAAACCGGATAGTTTCTGTCGTAATGAGTTGGGTCCTCCCGATAGGATAATTCCTTTAGGTTTGTGCTCTAATAGTTCTTGTAAAGAAATGTAAGGGCTTACTATTTCACTAAATACTTTCATTTCCCGGATTTTTCTTGCTATAAGCTGTGTGTATTGAGAGCCAAAATCTAAAATAAGAATTTTTTCTAATTTAGACATTAATGAGGTCCTCATAATGTGATTTGGAAAAAGTTGGAGGAGCATCTTGCGTAATTTCATATAAACTATGCACCGAGCCTTCTTTTTTTGCTCCATCTGATCGTTTTTCTAACATCAGTTTGTTGTCTAAAAAAGCACAGCGAAGTTCAGAGAAGTTTTTATATCCAAGTTTGTGAAAGCCTTGTTTGACGCCTTGTATTAAGCAGGGGACCCATTCAGAAATGGATCCTTTTGAAGGGACTGCGCCACATACGCCTTCAGGAATTTTAATCGTGGCATGTTGCGTACTATATCTAAAAGAGCTTCCTTTTTGCATTGCCTTGGAAGAGCCCATACCTCTATATTCCTTGAGTAAAATGCCATTTTTAATTTGACATTTTCCTGGTGCTTCTGAAGTGCTGGCTAGCAAAGAACCTAACATGACACTGTCTGCACCGAGAATAAAGGCTTTTACCATGTCTGAGCTTCCAGTAATACCACCATCTGCAATCAAAGGAATGCTTTTTCTCTTGCAGATTTGAGCGCAGTTATAAACAGCACTGGCTTGCGCTCTTCCCACTCCACCGACTTCCTGTGTCGTGCAAATAGATCCAGATCCCATTCCTACTCTAATTCCATCAGCGCCTGCTTTTATTAAAGCTTCACAAGCGTCACTGCTAACTACATTGCCACCTATTATCTGCAGGTGAGGATACTTTGATTTTGTAAATTTTATTAAATCAACCAGATAAGAAGAATGCCCTTGAGATGTATCAAAGACAACTAGATCAACATGCTTTTCTAAAGCCGCTAGTCTTTCTATGGCTTTATCATGCCACGTCTCAATAGCAGCCCCAACCCTTAAAACTTGAGAAGAATTTGTTGTCGCCAAAGGATAGTTTTGATGTTTTTGTAGGTCAGATCTTGTCATTAAGTATCTTAAATTTCCCAATTGGTCGATAATTGGTAAAGCCGCTTGATGCGAATCTAAAAGCCTATTATTTGCTTTTACTAGGTCAAAGTAGCCCTCTGAATAAAACTCTTCAAAGACCACGGTCGATAGTCTTTCAACGGGGATCATTCTTTCCCAAATTGGCTTTTCTAAATCTTCCAAGGATAAAGTAGAGTAATCATATTTTGTAACTAAGCCAAGAAATTTAGAATGAGGTTTACCATCTTCTGTGATAGGAACAATGGAATATCCATATTCTTTTTTAATGTGAACAACATCTTGAATAGTATTATTGGGTGACAAAGTAAGTGGATCTGAAATAAATCCATTTTTGAACTTCTTTACTTTTAATACCTGATCCAGTTGCTCTTGAGGGAGCATATTGTAATGGATAATTCCTAAGCCACCTTGCAAAGCCAAAACTATAGCCAGCTCAGCTTCTGTAACGGTATCCATCGGAGAGCTGACAATAGGAGTTCTTAAAGTGATCTCACGAGTAATTTTGGAAGTTAAATTGATTTCTTCCATGGAGAAGTTAATAAAATCAGGCAGGCAAATAAGGTCGTTATAAGTAAAACTTTCTCCTTCAAATTTTTGAAAAAAATCGTGAATTCTCATAAAAAAATTCTGAAATTAAAAGGAATATACAAAAGGAAGTTCAAACTATCAAGTAATAATTTTATTGAGAGGCTAGATCATGACTATGTAAAAAAGGTTGCAAGATCAAGCTTTAGTTTTTCATTATGGTGAAAATTTATCTTAATAGCTGATTTTAAAAGGTTTGATCCCTATTAAATTTTTTGGCCTGGATATGCCGGATTTTACGGTTAAGAAAAAAAGAGTATAATTTCAAATTTTTATTTTACGAATTGTTGGGGAGTGATTTTTACGCCGTTTCTTGCCTCGCTTTCAACTCTTGCAAGTCAGCATATTTTTCTATTTCTTGCATAAACTCTTCTTTATTAACATTAGGGTTTTCATCGTAAAACTTATTGGCAGCTTCAAGTATAGCAGCTTTATTTTTAAGCTCTCCCTTCTGCTTTTCGAACTCCTCGAGCATCTTTTGCATCTCCGGCGTCTCTACCATTTCTTGCATTTCAGCAAAACTCTCTATTTCGTGCATAAACTCTTCTCTATTAACACCGGGATTTTCATGACAAAATTTATCGGCAGCTTCAAATAAATCAACTTTATTTTTAAGAGCCTGATTAGCTTCTACATTTAAGAATATTCCTATAGCTTGAGCTGTAGAGACTTGCTTCGGAATAATTTCTCCCTCAATATTAACTCCTGCAAGACGTCCTTGGAGTACAGCGACTACTAACCTTTGTGCTTTTCCTTGATTGCAGACTCGTTCACCATAGCTATATGAATCTCTCAAAGCAGATATCATTCCCAGTTTTGCGTTTATTTCTTCTTCTTTACTTAATTTTGATGCATAAATCCACAAGCGAGCGATTAAGGTTTCTCCTGACACCGGTAGTCCTAGTATGGAGGAAACATTTTCGATAAGTGGCCCAAAAGATTCATATCGTTCTCTAGGTGTCAAAAGAGCATCTTTGGCTAGCTGTTTTTGAGCCGAATCCATGGGGGAATTGTTCAGATAAGCTATAAACTCCTCCTTAGCTTTGGAGATCTCAGTTTTTTTTATTTTCCCTTGATGTCTAAGTAGCAGCTCTACTGCATTTTTTGTTCGTTGGTCGCGAGTGCCTTCATGTACGTTTACTCCATGGCGTGCTACAAAATTAGCCACTTGAAAATTAGCCCCTTGTTCTCCTCTTATTCGATTTCTAACGAAATTGGCTCTAACATGTGCCGGTACTTCAGCCACCTGCCGGACTATCATGTATATGTCATGCTCGTGCATGTGAGGGTTGATTAGTTGGAGTGCATTTTCGATCAAGTCTTCTCTTTCTTCAGCCGGGATAATAACTATAGTATCAATGAGGTTTTTGAGATGGATTGTAACATAGCGTATAGGGGGAAAGACCCGTAGTATAAGAGTCACAACAGAGTCACGTTTATCTGTTTGTACTTTAGCTATCATCTGAACTAGCTTGGATTTTTCAAGATTTCCCATTTGAGGGGAGCTTAGTTGGAGTACATTTCCGATCACACCTTCTCTTTCACGAGCCGGTACTTGAGCCACCTGCCGAACTATCTGAGATCTTTCAGTTGCAAATGCTTCAGGGAGGATTAATTGGAGTGCATTTCTGGTCACATCCGCTCTTTCACGAGCCGGTACTTGAGCCACCTGCCGAACTATCAGCCATCTTTCAGTTGCAGATGCTTCAGGGGGGATTAGTTGGAGCGCATTTCTGGTCACATCCGCTCTTTCAAGAGCCGGTATTTGAGCCATCTGCCGAATTATCAACAATCTATCAGATATAGATGCTTCACGGGGGATTAGTTGGAATGCGTATTTGATCAAGTCCTCTACTTCATCGTTCAAGTGTTCAGCTATAACTTTAATTATATCGACTCTGGAGATTTCCGCCCCTATCTGATTTTCGTTTACCTGGATCAGAACCCGTTGCGTAAGAGCTGGAACAGTATTAAGGGAATCTTTGGAAAGGTTGGCAAGAGCTTTAATTATCTTGATTCTATCCGACTCGTTCATTAGAGGGGTGATTAGTTGTCGCGCATTTTCGGTCACATCCGCTCTTTTAGGAGCAGGGATAGCAAATATGGTTTTAATAATATCTATTCTGATATTTCCCATTATCCCGTCAAGGACTATTTGAGGGTTGATGATTTGGCTTGCATTTTTGATCACGTCCTCTCTTTCAAGAGTCGGGATATCAGCTATAGACTCAATTATCTGGTTTTTATAATATGGGAGCAATCCTTGGGTAAGGACTTGTAGGTGATTAATAAAAGAGCCTTTATCTTGGATCAAGTCTTCGGTTATTATTTCAATAATTTTAATATTGTTTATTGAATACATCTCAGAGGTAATAAACGGACGAATATTTTTTATAAATGTAGCTTCATCATTCTCAACTACAGCATTCTTAGCTACAGCTTGAATAAGCATGTCCGCCTCCATTAAGGTAATGGAGAGTATAAGACGGGTATAAGCTTCTCTTTGGCCAACGGGGATTTTTAACAAGTGCTCAATAAACTTTTTTTTAGGGTCAAAAAATTCAACAATTCCATGTTTGATTTGGCAACAACTTTCTGTAATAGAATTAGCAATTCTTGTAAAAAAATTGGCGACCGCAGTAGCTATGCGAGACGCAATAGCCCGAACTTCGCAATGTGCCAATAATTCATAATAAGAAAATCTTGATTCTTGTTGAATGGGTTGAGCATGGATCATAAAGTATTAGTCAAATTTTATTTGGTAATGTAAATTATTTTAACACAATTAAATTAATTTGTAAATAAAAAAATCTATTTTTTTAAATTATTTATTTAGTGGATTTTTCTATTTATTAAAAAATTGTAGATTTCGCTATTCATTAAGGTAAAAATTTATCTTAGTGGCTGATTTTAAAGGAGTTTGATCCCCATTAAAGCTTTGGGCCTAGATATTTCCGGGATTTTGCAGCTAAGAGGCTAAAAGCACGAGTTATAACATCTTTAGAGCAAAATGGCTAAGTTGCGAAAAATACCGAATAATTTGTGAAATTCTTCGAGCAACAAATTCTATGCAAAGAATTAAAGGTGAATCTGTTATATCTTTTGACGCACCCCCTTGCTAAAGCAGGTGGGATTTTTGGATTCCAACAGAGACTGCCTCCGGATGAGGTCTTTTCGAAGATACTCGGGTGCATAGATATCTCTGTTATCTGTAGCGGTCAAAAAGGTGGAAAGGCCAAAATCATAGTCCACGATTTCACCCGATGTGGCTTTTCCTTTTCTTCTATAGAAAAACAGAGATAAAAATCTCCCAGGGTATCCCTTTTAAGGGTCAGCCTTTTAATAACACTTGGGTTTGGCTTTTCCTAGGAGGAAGGCTACAAAGCCAGCGAGCGCGAACTAGAAGATGACAACCTTGTATATTAATTTTTGTTAGTTGGCTTAGATTGGGATGGTTAGAAATTCCTCTTCCATTTGTATTCGAATGCGCAAAATCCACTTCTCTTAATGCGGAAGCTTTCGAGGAAAAAAAACGGAGAAGATAATCTTCAATGAGTTTTTCACAAAAATGAAGCTTAAGTACTTGTAACTGATTGTCCTTAGGTAGATGTAAAAGTCCTTTTCCAGATGTGTTTGAATCACTTAAGTCAAGTATTTCAAGTTTAGTAGCTTTAGGGAAAAATTTTATAAGAGCTTTTTCGTTAAGATGCCTACAGTAATGCATAACAAGTACTTTTAATTGATTATGTTCAGGTAGCTCAGTTAGGGCTTCTCCTGTTAGTTGAGAGTAGCTGCAATTAAATACTTGCAGCATAGCTGCTTTTGAAAGTAGGTGAGCTAGGGCTTTTTCATTAAGGTTAGTACAATGCTCTAATTGCAACTCTTCTAAAGAGTTCTCTTCAGGTAGAAGAGCTAGCGCTTCACATGTAATATTGGAAGAGGAAAGGTCAATCATTTTGAGGCTAGAAGTTTTTGAGAAAAAACTTTCAAAAGCCGCATCAACAAGACGCATACAATCAATTAAGAATAGTTTTTCTAATTGATTATTTGAAGAAAGATGAGAAAGAGCAGCTCCTGAAATATCAGTATTAGTGAGATAAAGTTCTTTTAATTGAGAAGAGCTAGAGAGAAAGCTGCCTAAAAAACTTTCATTGATACTTTTGCATGATGCTAAATATAGGTATTTGATTTGGCTTTCTTGAGAAACATAAGAAAGTCCTTCACAGGTTGTGTTTGAATCGCTAAGTTGGATAGTTGTTAGTCTAGAAGCATGTAAGAAAAAGTTGCCTAAATATTTTTCATTAAGGTTTTTGCAACTATTTAAATAAACGGTTTCTAGCTGGCTTTTCTCTGAAATATAAGAAAGGCCTTCACCGGATATATTTGTTGCACTTAGGCATAAAGTTTTTATATTAGGACATAATTCAATGATTTTTGTAAGGGAGTCATCAGTAAGATTTTTACACAAACCTAAATGGAGATATTCAATTTGATTATTTACAGGTATGTTGACAAATCCTTCTCCACTTATATTGGAGTTGATGAGATGAATTTCTTTTAGACTAGTTGCTTTTGAGAAAAATTCCTTTAAACATTCTTCATCAAGATTTTTACAATGGTCTAAGCAAATCTTTTCTAGGCAATTTTGTGGGAGGATCTTTGCCAACCCTTTACCGGTAATACTTGAGCTAGCAAGACTTAGGGCCTTTAGATTAGGAGAAAGTTCAAGGATTTTAGCAAGGTAGTCATCTGTTATATTGGCAGGCAAGCTCAAATCTTGAATCGCTTCTCGATTTTTAGGAGGAAGTTGTTCTAAGAAAGTTATCATTTCCTCAGGAGAACGGCTGCATTTTATCTCAAGTACTTTGGATAGGAACCTGCCAGTGAACTTATAAGCAGGGTCTAACGTACTGTGAAATACCTGCAATGAAAGTGCATCTATAAGTAGAGGGTTTTTTCGCATTAGCTTCATAATGCTTCTCTTTTCTAGACTTCCAATAGCTTGTAGAAGAGCAAATTGCCCCGGTAAGGTTTTAGTAGCTTCGCTCCAAAGTGTATTAACCTTTTTTATAGATGTTTGCTCTAAAAAATTTAGATGAGAAAGCACCTTAGGATAAAGAACGAAAGGAAGGTTATTTAAAATGCTAAAATTACTGCTGGTTGCACTAGTCATCTGTGCTTGCTCCAATTAAACCATCATAAGTTAAAATTTTTGGTGGAAATACTCGTAAGTGATCAAGATTCATATTTCTACAAGAACTTAAAGAAATTTTAGTAAGGGTACCTGTCATTGGAAGATGTCCAAGTTCTTTTCCAGTTGTATTTATCTCCATAAGAGTAATTTCATTTATTTTATCAAGCTTCGAATAAAAATTCTCAAGGTGCTCTTCCTCAAGACGCAAGCATAATTGAATAGTAATTTTTCTCAATTGATTACCATTAGGAATATGAGAAAGCCAGAGTCCATTAGTCCTGGAAGCAAAAAGGTGAAATTCTTTTAACTCAGCAGCTTTTGAGAAAAACAGGCTAAGTGAATTTTCATCAAGCTGTTTAACGTCAATAGCAGGAGACATATCAAACACTTTTAAACAATTTTTCTTCGGAAAATCAGCGAAGCAAGTTCCAGTTATATTGGAATCTGCCAATTCAATTTTTTGTAGCATGAAAGTTTGTGAAAAAAAATGCTGCAGGAAGGTTTCATCAAGATGTTTACATGACATTATTTTCAATATTTTTAACTGGTTCTTTGCAGGGAACTTAGCAAGGCATCTACTAGTTATATTTAAAAACTCAATCCTTAATTCTCTTAAGGAAATAGTCTTTGAAAAAAAGGGCCCAAGCTTTTCTTCGTCAAGTTGTGAACAATTATTGAGTATGAGCCCCTTTAGCTGGTCTATTGAAGCTAGATAGGGAAGAGCTTCACCTGAAATAGGTAAGTGGTTTAAGGATAGTTTCTTTAATTGATGCATATTAGAGAAAAAATACTTAAGGGCATTTTCATTTAGTTGTGGAAGAAATCGTAGAGTCACTATTTCAATTTCATTTTTTTGAGGTATTTGAGCAAAAGATTCTCCGGTTATATTTAAGTGGTCAAGTACGATTCTCTTTAAGGAACCTCCATGAGAAGAAAAAAAGTGTCCTAGATTTTCCTCATTAACCTGAAAGCAGCTGAATAAATAAACTTCTGTTATTCCACTGAGAGGTGAAAGTTGCGCTAAACATCTTCCAGTAATGTTTAGTCCAGAAAAATATATTTGTTTTAGATGGGGTGTTTTTGAAAAGAGTGCTTCAAGAAAGGTGTCATTTAAACGAGGGCAGTTCATCAATCTAAGTGAAATTAACGGGTGTTCGTTAACTTCACTAGTAAATCCTTCGCCTGTTATTCTTCCAGCATTATTTAATTGAAATGCTCTTAAATTAGGGCATAATCGAAAGATTTTTTCAATATGACCATCGTTCATATGAAGGTTCATCTTGCAGTTGATAAAGTCTAATCCATAAATAGCGCTTCTTTGTTTCTCTGTAAGACTTTCTAAAAAGGCTGTCATTTGGTCAGGATGGCAATGGCATTTATATCGAAGTGTTTTAGCAAGAAATCCACCTAAGATTCTATTTTCAGGGTCTAAATCCCGTTGAGCACTTAGTTGCGAAAGAACTTTAAGAAGGTTGTTTATGTGTTGCGGAGATAATTTAGATATATCAGCCAAAGAAATTTTCTGAATGGATCTAATGAGGCCTAATTTGCCCAATTTTGATTGGGATGCCTGAAGCCATTGTGAGTTTATTCTACGCTTAGCTATCTGGTCAATATATGATAAATGTGAAAGGACGTTTACACGAACAAGGTCTGGCAAATTATTGCCGGTATTAAAAAGTGAACTGTTTATTGAATTTGCCATATTTAAACTATTTTTAAGGTTTTAAGGGAAGAGATCATAAAGATGAAGAGGTTAAATTGCGATGCATTTTTTGTGCAGTATGGAAGATTACTATTAATAAGATAGCTTCTAGATAGAAAAGGACAAACCAGTAAGGAAGTCCTTTAAATCTTATGAAAAACTCCAAGCTGAAAGGTGGGTAGACTATTATTTTTAAAAGCATTTTAGAAAAGCCTTCTATCAGAAAATAAATCCAATTTACGGGCATGACCAAGGAGATAACTAAAAGATACATTAATATTCCAATGGAAGGCGGAATAAAAAGATTGTAAAAGAGGGTGTATATAGGCACTTTACAGAAATGATAGAGTAAAACGGGGGTAATGACAAGGTGCACAGCAACATTTAAACTAAAAGCCTTCCTGAAAGAGACTAAAAAATGATACACAGGTCTAGATAGCAAAGGTAAGTCTTTAGGATTCCTTGATTTAATTATTTGAGAGAAAAAAGCATCAGTAGGTGTATAAAACAATATAATGGCAAGATAGCTCAAGTAACTAAATTGAAATCCTAAGTGAAATATATCAGTAGGAGATAAGAGCAAGTTTATCAACAAACTTACACCCACTAAATTTAATGATGATTTGACCTTACCTAAAATTTTACTGAGGATAAACAAAGTAACTATGACCCACGCCCGTAAAACAGAGGGCGATACCCCTATAAAACTTAGGTAAAGAAAAGAGATGAAAAGCAAAGTCCAATAAAGAGCTTTTTGCGGTAAAATCTTTCTAAGTAATAAAGCTAAGAACCCTACAAACAAACCAAAGTGAAAGCCGGAAATTGCTAAAATATGACTTAATCCGATTCTGGAAAAAACATAACGAAGAAAAGAGCTTTCTACATCTCCCGTAGTTAGGGCAATACATAAATATTTAATATTCGCGTTTTTAATTTTTTTAGAAAGGTGCTTTTTTAGCTTCTCTTTTGTTTGAAAACGAAGTTCAACTAAATTGTAAACTTTTTTTCGTGCTTGCCATTCAGCTGACTTGTCTTGTTTGAAGGAAAAGAATTTATCTGTCTTTTTAGAAAGAGTTCCAGAAATAAAGTAGTGATAATTTCCCGGTGGTCTTTTTTTGCCTCTCATGTAAATTTTGCACGGAATATTTTTTAAGGTGGTATTGTCTTCACAGTAAAAACGAAAAAACTTTCCTTTGTAAGAAAAGGTGTTGTTTTTAACTTTTTGAATTGACTCTACGATAAAATATCCCGTCCCTTTTTTTTGAAATCCTTCTTCTAAATAAGAGGGCGTTTGCCAATAAAAAAAACCAAATCCTAATAAGCTTATAAGCAGTGATAGAATAATATTTTTTCTATAAAAACACAGAACCCATAAGACAAGCATAGGCCAAGAAAAACCTACACCGCATAAAAAAAGTAGGGAGAACTGTAAAGCGGGATAGTTTTTCCAAAAGTTACTTTTTAGTCGGGCTGCTTGGGTAATTCCGGATCTAAGGGCTTGTTGATAAGTCGAGCCCCTCTTTGCCCGGAAAGATAGGCAAAAAACCATTGGATTAACACGATTAATCTAGATCTGAATGTAATTAAATAAGCTATATGGATAAAACACCAACCGATCCATGCAAAAAAACCGGAAAATTTAAACTTTCCAAACATGCCGACAGCTTTAGTTTTACCAATGGTAGCTACTGTTCCTTTATCAAAATAACGAAAAGGTTTTCTTTGGCTTTTAGGGATATTCTTTTTTATTAGATTTGCAACATATCTTCCCTGTTGTATAGCTACAGGGGCAAGCCCTGGAAGCGGGTTTCCTTTTTTATCTAGGGCTTTTGCTGCATCTCCTATTACGAAAACTTCAGGGTGGTTGGGTATACTTAAGTCTTCTTCAACGATAACCCTGCATTGTTTATCTAAGGGGATATCTAATGTTTGCAGCAATTCAGGAGCCCTATTGCCGGCTGCCCAAATGACATTTCTTGTTTCAATAAATTGGTCTCCTACCTGTACCCCTTCAGATGTGACATCAACAACTGCTTTCCCTTCCAGTACTTTTACTTTAAACCTCTCTAGAAAGCTTTTAGCTTTATTAGCTAATTTTTCTGGATACTGAGGTAGAATATGAGGGGCTGCTTCAACTAAAAATACTTTCGTTTTAGTTGGGTCAATCCTTCTAAAGTTTTTAAGCATTGTTTCATGGGCAATCTCAGCAATTGCTCCAGCAAGCTCAACGCCTGTTGGGCCTGCGCCTATTATAACGAAATTCAAGTACTTTCTAGCTTCTGAAATGCTGTCTGACCTTTCTGCTTTTTCAAAAGAAATCAAAATTCTTTCTCGGATTTTTAAGGCATCGACAAGTGTTTTTAGGCCAGGGGCATTAGCTTGCCATTCATCATGTCCAAAATAAGAGTGATGGGCGCCAATTGCTATTATTAAAAAATCGTAGGGAATCGTATCACCATTTGCCAGCTGTATTTGTTTTTTCTCTTTTTCTATTTTTACGACATGGCCCATAACGACTGTTTCATTCGAAAATGGTTTAAGTATTTCTCGAATGGGGGTGGCAATATCAGCTGGAGATAAAGCCGCTGATGCTACTTGATACAGCAGGGGTTGAAATAAGTGGTGATTCGTTTTATCAACCAACAAAACATCTAAACTAGAGTTGCCTAATGACTTAGCTGCGTTTAATCCGCCAAATCCTCCGCCTATTATAACTACCCGTGTATACGACATGCTACTCCCTTTTTACCTACTTAATATACTAAAAAAAATTCGGAAACAATCCATTTTAAAAAACTTTCCTTTAAAAATCTGGTCTTTTTTATTAAGATGAAATCTTTATTGAACTAATTTCGCTGTTTTTTGATGAATTCACATGCAAAGCGGTTCTATCAGCAAACTAATGAAGAGACTGATTTTGAACACTTCTTTTATGAAGTTATTTACTTAGAAGAAAAAAGTTCACTTTCATTTTCTAGTTTGAAGGAAATGTCTCCCAATCTGCCCAAAGGCTGGTTTGAGCTTAGTAAATTAACGTGCTCAGACAGAATTGAATTTACTCGCGATTATTGGTTGAAGACACTACCTTTTCATCCCAGAGCTCATCCCTTTTTAGAAAATTTTTTTTCGAATGTAGAAGATATCGGGATTTATTTAACTAAGGAAAATCCTAAGTCTCCTTTTGAGCCTGAGCTTGTCTACAGTATGCAGAATGATAGCTGCTTTTTTAGAGGGTTTCCTCCTGCAAGCTATGATTTGCTTCAAGAGGCAAAAGCCCATTTTCATAATAGAATTCCTAATGATTTTCTTTCTTTTAACCTTATTCATAATGGATTCAAGAAACATTCTGATACTGGAATTATCCCTTTGGAAAAAATAAGAAAAGTAACAGACCTTTTGCACCAGTCGCTCTTGGAAAGTGACCGAGTGGTGCTCTGCAATGAAAAAGCGATAGATCCATCTTCTCTTTATCCCTTTTACGAATGTTTTGGACTTCATTCTTTCCAGTGTTTTTATGCTGACTGGTACCCTACAGATGAGATGGGGAATGTATATTTTTCTGGAATAGACTATAGTATTTCGGACCCAGCTAAAAAAGAAAAGTCCTTGGCTTTTAGCACTTTTTTAGATTGGCTAATTTTTTACTTAGAGCAAATCGAGATATAAAGCCATGTACCAAGTTCAGAGTATACTCAATCAGCATAAAAGGAACTTACAGCTAGAGTTACTAGCTGGGAAAGCTGGTTTGAACCGTAAGATTCGAAAGCCTGAAGTACATAGACCTGGACTTAGTTTGACCGGCTATATGAAAAATTTTATCAAATCTAGAATTTTTCTTTTTGGAAGAGGGGAAATACAATATTTAAAAGAGCTGTCAGCAGAAATTCGATTTGAAAGATTAAAAGCAATGCTCACTAATTCAACTCCTGCCGTGTTTTTATCTAGAAAAATGAGACCTTTGAAAGAGTTACTAGTGATTTGTGAACAAAACAATATTCCTTTGTTTCAAAGTAAAATGCATACTGTAGATTTGTTCAGTAAGTTGACTCTGCTTTTGTCTGATGAGTTTTGCCCAAGCGTCACACTGCATGGGACATTGATTGAAGTGTTTGGAGTAGGTGTTTTAATAAAAGGGGAGTCTTCTGTCGGTAAAAGTGAAGCTGCATTAGGCTTAATAGAAAGGGGACATCGTTTAATTTCTGATGATGTGGTCAAAGTAAGAAAAAAAGAAGGGTCTTTTTTAATAGGAGAAGGTCCTGAGCTTACTAGACATCTTATGGAAATACGGGGCATTGGCATAATTAATGTCGCTAACTTATATGGGGCCGTTTGTGTTAGGCCTGACAAGGGATTAGACATTGTTGTTCAGTTAGAAGAATGGGATGACCAACACTTTTATGACCGGGTCGGCCTAGAAGAAAAATATACTGATATTTTAGATATTAATATTCCTTTTCATTTATTGCCTGTAAAACCGGGAAGAGATGTAATATTGCTCATAGAGACAATAGCCCTTAACCATCGTTTAAAAGGAATGGGATACAACTCTGCCAAAGAGTTTAATATGAAACTGCTGGAAACTTTAGCGAAAAGAAAACGAAAAATTCGTCAGTCTTCTCCTTTAAAAGAAAAAACTTAAAGAAGGTAACTGAAGAAAAAAACATGCAGCTATAAGGTTTGATGAAGTTATAAATGCAAATAACTAAGGAGTGACATTTAAAGTCTTTTAATGAAGACTTTCATGTTATTATTAAGATGAAACTTATTAAGAAATTAAAAATTAAAAATGATTTAGGATTGCATATACGGCCTGCTACTGCTGTGGTCAAGCTTTTACAGCCTTTTAAATCTACCGTGAGTTTTATTCATAAAAAAACTCCCGCTAACGCTAGAAGCATTATGAGCCTTCTTATGTTAACTGCAAAAAAAAATGCTTGTATTACCGTTGAGGTTGAGGGACCGGATGCTAAAAAAGTAATGGAGCTTTTAGAGCAAGCTTTTGAAAGACGATTTGGCGAGTATTATGAATAGCAGCGCAAATGAAATAGTTCTACAAGGACTTACGTTAAGTGAAGGGATAGCAATAGGCCTGCCTTTTTTCTTTCCTACAGTGGAAGATCAGGTTCCAAAGTTTGCGATTGCTGAGGAAGATTTAGAAAAAGAATTAGACCGTTATAAAAAAGCAATTTACAAAAGTGAAAAAGACCTTAGAAAGTTGTGTTTAAACTTAGAAAAAGAAGATGCAAATGAAGTTATTGAAATCTTAAAGGCCCATTTGGAGATTTTAAAAGACCCTCTTTTAAACTCTAACATGGAGAGAAAGCTATATGAAGAGCGACGCAATATCGAATCAATTTTTCAAGATACTATTTATGAGTTTAAAGAAAGATTTTTGGGATTGTCAGATAGTTTTTTTCAAGACAGAGTAAAAGATATTGTCGATGTTTCTAAAAGAATATTAAGGCATTTAAGTTTATCTAAAGATTCTAAGTTTTTCCAAGTCCCATTCGGATCTGTAGTTTTTTCCAAAGAGTTGATGCCGTCAGATATTGCTGAAGTAAATAATAATCAAGTTAGTGCTTTTGTCACTCAACGAGGTGGACTTACTTCGCATACTGCAATTATTGCAAGGGCTAAAGGCATTCCTTTCATAGCAAATATTGACACACAGTTAATTGGAAAAACTGAAATAAACTCCATTATTGTTGATGGATTCAAAGGGGTAGTAATTCTTAATCCCAATTTAACTACTTTAAAAAAATATCAGAAAACGATCAAAGGAAAGCAAGGGCTTTTTGATAAACTTCAGGAAATTGCCCATTTGAAAACTGAGACACTAGATAAGGAAACTGTTAATCTTTTTGGTAATATCGAGACACAGTCTGATATTGATTTGCTATTAAAGTATAATGCCTCGGGTGTTGGTCTATTCCGGTCTGAATATTTATTTCTTATGGGACGTGAATTTCCAACTGAAGAAGATCAATTTAACGTGTATAGAAGTTTTGTTAAAAAGCTTGGAAAATTACCTTTGGTAATAAGGATTTTTGATATTGGCGGAGACAAAAATAATGAGTATATCCTTAAACAGAACAAAGATCTTGCCAATGAAATGAATCCAGTTTTAGGGTGCAGGGCTATTCGATACCTCATGAGCAATGAAGCTATTTTAATAAGCCAGTTAAGAGCTATTTTAAGAGCGAGCATCTATGGTAATATTCATATTCTTGTTCCGATGGTATCTGATGTTTCTGAGCTTTTGTTTGTAAGGGAAAAAATCCAGCAAGTAAGAGGGGAGCTTGAAAAGGAAAATATTTTACTTCCTAAAAAGATCCCTTTAGGATGCATGATTGAAGTCCCTTCCAGTGCAATTATGAGCGAGGTAATTGCTCAAGAAGCTGACTTTTTATCTATTGGGACAAATGACTTGATTCAATATGTTATGGCAGCAGATAGAACTAATCCCCATTTAAGTCATATTTATACTGCATCCCATCCAAGTATTATTCGTTTAATCCAAATGGTTGTTGAAGCTGCAATAAATAATCATAAGCCTCTTTTGTTATGTGGAGAAATAGCGGCAGATGCCAAGTTTATCCCTATTCTTTTAGGTCTAGGAATTAGAGATTTGTCTGTCTCCTCCAGGCACCTACCTCTTGTAAAAGATGCTATTCGTAAAATTAACTTACAAGAGGCTATTGAACTTACAAAAAAAGCGTTAAAGCTTACAAAAAAAGAGGAGCTGCAGGAATTTATTCAAAAAAATTACCAGGAGCGTCTAGCAGCTAAAAACTAAAAGGCATGGGGTTTTCTTGCTCAAGTTTTTGATAGGCATTTTCAAAAGCTCCGATAATTAGATCTTGCAAACCATCAATATCATCTGGATCAACACATTCGGGGCTAATAACAATTTTTTTTACTTCTTTTTCACCATTAATGACAACTTTTACCAAACTTCCGCCAGCTGATCCCTCGACTTCAAGGTTTTGCATTTCTTTTTTCATTTTGTCCATTTGATCTTGCATCATTTTGGCTTGTTTTTTCATTTTTGAAAAACCACTACCCATTATTAAACTCCTTTTTTTCAATATTTAAACTACCTTCTAGTTCTACAGAGGCAAATCTCATTAATGTTTCAAAACGCGAAAAACTTTGTTGTAATTCGGTTTCAGCTTTCGGCTTGGCAGCATAGTCAAAAGGTACATCTACTAAAGACTCTTCCCCTTGGCAGAGCATCTCTTCCTCATCGTTAGGAGAACATTGCTTAAGAGTAGGTTCTTTTTTCTGTTCCAGTGTTGTGTGGTCTGCCTCTTTTGGTTTGGCTGTATAATCAAAAGGCACATCTACTAAAGACTCTTCCCCTTGGCAGAGCATCTCTTCCGCATCGTTAGGAGAACATTGCTTAAGAGTAGGTTCTTTTTTCTGTTCCAGTGTTGTGTGGTCTGCCTCTTTTGGTTTGGCAGCATAATCAAAAGGCACATCTACTAAAGACTCTTCCCCTTGGCAGAGCATCTCTTCCTCATCGTTAGGAGGACATTGTTTGAGTTCAGGCTCTGTTAATTTTTTCTGCGGTTCCCTGGACTCTTGCTGTGCAGGATCTGTTTTTTCTTGCGGTAGCCTTTTTTCAATCTCCAATAATCGCTGGAATAAAGAAGATAAAGACAAAGTGTGGGAAGTTTGGATGATTTTTAGCAGTATCATTTCTAAAGTGACTTTTTTAAAGGAACTTTTGATTAAATTCCTTGCAGTATTTAACAAGTAGTCCACTATGAATAAAAGCTGTTCTAAAGAATAAATTTTTGCAGAAGATTCATATATTTTAGAGCCATTTGCAGAAAACTGCTTCCAGACCAGTAAATTACGAAAATGTTCTAGAAGCTCATCAAAAAAATACTGAGGGTTGATCCCCTTGTTAAAAACCTCTTCAGAAAGTTCAAAAGCAAAGCGAAAATCATTCTTCGCTACAGCTTGATCTAAATCAAATAGCTTATCTTTAGGAAGAAGGCCTAAACACTGATTAACAGTCTCAGCATGAATATCGCCTCCTTCAAAGCACAAGATCTGCTCAAATATCGACTCGGCGTCTCTTAAGCTACCATCTGCATGGTGGGCAATCATCTCAAATGCGTCTTGGGTAACATTCCTATTTAAGCTGGTAGCAATTGTGAGAAGCTTATCGATGATTTGACTTTGAGTAATACGCTTTAGATCAAACCTTTGGCATCGACTGACAATAGTAGGCAATACCTTGTGAGGCTCTGTCGTTGCGAAAAAAAACTTCACTTGACTTGGAGGTTCTTCTAATGTTTTTAACAAAGCATTGAAAGCCTCTTTGGTTAACATATGCACTTCGTCGATAATATATATTTTATACTTTCCTGAAGAAGGGGAGTAGCACGCTGTGTCGTTAATCTGTCTTATATCATCAATCCCTCGATTAGAAGCTCCGTCAATCTCAATGATATCGAGGGACTGCCCCCCTGTAATCTCCAGGCAAGAACCACATTTATTACAAGGTTCCATATCTTCATTTAGATTTTTGCAGTTCAAGGCCTTAGCAAAAATTCTAGCAAGAGTTGTTTTTCCTACGCCTCTGGGGCCGCAAAATAGGTAACTATGGCTTGCTTTGTCATATTTCAAAGCGTTTTTCAATGTTTGAATGATAGAAATTTGACCTACAACACTTTGAAATGTCTGAGGCCTATATTTTCTAAAAAGAGTTTGATGGCTTTTTTGCATGGCTTTTCTTTTTTTTACATGCCTACAGATTATTAGGGCATTTAATTTTTCAAGTCTATTATATTATGGCTTATTTCTAAAGGCTAACCCTTTTTGTTTTTTTAGAAAATTGATAGAGTGTAATTAAAAGAGAAAACCATGGAAAAAGACACCTCTTCTAAAGAGACAAAAAAGTCGTTCAAAGAACGTCTTGCCCATAATGACCTGGGTTTAAGGCTATTAGTTGGCTTCATTCTATTTTTTTGTCTAGGATTGTTTCTTCACTTTCGAGAGGTAAGAATTGAACCATTAGAGCTAAATAGTATAGCCAAACGCTATATAGTAGCTCAGGTGGACTTTGAGTTTCCCGATGAAGAGGCGACTGTGATTATGAAGCAGGAGTCTTTAAAAGGGATAGGCAGCATTTACCAGATTGAAGAAAAGCAGCTTAGGCAGACAAGGCTAGAATTTGAAAATTTTCTTGTAAGAGATAATTCCTGGAAAGAAAGTCTTCCCGATACATCCATCGACACAATGTATAATATCGCAGATAAATTTGAAGATATGCTGATAGCTAGCAGGTTTTCAGATGCTAGAACCATCCAAAAGATGAAAACCTTAAATTTGTCTACCGAGGACTATTTCATATATACTCCAACAAAAACAGATATTCCTACGTATCTTCCCCAGCAGTACTGGTATGAAATTTTTGAAGATGCTTCTTCTAAAATCAATAATAAGCAGCAGCTTAACTATGTTGTAAACTTTTTTTCTGAAAGAGAATGGTCTTTGACAGAAGATATATCCTCTACTCGAAAGCTTAGAAAAAAAATTACAGATACTGTTCCAGTCAGATATACAAAGATAAAAGCAGGCAGCAGAATCATCGGGCAGACTGAAAAAGTAACTCCTCGTCACTTACTTATGATGCAGTCCATGAAAAAAGCTCTTAATGAATCAAGGCAGCTTTGGGCTCCCTTGACTCTTTTATCTAGCTTTATGCTGTCTTTTATTTTCATTGGTTTAAGTGCGCTATATTTTAAGCACAACCAGCCTGAAATCATCTACTCTTTGCAAAAGCTTTCTCTAATGACTTGTATTGTCATATTGACCTTAGTCTTTGCCAAAGTTACTGAATATATCATTTTGAAAAATCCTTCAGATTTAATAGATACGAGATATCCGCTGATTATACCGTTTGCAACCATGTTGGTTTGCAATTTGCTTAATTCTAGAACAGCCCTTTTTGCTGCCTGCTTTTTGTCGATCATTTTATCTGTAACATTAGCAGTTGATCATGATCGGTTTTTAATTATCAATTTAGTCACTTCGCTTACTGTTATTATTACAACTGGTTCTTTAAGGAAGAGAAAAGAGGTTTTTGGTGTTTTTGCTAAAACCTATTTAAGCGCTATTCCTGTTTTATTCGTTTTTAATTTTGGAGAAAACTCCCTTTGGAACCCTGCTCTTGCAAGTGATTTTTTAAGCTCTTTTATTTTCATGCTGACCTCAGCTATTTTAGTGGTAGGCCTTCTCCCTATTTTAGAATCTTTATTTCATATTATGACAGATATGACTCTAATGGAGTTCATGGATCCTAATAACGAACTTCTACAAAGACTTGCGATAGAAGTTCCAGGTACATATCAACATTGCCTTGTTTTGGGGAATTTAGCGGAAGCTGCGGCACAAGCAATAGGCGCTAATGGGCTTTTTTGCCGAGTTGCCTGTCTTTATCATGATATTGGCAAACTTAACAACCCTCACTTCTTTACAGAAAACCAACAGGGCGGAGTAAACATTCATCAGCTTTTAACGCCTCAAGAATCAGCTCAGGTAATTATATCCCATGTTAGGGATGGTGAGATGCTAGCAAGGAAATATCGCCTCCCTCAGCCATTTATTGATATTATCTTACAGCACCATGGGACAACTTTAGTTTTTTATTTTTATGCTAAAGAAGTGGAGCTTAAGGGGGGTAAGAAAGAAGAGGTTGATGAAAAGCTTTTTAGATATCCAGGTCCTAAGCCCCATAGTAAAGAATCAGCTATCATCATGATTTGCGATACGCTGGAAGCAGCTTCTCGTTCCTTAGAAGAGACATCCGAGGAGGCTCTAACAGAAATGGTCAACAGGTTGGTTAGGGAAAGATCTGAAGATGGGCAGTTTGATGAGTGTAATTTAACTTTTGAAGAGCTTGGAATTATTAAGAAAACTCTTATTAAGACCCTATCTGTGAGCCATCATGTAAGAGTAAAATATCCTAAAAAAGCTTAAATTATTGAAACTTTCTAGTTAATAGTTTTCGAACTGCCTTATCATCGTCTTCATCGTAAATGTCTCCAACAATCTCTTCTAAAATTTCTTCAAGGGTAACGATGCCCAACTTCTTTTTTTCTTTGGAAAGCACAATAACCAAATGCGTTCGTTTCTCTTGCATTAGCCTTAGAGAAGATAGTATCGGCATATCCTCTTGTACAAAAACTGCCTCTCTTATGACAGATCTCCAATCTTTTCCCATTTTATTTACGACCATAAATTCTTTAGTATTTAGTATTCCTATAATATCTGTATTTCTTATAACAGGAATACGGGTATGGCCTGAGGCTAAAGCAATGCTTTCTACTTCTTCTTGAGACTGTTTTTCTTCTACCACTACAGTATTTTCCCAGCTGAGAAGAATTTCGCTTACCGTGACACTTTCTATTTTTACAATATTTAAGACATATTTTTGACTAGGAGGTGAAATTACATCTAATGCAACAGTCGATTCATCTACAGCCTCTTTTGAGACATGTTTTTTTGGAAGAAAAGCTATCACCCGCTTAGTGGAAACTTCTAAGATCATGACAATTGGATAAGTTATATAACTCATCCATTGAAGAAAACGAGATACTTTTAATGCAAAGTAAGAAGGCCTTCTTAGCGCTATAGTTTTGGGCACCAGCTCACCTACTACAACGCTTACATAAGTAATGGGAGAGACAACAACTAAAATAGCTATAAGCTCTGCAAGAGGCATATCTAAATGGAATGTATCCTTAATCCAGGGAGTTAATGATCCTTTGGCTAAGACTCCGCCAAATGCCGACCCAAGAGCGCCAAAAAAAGTGATGCCTATTTGAATAACTGATAAGGTTTTTTCAGGATTTTCTCTTAAGTGTAACAATAGCTGGGCTCTTTTTACTTTTTTTTGTACTAGAGCCCTTAATGTAGATTTTTTAGTAGCTATAAAAGCTGTTTCGGAACCGGCAAGAAAAGCATTAAAAAGAATACAAACGCAAATAACAAGTATTTCTATCATTAGATATTCAATATGCTCTTTCTATACTTTCTATAAATACCTAATAACTATTAGTTATCTATTTGTATATTCTTTTCTTTTTTTCCTAGTCCTGTTCGATTAGACAGTTCGAAGATGTGTTTTCATTTTTTCATTTCGATCACTAATAGAAGTATGAGGATCTGTAGAAAAACCAATCGCTTCTTTAAATAGTACTTTGCCTAGGTTTTCATAGCGTTCACTATTTGCATAAACTTTATCTTCGGTCAACTTCTTTGCTTGTTTAATTAAAGATTTGAACCTATACACTGAATACCTCACTCCTAAATCAAGACTATTACTTTCACATGTGGCTTTTAAAGAAGATAAAAAATGTTCTCTTCGAGGATGAGGGTGTTTTCTTTGAAATTCTTGAATTAAAAGGTTAAGCTTCTTGTTAAGGAGTTCTTTACGACATGAAGCACTCCCCATTGGCGGGGATCCTTTTCGTTTTGTGCTTGCTCTGTAATATCTTTAATTTCTTGTTTTTTAGTTGCAATTTTATCTAATTGCGCTGCACATGTTGCAGCCTTTTCATGAACTTCTTCTGAAATAAATCTTGATAAATATAACAATGGAACGAAGCCAGTTGCTAGAGTAAAAAAGACTTTCACGCCTTGCAATGCTGCTGCTGCACATAATTTTGTCTTTAGTACTCTTAAAGAAACCTTTTTCTCCTGCGGACTTGCAATATCTTCCTGACTTACTATGGTTGTTTCAGTTGAATGAAGAGAAGAATTACTGTTATTTGTATAAATACTGCTACTCATATTAATTTTCCTTAAAAAAATTTTTTCGCGAATAGTTTAAATGTTATAATTGAAAAAAATAAATATTTTTCTTTTCCACAAAATATTTAAAGGACCCAGTAAAGAGTTGTGAAATATAAAAAGAAGTTAAAAAAATAGGCGCCTTTAGTAATCAAGGCACCTTAGGTAAACTTTTTAAGTATAAAGAATTCTTAGTCGGACATTGCTTGTATTGTATGTTTTTTAGCATTAATACGCGAAGCGATAGAACTGCGGTGGCCGCTGTTAAATCCGAGCATTCGTTTTATAGTCTTTTTAAAGACGTGTTCTGCTGTATAAATGTCAGCTCGCTGCGCATTTTGCCGTTTTGCATTGTATATAACCTCAGCGTTAAAGTATTTGCTAGAAGCGCGTAAAAATTTAACAGAGATATAAGAGTGTTTTGCTCCTACAATAGTCCAGTCCTCTACTCCAGATTTTACAGAAGAAACTGCGCGAGTAAAAAAAGAACTTGAAGGTTCACTGGCCTTTTCATGGATCTTATTAGGGATTAATCTCAAAGGAAGTGAAGCGATAGTCACAGGTAAACAAACGGCAAGTGTTGTTGCAAATTTTACTCCTTGTACCCAAGAAGCTGTATTATAGATTGTGCCAATTTTATTCCCTGTTATTTCGCACTCTTTTAGATCCTTAATCACTTCTTTTAATTGATCACGGTAAAATACTAAATTATTATAATATTCCTTATTATCCCGATTGACAACTTCAGCTTGGTTTTTGATTCTATCTCGATTTAAAGTGATAATATTACTTAGAGTTATATTTCCAAACTTATTAATTTCAGCTTCTAATTCAAGAACTTCCCTTTCTAAAAGAGGTTGTTCTATAGCTTGATTAAGTTCTTCAATCGAATTAAAGCTTTCTTCAAATATAAGACTAGAATCGCGTGGTGCAAAATTAATTGGATTTTGGAATGTTGTTTCCTTAATAGCTATGCTCATAATTATCTCCCTATTTATATTTAGACACTTAAAATAATAGCGGTTTAATTAATAAAAGTAAAGTATTATTTTTATATTGATAATATAAGAATCTAAATAATTAAAATATTAGTATTCAAAACTTTATTAAAAAATCTTTTTTGTTGTTTGTGTAAGTTGTTTATAGCTAGTTGCTTGTTTTTTTTGTATATTTTTTTGACTATTGGAAGGGGTCTACCGAGTCATTAACAGGTAAAAAGGCTCTTTTTTCTATTCTGGAATCAATTTCTTTTTTTAAGTTGTTGTATAGGAGGGTCTTAGGGGTAAAGTAGGAAATCCTATGCATCCAGCGGTATTTCCAGTTGAATATATAGGTAGGTAGTTCTCTTTCTAATTGATAGAGTAAGTGATCTACAGCCTCTTCCTGGGTCATTACGAGGCTGCTTATTTTCTTCTCTTTTGTCCTCCCAGCTCTTTTACCAAACTGGGTAGCAACTCTGCCAGGGAGGGCACATAATACTCGTATTTTGGAAGGTTTTAGCTCTTCATCTAAGCTCTTGGAAAGATTAGTTACATAGGCTTTAGTTGCGGCATATAGTGCAAAACTTGGGAAAGCAAACTCGCCGGCAACAGAAGAGATATTTAAAATGGTTCCTTTTTTATTTTTTGATTGTAATGTTCTAGCAGCTTCTAGGGTAATAACAGTTAAAGCTTTTGCGTTTATATTGAGTATTTCCAGCTGTTTAGATGTGGGATAGGAGAGAGCCTCTCCATAAAGCCCCATGCCGGCGCTATTGACAACCAAATCAGGAGAATTCTTGTAAATCTCTTGTAATATTTTTTCTATATCATGCTCTTTTGTTACATCAGCTTGCAGAAAAGAAATATTAGGTACTTTAGCTCTTAAGTATGTTGCTAACTGAGAAAGAGCTGTTTGATTTCTGCCCGTTAAAATAAGAGAGACGCCTTGGTCTGCCAGCTTAATAGCTAAAGATCTGCCTATGCCAGAACTTGCTCCTGTTATAAGAGCTAGAGTATATTTATTCTTGGGCTGCATGAGTAAAAGTTTCTAATATGCTTTTAAGTCTGTCATCAGTCTTATCGATCATTTCCTGGAGTTGATCTGTATTTTTTTCAAAAACAGCCCCATAGATTTTAATTTTCGGTTCCGTACCTGAAGGCCTGATGACAAGTTTAGTCTGATCGTTAAGCCAAAATGTCAAAACATTGGATTCAGGTAGTTCAATTTTTTCTGTTTTCTGGGTTTGTCTATTAAAACTAGTTCTTTTTTTGTAATCGTCAATTTTAACGACTTGTAGAGAACCTATTGTTTCAGGAGGAGAAGAGCGTAATTTATCCATTAAATCATTCATCTTTTTCATCCCAGATGCTGAGGAGTCAAAAGACAAAGAAGTTTGACCTTCTCGGTAAATGCCATATTTTTCATAAATTTCATATAGCAGATCGAGTAACGTTTTTCCTTTTAGTTTTGCTTGTAGGGCCAACTCAGCAAAAAGACAGGCTGCAATGGTTCCATCCTTATCTCTTATAAAATCACCTTTTAAGTATCCATAAGACTCTTCTGCACCAAACACGAAGGTATGATTATGTTCTTGTTCAAAAAGATGGATTTTTTCTGCAATATATTTAAAACCTGTTAAAACCTCTATGCATGTCTGACTATAAGACTCTACAATAGCTTTGAAAAGCTCTGAGGTTACAATTGTCTTAATAAAAGCACCATTGGAAGGCAACTGCTCCTTTTCTTGGCAAATATGATAGGCAAGCAAGCAGGCAATTTGATTGCCCGTCAAAATAATGGCCTGTTTATTGTAATTGATAGCAGCCGCCATTCTATCTGCATCTGGATCGTTAGCGATTAAAATATCTGCCTGAGAGTCTAATAATTGATCTAAACCTAATTGCAAAGCTTGCTTTTCTTCTGGATTGGGTTTTTTAGCGAAGGGGAACTCACCATCCGTTGCTTCTTGTTTTTTCACTGTTTCATAATGGGTAAATCCCCATTTTACAAATGCTTTAGGAGCCGTTGTAATACCGCATCCATGCAGATTGGTATAAATGATCTTAAGGTTGTTTCCTTTGTTTTGGTCATCTTTTAAATGAAGAGCTACGGTTTTTGTTTTTTCTAAATACTTTTCATCTAGTTCATCATCAATTTTTTCAATGAGGGGGTCACTCAAATTGGTTTTCTTTATCTGATCAAAAGTTTCAATGTTATTGTACTCTTCAATGATTTTCTTATCATGAGGAGGTAGGACTTGCCCACCGTCGCTCCAATACACTTTATACCCATTGTACTCAGGAGGGTTATGCGAGGCAGTAATCATAATAGCAGCTGTACATTTAAGCTCCCTGCAGGCAAAAGAGATAAAAGGAGTGGGTCTTAAATGGGAAAAAAGAACAACTTTTATCTGATTACCAGCTAAAACCTTAGCTGCCTCTTCGGCAAAAAATCTTGAGTGCAATCTTGAGTCAAATCCTATGACAACTTTTTTATCTCGAATGTTTTTTTGGTTAATATAATTGCTGAGGCCTTGCGTGGCCATTTGGATAGTATACTGATTTAGTCTGTTGGTTCCCAATCCAACAAGCTCTCTAATTCCACCTGTCCCAAAAACAAGCTTTTTGAAAAAAGCATCTTTTAATTTGTCTGGATTTTTTTCTAAAAGAGTCTTTAAGTCTTTTTTGGTATTATCATCAATGTCTGACGAAAGCCAAAGATTGATTCTATTTTGAATTTCTTGATCAAGCATCTGATTGTAGCATTTTTTCTATGTTTTCTTGAATGGTATCAAAAGGTACTGTCTCTCCATTTTCATGTTCAATGCCTTCACAATATTCTTGGGTGCTTTCCCACTCTTCTTTGCTATCCATTATGCGGGGCCACCAAGGAAAGGTGCGGCATTGCAGAGGGCGGTTTTTATAAACCATACATTTCTTGTTACTTAAAAAAATGCAGTCTCCCTTTCGATTTAAATTCTTTAATGCTATCTTTCCATACTCGACTCGAGTGAACTTTTCAAGAAATTCTTGCACAGATATTTTAAAATGTTGAGATAAATTTTTTATATCATCTGTAGATAAGAAGACGTATCCATCCTTCCCAGTGCAGCATTTGCCGCATTCTGTACATTTAAATTTTAACCCTTTTTCATACCAAGGTTTCAGAACTTTTAAAGAACTCATAAATGAAATGTTACTTTGAACTTATTCGTGGCTATATGATAAAACTGTAGGATCGAATTTTCCAACTTTTTATGAAAAAAAATAGAGAACATTGGGCGTCAAGCTTTGGATTTATTATGGCCGCTGCCGGTTCTGCGATCGGACTGGGGACATTATGGCAGTTTCCTTACATGACATCTGTCAATGGAGGAGGGCTCTTTGTATTATTATTTTTACTATTTACTGTCCTCATTGGGATTCCTATTTTTATTGCAGAATTACTTTTAGGTAGAAAAGCGCAAAGAGGCGCTGTTGGTATATTTGAAAATTTGGAAAATAATTCTTCTCAATGGAAAGGAGTTGGTTGGTTAAGTGTATTATCAGCTCTTTTAATTTTATCTTACTATTGCGTTGTTGCAGGATGGGGGTTAAATTATGTTTTACTCTCTTTTAATCAATTTTACGTTGGAAAGACACCAGAAGAAATTTCAAATGTTTTTCAAATATTATTTAAGTCGCCTGGCATCACCATTTTATGGCAAATTTCTTTTCTCATTTTAACGGGGGGAGTGGTTTATAAAGGAGTTAGAGATGGGATTGAACACTGGAGTAAAATTTTAACTTCTTCTTTATTGGTAATCTTATTGATTCTACTCGGATATTCTCTTACTTTAGATGGGTTTTCCAAAGCAGTACACTATATATTTTATCCAGATTTAACAAAGCTAAAGCCATCGGGAGTATTAGAAGCATTAGGTCTTGCTTTCTTTACTTTAAGTTTAGGTCAGGGAGTGATGCTTACCTATGGCAGTTACATGGGAAAAAATGAAAATATCCCAAAAACAACTTGCATTGTTGCATCTATGAATATTGTTGTTTCTGTTTTAGCCGCACTCATGATATTTCCGATTATATTTACTTTTGGATCAGAGCCTGTGGCAGGTTTTGGCTTAGTTTTTGAAACATTACCTGTTTTGTTTGCAAGACTTCCAGGAGCACTAATTTTATCGACCTCTTTTTTTGTTTTGCTTGTTTTTACAGCTCTGACATCTTCTGTTGCTTTACTAGAAGTGATTGTAGCTAACTTTGTAGATCTATTTTCCTGGAAAAGAAAGAAAGCAGTAATTGTTGCCTGTCTTGCTATTTTTATTATTGGGATTCCTTCTGCTCTAACAGGGTCCAATATAATTTTTCCTAATTGGGAGATTATGTACGGAAAGACTTTCTTTCAAACAGTTGTAGATATTGTATCTCAGTGGATACTTCCTTTTATTGGACTTTTTGTCTCAATTTTTGCTGGATGGAAAGTCAATAAAAAGCTTATTCAGGAAGAATTTATCATGGGAACATCCTGGAAAAAGCTTTTTGGAATTTGGTACTTTTTTACAAAATGGTTAGCCCCACTTGCTATCATAGCGATAATAATGCAAAGGGCAGGATTTATTGACTTGGATAAGCTTTTTAAGTAATAGAAAACGATTGTTTTTCAGATAAGTCCCAGCTATTTTTCCATTTATAAACGCTTAGTTCTAGCTCATCATTTTTTAAATCCATAATATGAAAAGAGCCACGCTTTCGATCTCCTGTACATCCGGAATCTAAGATTATAGGAAGTGAGCTAGGGCGCAAATCAGCTATAGTTTCACGATGAGTATGTCCATGAAGGTATAGCTTGATATTAGGATGTTTTTCTAAGATCTTTTTAAGTTTTCTGCCTCTTACTAATCTATTTTTAGGGATGTCATTTTGGAAAAAGGGGTAATGATTGACAAGCATCAAAGAAACATCTTTAGGGACAGTCTTAAGTACTTCAATTAAAGTGTTTTCCAAATCTTCAGGAAAAAGCCCTTGAGAGGATAAAAAAGATGTTGGTAAGGCTGTATCAAAAACAATAGCCCACCACTTTTCGTTAATTTTTTGAACCTCTATTCGGTTGTCTTTAAGTGTTAAGTCTTTACGTACAGTAGAAGCGGGATTTTGGAAAAACTGATAGAAAAGTTTAGCTTGATAAGCTTCTTTAATATAGTGATCGTGATTTCCAGGAATCACCAAATAAGGAATATTTTTTTCTTTTAGAGTACTTAAAAATTCTGCCGCCATTTGGAATTCATCCGTCATGGAAGTACAGGAAAGGTCACCCGAGACCAGAACTAAATCCACCTTTTCCTTTTCTAAAAAGTCAGGCAGCTGCCAAAGGTGTTCTTTGGAGGTCATATCTCGTCTAAATAGTAGTAGGTTAACGTTTCCAACCCACCTTTTTGTTAGAAACTGGGAAGGATGATAGGAGATTTTAGAAAAGTGCAAGTCAGAGATATGAGCTATTCTAATAAAGTTTTTATTTAAAATCATGTCAAAAATTATAATTAATTATATATATTTTAATAACTTAACTTAAAAAAGGAAAGTATTATTTATTAGGAGGGGAGCGGTGAGACCGAGGTCTTGTAATCGGCACCCTTTCATTCATTAGATCATTTCTTTCTTCAGGTGTCTGAGGGTGAGGAGTATGCGCCTCACTTTTAGCTTTTCGCTTCAATTTGGCTTTTTTCTTCTTTTGCTGTTCACTTTCCTCAATGCGAAATTCTTTATCATACTTCATTTTTTCTTCTTCTTCTCTTCTTAAAGAACGGACAACCTTGCTATTCAGTTGTTTAACGTGGTGTGGCAGATCTTTCATAAAGAACCTCATTTCTATAATCATTATTTAATATAATAATTTTTTTATCAATTATTTATTGTTAATATTAAATTATTGAAAACTTTTTTAGGTCTAATTAGTTTTTTCCAAAAATAATCTTTTAATCTCAAAAATTTAAGGTTTATCATGTAACGGGGTGGAAAAATGATCTTAGCTGGGCCAAAATCAGGCTTCCACTGAAGCATATTTTGTCGTCTTTTAGCGATCACCAGACAAGGAATCTTTAAGTTAGAGGCTAAGTGGCTAGGCCCTGAATCATTGCCTATTAATGCTTTAGATTCATAAATAAAAGAAGCTAAGTTACTCAAGTCACTGAATGCTTGAAGCATAAATCCTTTGCTCTCTACCCATTGCCAATGAGGTTTTTCTTTTTCTGAAATAATAAAATAAGGAGAAAAACCTTTTCGTTTTAAAAGAGTGGCCAGTTTAAGAAAACTATTAGGTTCCCAATTTTTTGCAGCATCTCCGCTGGTGGGATGAAGAAGGATTCTCTTCTGATATTTTTGGTAAGTTAGATGTTTGGGGATTTGAATCCCATTTTCATTGGTGGCATTAATATCTGGGAAAAAATGTTTTATTGCTGAAACAGTATTGAAGACCATTGTTCGGGATTGGTTGTAAGGGTAGTCAGTTGTGAAATCGAGAATGCCATGTTTGTTAAATCTATAATTTGTATAAAGTACATACAGGTCTTTTAAGCTATTTTTTTTCTTCCACTCTGCTAAAGCATTTGCCTCAGGTGAATTGTCATGTTGTAAAATAACAACATCAAAATCAGGAAGTTTTTTTATATCAAACTTGCTTGTGAAAGTATATTCCGGAAACCAGTTATAAAAACTAAAAAGATGTTTATTAAAAACGGTTACTTGATATCCTGTTTTTTTTAAGTGGTAAGCTATGATCATCATTATAAGACCATCGCCTAATCCTTGTGCAGTAATGATGGCAGCTTTCATGGAGCCCATGGTAAAAAAAAACACCTTTTTTGACGATGCTTGATACTAAATTTTTTCCAGAATATCTATTTTTTGGTTTTACCATTGCTAGCGTTATCAGCCTGTGGCTCCCTGTATATAGATATACATGGATCATATCTTATTTTTTTGCTCTATGCTTTGGCCTTTTGTCTGATCATTTTAAGATTATAGGGCTGTTACCTATTGCTGTATTGGCTGTTGCTGCCTTTAAAACGGGACAAGATGGGAAAAAGGTTTCAATTTATGACCTGCTCATATTGCTAATTGGAGCTGGAATGATACTTCATGTATTTAAAGGATTTAATAACTGGATCATGATTGAAAAGTATTCCATTAGTGATGATTCCCTTCCCTTCACTATGAATTTTGAGTTTGATAAAGCAACTCTGGGTATTTTTTTACTAGCTTTTGTTATTTCCTTAAATAAGGACTTCTTTGGCCTTAAAAAAATAGTGTTAAATGTTTTGCTATTTACGTCTATTCTATGCCTTATTTTATTTCCTATAAGCACTCATTTTCACTTCGCAAAATTTGATCCTAAGTTTCCAGCTATTTCCCTGCAATGGATACTAAATAACCTTTTTATTGTGAGCGTCAGCGAAGAAGCTTTTTTTAGAGGGTTTTTGCAAGCCAAATTAAGTAGAGTTTTTAACTTTCGCTTTGGCTCTTTTTTCGCTTTAATAATTGCTTCCATTGTCTTTGGGCTTTATTATTATCCTGAAGGAGCTGCGCATGTTGCTTTAGCAAGCTTTTCAGGATTGATATACGGACTTAGCTTTCTTGTATCACAGCGAATTGAAGCAGCTATTCTAACACACTTTTGTGTCAATGCTATCCATTTCTTCTTGTTTACTTATCCTGCTCTAGCTTAAAAGCTTCGGTAAGGCTCAAAGACAATTGCCTTGCTTTCCAGAGGCTCTAAAATAATAGTAAAACGTTTAGAATTAGCTTCTTTAACCTCTGCTTTTCGGGTTAAGATATTGGTAGCATTTGTATAAGCAAATCCATCTACCTCAATAGTTTCTTGGATAGGCTTATCTCCAAAGTTTATAGCAGTTATTTGAAGACAATCTAGTCCTGACAATCTATGAATGAGAATGAATAAAGAAGGATTTACAACGGAGGGGACACATGTTAAATAAGAGGCGTCAATAGCATATTGGTTTCTGGCCTTTAGATATCCTCTAATTTGTGAGGCAAAAGAAGAGGGGTCTTTAAGTTGTTTTATCAAATTAGAATAAATATGAGGTGCTTTTGGTAGCTCTTGGTTGATGGTGTTGCAGCAGCAGCCTAAAAGGTCATATCCACCTCGATTTGCCCAGCGCCTGTCCCCATCTTGGGTAAGTTGATTAATTTGCTGTTCTTGTAAAGGTAAAGCTCCAATAAGGTCCCATCCAGAGATCGCAAAAACACCGGGCTGCATAGCATTAAAAAAGGCAAGGGCTAAATGAGCTTTTTTTACTTTTTCGACTTCTTTGTCAGACATATTATAGATATCGTTAATGCCTAAAGAAGCTGCGCAAAGTCCAACAATTGTTGTACATGGGCCACTTTCTATGCTGCAAGTATACTCATTGTTCTTAAGTATTTTTTGTGACAAGTCGTTGAGGATTTCTTTTTTAAGCTCAAACCCATTGTATTCTTTTCCTTGGAAGAAATACTTTTGCTTATCATGAGAAAACTGGATAAGTTCAAGATTTATCTCATCATGGTTTTGAAGAGCATGAATAAACTGTATAGGCTGCATCCCTTCGCGTAAAAGAAGGTGATAGCAAAGTCTTAAAAAATCTGCATTTTTAGTAGCAAGAGCATGATAGGATGCTGCCCGGATAAGAAAATCATAGCTTAACTCAGGGCCAAATTCCATAGTTTCTTTAATGGTTTTTAAGGGCATGTTAAGCTCTTGAAAAGTAAACCCTCCAAACTTCCTTGTCATCATGGCTATGGTATCTGTTGCAATAATTGATAAGGGATGCTCTTCTGACCATGCCTTTTTATAATCAGGATTGATTTCTAAACCTAAAAAAGCGTTGGCATCTAACCTAAGAGCTGTCTGATGCAGTTTTTGTGTTGATAAAATAATATCTCCGGCAATAACTCGATTGGCAGCAAAGGAAGGATCCAGCCAGTTTAAACTGGGCTGGTTGTCTTTAAAATAATGCAGGTATATCCATCTTCTTTTCTTTTTATCTGCCCCTTCAAATATCCTGGTAGCATCCCAATTCGTTTGCTTAGCTTTAGAGTCAAAAAAAAGGACTCGTTGAAGTCTGCCAACGATATAGCCTTTATCTTTTAAGTTTTCCACTTCTTTACTAGAAAGGTTGGTGCTAATTTGATTGTCAGGGACATCAGGCAAGTATTTCCAATCTTTTTCCTCCACTTCTATCATATGATACAAGCCGGGGTAATCTTCATAATTTTTCAAAGCAAGTAGGAAGTCATATCCTCTTCCCGTATGCCCTGGAACAAGATCTCCAATAACGATACCTCTGTGTTCTTGTACTGTTTTAACAAAGGAAAGGTACTCTTGATACGTTCCAAATTTTGGATCTAGTTCATAGCTAATAGGATCAAAGCCTCCATCGGCAGAAGGCAGTAATCGATCTTGAAAAAACTGGCCTGCTAAGTTCAAAGGTCCAAGATGAATGCCGCTTAGCCCAATATCTTCAAAGACATCCCAAAGTTTTTCACTCCCAATAAAGGAAAAAAAAGTATCTTCCTTTGGATAAATGGTAGATAAAGCATACGAGGTAAACCAAGCAGAAGATTTTGCTACCAGTTTGTTAGTCTTAGGTAAGCCATAAGGATGCTGCCATTGAGCTTTGCTCCCTATATACTTTTTAGAGAGTTGCTTAGACTGGTATAACATGGAGTTTTTTTCTAATTCATCAATAGGCATAGCTTTCAATATAGAACCTTGCAGAAATAATATGACAAATAAAGCCCTAACCATATCTTCCTTCCCATGTAATTGCAAAATATAAAGCGTAGCTAGAGTTGTCAAGATGTCTTCTTAATATAATGAATTTCTGACACAACCTTTTAAAATAAAAGTTTTTAGTTGATTAATTTTTTATTGTTTAAATTTATAATAATTTAAATAAATTAATGTCATATATACAATGTTAGCTTTTTTAATAGTAAATTTTATTTAATTATTAGGTAATACATGGCATCAGCAATTACTTCTCAACCAGCTGCTTCTTCATCATTAAATATTTCTAAAGAAGAAGTTTCTGAAATACAATTATATTCTCCAAAAACAAATAGTCTTTTTTCTGTAAGGACTGATGCACGTGTAAAAACAGATAAAGAGATAGTAGTCATTATGAAAGCTTCAAAAGATTGCGATCGTAATGGTGCCTCAGACGACAAAATAATATCTCCTACTATTTGGTCTTTATGCGCAACAAAAGCAATTGTGGTACATGAACCTCTAGATGAAGCCGACTTTAATAATACTATTAAAAAAACACATGAAGTTTTTAATCAAAAAGTACAAATGGTAATTCTTTGCGGACATAGTGATGGAGACAGTATTGAATTTCAGAAAAATTTTCATTTTAATGAAGAACACTGGTGGTCTAGCACATCTAATTATATTAAAAATAAAGAAAACGGAGGAGGTTTAGTTTCTTTTGGATGTTTCACTGGGAGACCTCATATGCTTGCTCAAAGATTAAAAGACAAAGTTCCTGTCATAATATCTGCTCCTACAAGGATAGCCTTTGCAGTTACAACTTTTTTTTTAAATAATAAAGCGATTTTCTTCGATAAATCCCTTTACAATGCTAAAAGTCTATCATCTGTAATGGAGACGAGTTGGTTTTTATCAGAAGAGGATATTTCTCCAGATCCGAAGTGGTTAGATATAATTTCTAATAACAATAAGGGCCTTTATGGAGCATTAAAAAAAAATGATCTAGATCTAGCATACTTTATTAATGAACAAATTGAACACGCATATGTTGTTATGTTTGGTGGAGAGCCCACTTTTAATGGGCATGCACATATAAGGCAATTTAATCAATATTACGGATACAAATGCCTTTTAAGATTTAATACAGAATCTAAACTACATGCACTGCATGTTATTTTATCTAGGAAGCAGGAAGAAAAAAAGAAAGCCCTAAATCCTGAAGCATCAGAAAAAATAGAAGAAGAAATACAGACATTGACAAAAGAAGTGTCAGAATTATCTACCCGAGTAGAAAAGCTAAATAAAAGTGTTTCTGGGGAGAAAATTTTTGAAAAATTGAAAAATGAAATGCTTGAAGCAAGATGTATTTCAGAAAGATTCATTTTAATCAATTCAAGAGAACGTCCTTTCAGTATTCTAGAAGCTAAAAAAATAAAGACATTTTTATCTCGAATAAAAAAATATTTAAATCTTTTAAAGATAGATAATTCACTTGAGAAGCTTGGAGTGATTGATTACATGCACAAAAGGTTAAAGCATTTAAATAAACTGTTCCGTGTAAAAATTAAGTGCTTAGCTGATAAAATACATTCTTTGAAGCAAGAATTGAAAAGTCTTGATGAAAGTCAGCAAAAAGAAAAAATAGAAAAGCTTCAATCATTGATGAGAAATGAACAAATAATCCTTGCTGAAGTGGCTGAGATTCAAGATAAAGTATTGGAGTTGCAAAAAATATTAAATAGTGATCAACCTTCCATATCATCTGAAGCAATGGCGGCATCCGTTTGAATCAGCAATTCAACGGTAGTTAGGATTTCTGTTAGGTTGTTTTTAAAAATCGTCATTGGGATGTACTGCAGAGTATCTTGTACAATTTCTAAATTAGTATTTATAGCCGCTTGCAGCTCAGAAATAAGAGGGGAGTAAAAATCCTTTATGATAGGACTTTTTTTAGCCTCTTTTAGTTGATGAAGACATTCTTTATACATATCTGCCTGTTGTGAATCTAATGTGCTAGAAATGCTACTGTTTTTACTTATTTGCAAAAAGGTAGCACTCATTTCAGAAAGGATCACTTTATCAACCCGTATTAAAGCTTTTTGATCTGCAAAAATTTGTAATTTTTGTAAGGATTTAGGGTCGGATACTATAAGAGGATATATTTTTTGAATGTTTTCCATACGATTAATAGCAAAGGTTGCTATCAAATCAGGTGCAAATTTTTTTGCAACAATGACAAGTATTTCAAAGTTATTTGTGTAGGTCTCTAACAGAGGAAGCAGTTCAAAGATTGACTCTACTTCTTTGTCGCATATGGCAACTTGCACATTTTCTAACTCTATTTCTTTACAATAAGATTTATGTAAAGGATTGGTAAAATATGTATGTATTTGCAGCTCATTGGTAGGATCATCATTTTTCAAATACTGCTTTATACATGCTAGAACTTGATCATCTTGCGTAATAGTTTTTGCCATTGCTAGCAGCTCTTCAAAAGTTTGCAACGTGCTAGATTTTTTTTGTAAATGGTGAAACAAGTTGGTCTTGATCTTTTTTAAGGCCTGATGAAATAAAAAAGGATCTTTTTCCTTATTTATCCAAGAAATCCCAGATTGTATTAGCTTATAAAGGATTTCTAAAAAGAACAGTTTTATTTGATGGGAGCCTTGAGTTTTTGTAAGAAAAGCAACTCCTAACTTTAACCCAATATTCTCATGAGGATCTGACAGAGAAAGTTTTTCTAAAAAAGGTTTTTCTAAAAGATCTGGAACTTCGCTGACTTGCTGTAGTAATTTAGAGATTCCAGCTAATAATTTACTACGAGCTTTTTGGTAAAAAATTATTCTTTCAGGTTCGTTTGCCATTAGCTTTTTCTTTTAATATTTCATGTAACCCAAAGAAAGTAAGATCGGGCTCAAAATAATCAATAGTAGTTTTTAAGTCTTTTTCAAGATCGGATCGAAGTTTGGCGAAAATAGATGAGTCAGCTTCAGCCTCTGCGGGATTAGCTAATGATCCAGTGGCAATCACTAGTACATTGCCTTGGCCAAAGTGAATATTTTTTATTTCAGAGACTATTTTTTCAATAGTTCCTATCATTCCGTAATAAACACCACTTTGAATGTTGCCAATAGTAGATTTGCTTAAACAGCTTTTTGGTTTTTCAATTTCTACTAAAGGAAGTTTGTCCGTAAACTCCGATAATGCTTTAGCTGCGATATGAAGACCGGGTGCAATAGCGCCTCCTAAAAACCTCCTTTCTCTGGCTACAACATCAAAAGCTAAAGCTGTCCCCATGTCAACTATGATCAAGTCTGTGTTGGGATGGGCAAATAGTCCTCCGTAAGAATTGGCAATGCGATCATTACCCACTTCACTTGGCTTTTCTACGTCTAAAATAAGCGAAAGATTTTCTGAGTCCACTTCAAAAACTGGAATATTTTTTGCTTGAAAGTATCTCAAACAGGTAAGCCCAGCTGCTATATTGTCTGATCCAATAATTACCTGAGAAATGGATTTATTTTGAATATAAGGATCTAAATCTTTTTCCTTTAAAGGATGAACGGGTAAGTGAAATGTTTCAATTAAAAGCTCTTCTTGAAAAAAAGCTCCTCCTAAAGTCGAGTTGCCAATGTCTAACGCTAAATCAAAGGAATCAGGCATTAAAGTATTCTTTTTAAATTGAATTCTTCCTTTTAAAAAAGAATGGAGTTGATTGTCAAGCAGGATTGCTTTTAAAAATATCTCCATAGAACAAATCTATGGAGATAATAAGATTAATTAGATGACGAACCTAGGACAAAAGGAGGCTTATCGAAAAAAGGATGCTTATAATGTAGCCCTTCATTATCTTGGTCAACATATTTATAAAATAAATCACCGCAACACTTATTGGACCAATCAGAATTAATTCGGCTCAGTATTCCATCAAATGCACCAGGGATGGAATTTTCTATTTCTGAGCTGGCTTCTGAATGAAGAGTGTAAGAAACGATTAATAAAAATAGGCCGCTAATAGAGCTTATTAACCCTAATGCACTTAGAGCCAAAGAAGTGATTACTCCCACAATACCTACATTAGAGGCTAAGGCAGTTAAGTTATATTTTAAGATGAGTTTTTCACTATCGAAAAGAGGATTTGAAGATCCTGATCTTGCATTGTTTTCATTATTATTTAAATAAGCATTTACTGCCGAATCAATTAATTGGGTCACTAGCATGGCATTTTCCTCATATTTAAGAATTAAAAAACAATTATAAAGATTTTATTAAAATGGAAAAGAGTTTTCTTAAGTAAATAAATTTTTTTTTACCCTTGAGGAGGAGTGAATGGTCATTTTTCGCAAAATTTAGTGAAAGAAAGTTTCTTCTTTACAGGTGATAAAGTAATTTCATCAAATACAACGTCTGGTCCAGTGCTTAAAATAAACAATATAGTTTTTGCAATTTGTTCAGGGTCTATAGAAATGTCTGGTTTAAAGTCTAATCTATCAAAAAAAGGAGTATCTGTCATTCCAGGTTGGAAGATACTTATCCGTACACTTGAGGTGGAGCACTCATCTCGTAAAGCTTGAGCAAACCCTCTTAGCGCAAACTTAGAAGCGCAATAAACAGTTCCTTTTCTTTTTCCTAAAAGGGCCGCCTCTGATCCAATAAAAACGATATTTGCATGACTTCTTCTTTTTAAATGAGGAAGAAAAAACCGGGTAAGTAAAGCATGAGAGGTAAAATTTATTTCCATTAAGTCTTTTATTTGAGCAAAAGAAAACTCTTCTAAGTTACTAAATTTACCTTGTCCTGCATTGCAAATTAAAGCATCGATAGGGCCTGTTGTTTCTAGCAATTCTTTGCATAAATCTTCAGTAATGTGCATTAAATCAATTTTAAAATAGGTAAAAAGAGGATGGTCAATAGGGGGCTTTGTTCTTGAAAGCCCTATCACAGAAAATCCCTTGTTTAAAAGTAGCTTTGCTGTTGAAAGACCGATGCCGGAACTTGCTCCTGTAAGTAAGATTTTTTTCTCTACTGACATAAGAATACTTTTTCCTTGTTTACATAATGTAAAAGTTCTTCTGTACAGAAGTGCAGTAGTTTTTCTAGTTTTTCGGGAGGATAAGTATACTGATTATCTGGAGTCTTTTCTAACACAGCTAATAGTTTTTGATTTTTTACCTGTTTTTTCATGGGCTTGTAAAAAGAAGAAGGAAGTCGAAATGTGCCTAAGGTAACTGAATGTAAAAGATCTAAATTAATTTTAGAAAAAACTTCCTGAAAAAAATTTTTGTAAGTGCTTTCAAAGTTGTCCACATAAATAAGCGGATCAAAGCGTAGTCCTATT
The DNA here is from genome assembly GCA_002773835.1 of Chlamydiae bacterium CG10_big_fil_rev_8_21_14_0_10_35_9. Classification (GTDB taxonomy): domain Bacteria; phylum Chlamydiota; class Chlamydiia; order Chlamydiales; family SM23-39; genus 21-14-0-10-35-9. The sequence goes on along the minus strand of PFAC01000045.1, from coordinate 4,932 downwards.
TTCCATTGATTTTGCTGCAGATCAACAATGCTCTTTAATCTCTTGTGTAAAGGAGGGGCTTTCAGTTCAACTTCTTTACAGATGCTTTCTGGACTCAGCGTATAGGCAACTATGCAGTTTGCAATCGCTTGATGATTGATAAGGGGTCTTGTAAAAATGCTTTTAGTTCTAAGTTCTAAAAAGGAATGTGGAAGGCTTTCAAAAAAGGGAAGAAACTCAGCTACAAAGTGGCTTTTAGGCTCAAGGGCCAAGCTATCGGCATCATAGCCGGAAAAAAAGTAAGTCTCTTGATCTTTTTTCTTAGAGATTTCTTCCATAAAGTCTTCATAATTAATAAAAAGGACGTAGTTAGCTGAGCGGTAAAGTCCTTGTAAAAAACAATACTGACAGTCAAAAGGACAGTTTAATAGATGGGAAAAGTAATAATTTTCTTTTCCGCCAATGCCATATTTTTCAGGAATCGGGTGAATAAACTTACCATGCTTTTTAGCTAAAATAAGAGAGGGTTTGTTCTTTTGAAGCCTAAAGCTTTGGGACTTTAGATTAAATAGCTCTTGGTATCTTTCAATTTCTATGACCCTTTTGGGGTTTACTCTATTAATTATTTTATCAGCTCTAGGATGGTTTTTGATTTCTTTTTCTAAATACACTGTTTCAATCATAACAATCTCTTTAGATCTTGCAATACTTCATGCTTACTTAAAGATTTTAGAGCTTCAACTTTATAAGGTTTCTCTAAAATCATTAATCTTTGCAGTACATCAGATAAAATATTTTTTTCTGATTCCGTAAAGTTCCAATTTTCTATAAAAAAAGAAAGATCAACACTAGGCGGTGTAAAAAGTAATTTGTTCATGGATGTAAGTGTAGCAATTAGGCTTTCAAGAGCAGAAAGGCTTGCCTTCATTAAATGTAAGAAAAAGTTCTTATCTAATTGGGGGGGGAGAGGGTTTTTTGCATTATCTGAAACAGTTTTAAGGAAGTGAATAACATCTAAGGAAAGGAACTTAAGACATGTCTCAAAAAAGGCAACCCCTTCCATATCATAACCACTATCTATCTCATAGGAGGTATATGGTAGGTCAAATGTTGTTAAGGGACTGGTTATATCTTTAAAAGAAAAAGAAATACCAGGGTAAAAAGACTTTCCATTTGTAAAGTCCATAATTTTATGGGCTAAAAACACTAGTCCAGGATCTAAGTATTTGTGTCCGGCAAGACCAAAGTTAATAGCAGCTTTAATTGACGACTTGGTTATGGCAAAAACATAAGCAATAGCACTAGCTGTTTTTACTTTTCCAATACCTGTTATAACGAGAATTACTTCCTCATTTTGCCAGATACTAAAATAAGGATCTTGTAGCTTTTTCAGTTTGAGTTTTTGAATAACAGCTCTGGCTTCAATTTCTGTTGCAGTAGTCAGTAAAATCATTTGCTATGCATTTTTTTATAAATTTCTTTTTTGGGGAGGTTTAACAGCTTAGCGCTTTGTTTGATCGCATCTTTTGTGCTTATGCCGTGATACTCGCATAACAGCTGTATCATTTCTTCCGCTGAAATTGTATTAAGAATCGCATCACTTTTAGAAAGAAGTAACACAATTTCACCTTTGGGAGGATGTTTTTGGAAGTGCACAACTAAAGATTTAGCAGTATCTCGAATACATTCTTCATACATTTTTGTAAGTTCCCTTGCAACTACCACATGGGCATTGGCATCTATTTTTGCAACGGCTTCTAACGTGGAAAGTAACCTATGAGGACTTTCAAAAAAAATAGTGGTTCCTTCGAAAAATAGTCCTTTTCGAATAAATCGATTGCGCTCTTCCTGCCCCTTGGGCAAAAAGCCCAAAAACTGAAAACTTTGCGAAGAAAGCCCAGATAGGACAAGTGCATCAATCACACTTGAGGGCCCAGGAACAGCAGTAAAAGGAATTTTATTTTCTATGCATTTTTGGACGAGCTGAAAGCCCGGATCATTGATTAAGGGAGTGCCTGCATCCGATATTAAGGCGATTTCTTTGCCTTCAGCAAGCTCCGTTAAAATTTTTTTTTCGAGCTTTGCTTCATTGAATTTATGAAAACTTAAGAGGGGTTTTTCTATAGAAAAGTGGTTTAAAAGTTTAATAGACCTTCTAGTGTCTTCACATAAAATAAGATCGCATCCTTTTAGAACAGAAAGAGCTCTAAGGGTAATATCTTCTAAATTTCCAATAGGAGTTGCAACTAGATACAGCATATATAAAGAAATGTTTTAGGTGGCACTCAGATTCGAACTGAGGAATGGAAGCTTTGCAGGCTTCTGCCTTACCACTTGGCTATGCCACCAAAATAAGAGTAGAGATTATGCCTTATCTTTGCAGGAAGGTCAATGGAAGAATTTTAAAACTGAAAATGACTTTAAACTTTTGCTATTAAGAAGCTCTAAGAAGTTCTAATACATCTTGACGTGTTTTTTCTATGTCAATTTGATCGTTCCCTAGTCGGAAGATATCTCGAGCTGAAGCTCTATTTACCATTCGAAGAATAAAATCAATTACATGCAATGCACATCGAACAGAGTCGTCTTGATGAACTCCGTTGGGGAATTGATCAGAAATTATGCGATAATCACCAAATCCACACTCTCTAGCCATGCTTTGTAACTTTGAAAGAACATCCCTTCTATCAGTTGAATCATTGAAATGGCCTAATGGATCGTAACCAATAATTTCTCCTCTTTCTTTATCAATCACAATTAATTCAAAATGGCCAGGTGTCCTAAAAGGAATATAGATTTGATTATTTTGATTATTAGACATTGCTTGAACTAAAGGTAAGTTTAATTCAGAGTTTGTTCCTTTAGACCAGTCTACTAGATGGGGTTCGTCATAAATCAATGGGCAATTGTTACCTTCGTAAGTTAATATCTCTAGATTATGTGGAATTCTATTTTTAAGAGTATTTAGGTAAAATCCAAGAGAGTCATTCGTTAAATCCGGTCCATAGTTACCTTCAAAATCGTTGATAACAGCCTCTTTAAGCTTTCCTTCTTTTATTAAACGATCATATTCCTCGGTAGTAGAAAGCGCTGGCTTTGATGGCTCTGTAGGTGTTGTTGTAGCTTTTTTCTTTTCAGTATCATCATCAGATTTCTTAAGAGGAGGGATATTAACTAAAAAGTGTCTTAATGCGCCTTCATGTGTTCTGAGAACAGTATCTGGTTTGTGAGTTAAAGAACCATGGTGCCAAATATCAATTCTGTCTGTTTCTAGTTTGAAAGCTATTACTTTAACCTTAGATAGGTCTCGTTTTCCTTCATTTTGAAGGGAGGTCATTTGACGTATAAACTTTTGCCTTAGACCCTGCCAGTCTTTATTACTTAAATTCTGATCAATTCCGTCTGTGTAATAAGTAAGCCTGTAAGTATTACCCCCAAAAGATACAATTCTAGGGTCAACAGGTGTTGCTTTAACTACAATAGGATCTGAAGCTGTGCTTGATGGTTTAGCTGTAATTGTTGTCATATTATTTACCTTGTCTATACTATTATAACAAAAAAAACATTTACCTTCAACCTATTTTTATTTCATAAGTCATTGAATCATGGGAAGATATAAGTTCTTGACTAAATTTGGGCTAGATTATGAGATAGCAACTCAAATAACTGGCTTTCAAATAGATAGTAGAAAAATATGTCCAAATGACCTGTATTTTGCCTTAAAAGGGCAAAAAAGTGATGGGCATGATTTTTTAGAAAGTGTTGCTCATCAGGGAGGGATAGCGGCTGTTGTTCACACCGGTTATATAGGACCAAGCTTTGGTTTGGATTTAATAAAATCCAATGATGTTCTAAAGACTCTACAAGAGTTTGCCAGGTTGTATATATCAGATTTTAAGGGTATAAGAATCGGCATTACAGGAACGGTAGGTAAAACAACTACAAAAGAAATTCTAGCTAGCATCCTTTCTACAAAATATAAAGTAGGTAAAACTTTATTAAGCCAAAACTCTCAAATTGGGCTTCCTTTAAACCTTTTACGGTTTGATAAGTCAGAAAAAGTACTTGTTTTGGAAATGAGCATGAGTAATTTTGGCCATATCCAAAAATTGATAGAAATTGTTCCCATAGATATTGCCCTTATTACAAAAGGATCATTAGTTCATGCTGAAAATTTCAGCTCATTAGAAGAAATCATTCGGGCTAAAATAGAAATATTTAATGGATCTAGAACGAAGTTAAAAATACTAGATCATGATCTTTTACATTTTGATTCTTTAAAAAGAATAAAAAAAGATCTTATTAGTTTTTCCGCACATGATATGAATGCCGATTTTTATCTATCTCATAATGAGATATATGAAAAAGGGGAAAAAATAATAAATATTAACCCACCTTTTCAGGAAAGTCATCTGCAACATAATTTATTGGCAGCTTGCTCTGTTGCTCGATGTATGCAACTTGATTGGCGCGAAATCCTTAAAAGTTTTACTACAATAGAACTGCCAAAAATGCGTTTTGAAAAGCTATACATTAAAAAAACATTGTTTATTAACGATGCCTACAATGCAAGCCCTGAGTCGATGAAACAGGCTCTCTTACATTTTCCAAGTCCTCCGAAGGGGGGGAAAAAGATTGCTGTTTTAGGGCCCATGCTTGAGTTGGGTATTTTTTCAGAAAAGTCTCATCTGGAGTTGGCTGAAAGGGCTTTTCAAGCGCTAGATAGTGTTATATGTACCGGCGAAGAATGCCTTTCTATTTGTGAATATTTTGAAAAAAGAAAAAAGCCATGCAGGTGGTTTAAAACGGTAGAAGAAATAGGTGATTATCTTTCTAAAACTATCACAGAAAAAGATGTTGTTCTGGTAAAAGCATCCAGAGCAGTTGGTTTGGAAAAAGTCTTCGAATTAATCTGAGATACATTTTATGATAACATTTTCAACGAAAAGACAA